>DATDMT010000186.1:0-4012 GCA_036518635.1 Rhodocyclaceae bacterium | reverse complement strand
TAGGCGGCGGGGGCGCGCATCAGCACCTCGATCAACTGGTCGCTCTCGCGGAACTGGGTCAGCGGGATGCCCTGCTGCCAGCCGCGCACGGCCTGGGTCACGTCCTGAGTGCTGACACCGAGCTGGCGCGCGCGGCCCTGGTCGATCTCGATCCGCACGCCCTTGACCTGCTCGTTCCAATCCAGGTTCACGTCCGTGATGTTGGGGTTGGCGCGCATCACCGTCGCCACCTGGCCGGCGATGTTGCGCAGCGTGGTCAGATCCTCGCCCATCACCCGGACCTGCACCGGGAAGCCCACCGGCGGGCCGTTCTCCAGGCGCAGCACGCGCACCCGCAGATGGGCGAAGGTGCCGTCGGCGGCAGCGAAGCGCTCCTCCAGGCGGCGCTTCAGGTCCTCGCGAGCCTTCAGGTCCTTGGTCATCACCACCATCTCGGCGAAGTTGTCGGCGAACAATTGCTGGTCCAGGGGCAGATAGAAGCGCGGCGCGCCGTTGCCGATGTAGGAGGAGACGTTGTCCACCGCGGCGTCGCCCTGCAGCAGCGCCTCGATCTTGTGCACTTCGCTCTCGGTGGCCTTCAGCGAGGCGTTCTGCGGCAGCCAGATGTCCACCAGCAGTTCCAGGCGGTCGGCGGCGGGGAAGAACTGCTTCTGCACGCCGGTATTGAAGGCGACGATGGCCAGCACGAAGGCGCCGATGGTGGCGCCGATGACGACCCAGCGGCGCAGCAGGCACCATTCCACCAGGGCGCGGAAGCGGCGGTAGAAGGGCGTGTCGTAGATGTCGTCGCCGTGCTTCTGGGCCTGCGCCATCAGCTTTGCCGGATCGAGCAGGCGGAAGCCGAGGTAGGGCGTGAACACCACCGCGACGACCCAGGAGGAGAGCAGGGCGATGGTAACGACGGCGAAGATCGAGAAGGTGTATTCGCCGGCGGCGGACTTGGCGAAGCCCACCGGGGTGAAGCCGGCGGCAGTGATCAGGGTGCCGGTCAGCATCGGGAAGGCGGTGGAGGTGTAGGCGAAGGTGGCGGCCTTGAAGCGGTCCCAGCCGTGCTCCAGCTTCACCACCATCATTTCGGCGGCAATGATGGCGTCATCTACCAGGAGGCCGAGGGAAATTACCAGCGCCCCCAGGGAGATGCGCTGCAGATCGATGCCGAAGACCTTCATCAAGGCGAAGGTGATCGCCAGCACCAGCGGGATCGACAGGGCGACGACGGTACCGGTGCGCCAGCCGAGGCTGAGGAAGGACACCGCGAGGACGATGGCGATGGCCTCGCCGAGGGATTCGACGAAGAGCTTGATCGAGTCCTGCACCTTGCGCGGCTGGTCGGATACCACGTGCACGTCGATGCCGGCCGGCAGGGCGGCGGTGAGGCGCGCGGTTTCCGCACGTAGCTGGTCGCCCATGGCGATCACGTCGCCGCCCTTGGCCATCACCACGCCGATGCCCACCGCCGGCTGGCCGCCGACGCGCATCCGCGGGCTGGGCGGATCGGCATAGCCGCGCGTGACCTTGGCGATGTCGGAGAGGCGGAACTGCTTGCCGGCGACGGCCAGATCGGCGTCGCGCACATCCTCGAAGCGGGTGAAAGCGCCGCTGACCCGCAGGTGCAGTCGGTCGCTGTCGGTTTCGACAAAGCCGTCGGCATTCACCGCGTTCTGCTTCTGCAGCGCCTCGGCCACGTCTTTCGGGGTTAGCCCCAAGGCCGCCAGGCGTTCCGGGGCGATCTCGACATAGACTTTCTCGTCCTGCACGCCGATCAGCTCGACCTTCTTCACGTCAGGCACACGGCGCAGTTCGCGGCCCATGCGCTCGGCCTGGCGGCGCAGCTCGGCCAGGTCGTAGCCGTCGCCGGTCAGCGCCAGCACGTTGACCATCACGTCGCCGAACTCGTCGTTGGGGAAGGGGCCGATCACGCCCTGGGGCAGGGTGTAGCGGATGTCGTCGAGCTTTTTCCGCACCTGGCGCCAGGATTCGACCACTTCCTGCTTCGGCGTGTAGTCTTTGAGGATGACGAAGATCAGCGATTCGCCGGGGCGCGAGGTGGAGCGCAGCACGTCCACCCAGGGGGTCTCGTAGAGCTTTTTCTCGATCCGTTCGGTCAGTTCCGTTTCCACTTCGCGGGCCGGGGCGCCGGGCCAGAGGGTGCGCACCACCATCACCTTGAAGGTGAAATCCGGATCTTCGGCGCGGCCGAGTTTTAGGTAGGAGAGGATGCCCGCCACCATCAGCACGACGATCAGATACACGATCATCTGCGGATGGCGCAGGGACCAGGCGGAGATGTTCCAGCGCTCGTCGCTCATGGCGCGCTCAGTTGGCTGCGTTGGCGACGGTGGTCGCCGGGGCGGGGGCTTCGGCCAGACGCACCTTCTCGCCCGCCACCAGCTTGTGCACCCCGGCGGCGACAAAGCGCTCGCCGGCCTGCAGGCCCTCGCCGACCACGGCGCCGCCATCGCTGTAGCGGGCCACGCTGATCGGCCGCAGCACCAGCACGTTGTCCTTGCCGATCAGCCACAGGGCCGGCTTGTCGCCCTGCTGGAAGATGGCGGCGAGCGGCACGGTGAGATCGCCGGCACCGGCCTTGGCGGAGAACTTGACGGTGGCGGTCATGCCGATGGCGAGCCGGGCATCGGCCTCCGGCAGGGTCACCCGGGCGGCATAGGTGCGGGTGGCCGGGTCGGCGGCGGCGGCGAGTTCGCGCAGGCGGCCCTTGAGCGGCTTGGCCTCGTTGGCCCACAGCGTCACCTCGGCCGCGTCGCCGACCTTGTAGGCGGCCACGTCGGATTCGGGAATGGCGATCGCCACTTCACGCTCGCCGTCCGGCGCCAGACGCAGCACCGGCTGGCCGGCGGCGACCACCTGGCCGGCCTCGGCCAGCACCGCGGCAACCACTCCGGCCCGGTCGGCGGTCAGCGTGGTGTAGGCCGACTGGTTGCGCGCCAGGCCGAACTGGGCGTCGGCGGCGCGGAAGGCGGTTTCCTTGGCATCCAGCGCCGACTGGCTGATGAAATTCTTCGCCCGCAGGTCGCGGTAGCGCTTCACTTCGGCCTCGGCCAGGGCGCGCTGGGCGTCGGCCTGGGTGGCCTGCAGCGCGGCGTCGGCGGCATCGAGCCGGGCCAGGGGTTGGCCGGCCTTGACCACCGTGCCGGCATCCACCAGACGCTGGGTCAGCTTGCCGTTCAGGCGGAAGGCCAGCACCGTTTCGTAGCGGGCATGCACATCGCCGCTGTAGCGCCGCTCGCCGGCGGCCTCGGCGCTGCCCGCCACCAGGCTGCGGACGATCTTGGCCGGGGCCGGCGGCGGCGGGGTTTCGGCGCAGGCGGCCAGCAGCAGGCAAAGGGCGATGGCGGATAGGGTTCGCTGGATGGGCATGGGGAGGCTCCTCAGGGCTTAAGCCCGTTCAGGATCAGGTCGATGGACAGCTCGATGTATTCGTCGGGGTCAATGCCCTGGCCGCAGCAGGCGCCGATGGAATGGCGCCAGATCATCAACATCATCACCGGGGCAAAAATCGCGTGGAAGGCCAGGCCCACGTCCAGTGCGCGGAACTCGCCGCGCTGGATGCCAAGCTCCAGCACGCCGCAGATCAGCCGCTTGGCGCGGGCCACCACGGCGTCGTGGTACCAGGCGGCAAGGTCTGGAAAGTTGCGCGCCTCGGTGACGATCAGCTTGGTCACGCCGCCGGCCTTGGTGGCGCCGACCCGCTGCCACCAGCCGCGCATCAGCTCGGCCAGCAACTCGGCGGCACTGCCCTGGTGGTCGGCGACGATCAGCTCGGCATCCTCGATCACCGGCAGGATGTTCTGCTCGACGACGGCGCGGAACAGGGCTTCCTTGCTGTCGAAGTAGAGGTACAGGGTGCCCTTGGAAACGCCGGCGGCGGCGGCCACGTCGTCAAGCCGGGTGGCGGCGAAACCGCGTTCGACCAAGAGGTCCAGGGCGGCATCGGCCAGCTCGCCGGGGCGGGCTTCCTTGCGGCGCTGGTGGGTGCGGGAGGTGGGGGTTG
>DATDMT010000185.1:0-13072 GCA_036518635.1 Rhodocyclaceae bacterium | reverse complement strand
GCGTAGTTGAGGCCGAAGCGCTGGGTCAGGCGCAGCGCATGTCGGTTCATCTGCCAGCCGGCGGCGCCGTGGGTCTTGGGCGCTTCGCCGAAGATCTTGGCGTAGTAGTCCACCGCCAGTTGCATGCGCTTTTCGGTCCATGCCTCATCGGACATGGCAACTTCGTCCTGCCATTCGACGTGGTCCCAGCAATGGATGCCGGTGTCGAAGCCGGCATCCTTGACGCCGCGCATGATGTCGGCGCAGCGCTTGCCGATGTGGGGGCCGGGTATCACCGTGCCGTACATCAGGGTCAGCAGGCCGTAGTGGGAGACGACGGAAGTGCGCGATACCTTCTTCATGAAGCCGGGACGGAAGGCGCGCTTGATGGCGCGGCCGGTGTTGTCCTGGCCGAGGGTGAACAGGAAGGTGGCGTCGGCGCCGAAACGGCGCAGCGCGTCTACCAGCCGCGGCACCCCGACCAGGGTGCCGCGATAGGTGTCGACGTCGATCTTGAGAGCGAGGATGGACATGGGCCGTAGCGGCCCTCAGTCCATCAGCTTGCGGGCTTCGGCGACGTCGCCGCGATAGGCCTCGAAGATGCCGCGCAGGGCGTCTTCAAAAGTGACCGTGGGCTCCCAGCCCAGATCGGACATGGTGTTGCTGATCTTCGGCACCCGGTGCTGGGTGTCCTGGTAGCCCTTGCCGTAGTACTCGGCGGAGGTGGTTTCCAGCACCTTGACCTTGGCCACGCTCTCGGCGTACTCGGGGTACTGCTTGGCCAGGTCCAGCATCAGGGTGGCCAGTTCTCGGATCGAGTAGTTGTTCTTCGGGTTGCCGATGTTGTAGATCTTGCCGTTGGCGACGCCGTCCTTGTTGTCGATGATCTTCATCAGCGCGTCGATGCCGTCGGTGACGTAGGTGAAGGAGCGCTTTTGGGCGCCGCCGTCCACCAGCTTGATCGGTTCGCCGCGGACGATGTGGCCGAGGAACTGGGTGATCACGCGGGAGGAGCCTTCCTTCGGCGTGTAGATCGAGTCGAGGCCCGGGCCGATCCAGTTGAAGGGGCGGAACAGGGTGTATTGCAGGCCTTCCTGCTGGCCGTAGGCGTGGATCACCCGGTCCATCATCTGCTTGGCGCAGGAGTAGATCCAGCGCGGCTTGTTGATCGGACCCAGCACTAGGTTGGAATTCTCCGGATCGAATTCCGGGTCCTGGCTCATACCGTAGACCTCGGAGGTGGAGGGGAAGATCACCCGCTTCTTGTACTTCACCGCCTGGCGGATGATCGGTAGGTTGGCTTCAAAATCCAGCTCGAAGACCCGCAGCGGTTCCTTGACGTAGGTGGCCGGCGTGGCGATGGCCACCAGGGGCAGGATCACGTCGCACTTCTTGACGTGGTACTCGATCCACTCCTTGTTGATCATGATGTCGCCCTCGAAGAAATGGAAACGAGGGTTGTCCATCAGGTCGGCGACGCGCTCGGAATTCATGTCCATGCCGTACACCTCCCAGTCGGTGGTGTTCAGGATGCGCTGGGACAGATGGTGGCCGATGAAGCCATTAACGCCGAGGATCAGGATTTTTTTCATGGGTTTTCCAATCGCCTTGAATCAGGCCAGGGTCAAAAGGTTGCGGAAAGGCTTGCCGCCCGGGGTCCGGTAGATCGAGAAATCGTTGCGGTCAATGGTAATGATGTCGCTGAGTTTAAGTTTCGCGCCGAGCCAGACCAAGGAGGCGTCGGCCAGGTCCATCGGCTGGTCGGCGTACTTTTCGAGCATGATATCGAAGGCGTCCAGTCCGGCGGCGTCAATCTCGTCCAAATGCGCGCCGCCGCGCCGCAGCCAGGCGAGAAAGGCACGCTGCTGACGCACGCTGAGGAAGTGGCAGACCTCGGTGACGACCGGCCAGGTGGTGTGCATGCGGCCGACGAAGCCGCGGAAGAAGGCGGTCATGTCCTGATGCAGTTTGTCGGTGGAATCGAACAAGGCGATCAGCGGCCCCGCATCGACCAGGGCGGCATTAACGGCCATGCTTGGCATTCAGCTTGGCTTTGAGCCGCTGCTTGTAATGCAGGGAGTTGTCGCTCGGTTCGCCTACGGCAAGCTCGTCCAGCCCGTTCTCCTGGGCCACCTCGCGATACACCTCATAGGGCGTGCGCTGCTGCCGCAGGGTGCTGAGAAACTCGCGCAGCGCCTGGGTCACCACCGCCGACTTGGTCGCACCTTCGGTGCGGCAGTAGTCCTCCAGCTGATCTTCTAGCTGCGGGTCGAGGCGGACAGTGAGGGTCATGACGGCGAGCCCTGACGGGTTGTAATACACTAATAATACAGGCTAAGCGCCCGGCGGGCAAGGCCGGCAGGCGATGGCCGGCGCGCATTCTTTCAGCCCGGGCGGCGGGCCAGGGGGCTCAGGTAGTTGATCGGCGCATGGTCGGCCAGGTCGCGCAAGGGTACGCGGGTGGCGGTAGGCAGCATGCCGTTGGCGATGATTTGCCTGAAGCTGTCGAGGGGATGCAGCGCCAGTTCCGCCGGCGGGATCGCCGTCGCGGCGCCTTGGGGGACCGGATATTCCGCCCGCGCCTGGGACTGGTCGGCGTCGATGGCGGCGTCATCGGGGTGGTCGGTGCGCAGCGTGCCGTGGCGGTCGATGTAGCGGGCGGGGCCGACGTGTACGAAGGTGGTGTCGCCGGCCATCAGCTCCAGCAGATTGGCGAGGGCGCCAGCCAGCGCCTCGGTGGCCAAGCCGTGGCCGACAAAGGTGCCCAGGAGGGCGTCGATATGCGCCCGGTCGAAGCGCTCGGGCGGCACCCGCGTCACCACATCGCAGCAATCGACGTGGCGGGCCACGGCCAGACCGGCCAGGTGTTTGGCCAAGCCGGTATCGCCGACCCGCGGCGAGCCGTAGGTGAAGAGTTGGGGATTGCGTTCCCGCCAGTCTGCGGCGGCCAGGGTGGCCAGCGCCGCGCCCAGGCTGTGGCCGGCGAACGCCATTGGGCCGTCGCGGCCGGCCAGGGCGGTGGCCAACTGTGGCTGGATGGCTGCGTAGGCAGCGGCAAAGCCGCGATGCACCTTGGCGCCGTATCGCCAGGGCTCGGGCAGGGTGCGCAGATCGGTCAGCAGGTCTTCGATCTTGTCGGCTTCGGTGCCGCGGAACACCACCAGGGTGAGGCCGTCGTCCCGCCCGGCGATCATGGCATCGCTGCCCCAGGTGGCGATGCGCTCGTCGAGGCCCTCGCCGCCGATCCAGCCGAGCAGCTGCAATCCCATCCGCGGCAGGGCGCTGCGGACCCGCTCCTCCTTGCCATAGGCCAGTCGGGAAAGCTCGGCGCAGAGCAGGGGCAGATCGGCGACATCGGCGGCCGACCAGTCCTGGAAGAAATCTTCAGCGCCCAAGCCCGCGGCGGGGTGGAGCAGCGCATCGGCGCGGCTGTCGTAGGAGTAGTTGCGGGCCACGGGGGGGCTCCTCGTTCGTTGGGTCGGTTAGCGTGGAGCCAGGGCTACCATTTCTCGGCAGCAGCTTTGGCCTCCGCGTCCGCGAGTTCCGGCAGGCGGCGGCCGTAGCCGCATTCATCGATCAGGGCGCGGGCCTTGGCGAGTTCGGCCCGGTCGTGGAAAAGGCGGGCGCGGGTGAGGGCGATGTCGGCGAGGAAGAGCTTCATGTTGCCGCGGGCGGCAATTTGATGGGCTTCGTTTAGATCCGCTTTGGCGCCGGGAATGTCGCCCAGGCTATGGCGTAGCCAGGCGCGGGTGAGCAGGCCTCTGGGTAGGTGGTGTTGGGCGCCGGCGGCGCGCAGGCTTGCCACGGCCTGGTCGGCATTGTTCTGGGCCGTGTGAGGCGGCAGTCCTTGCTGAAGCGCGCTGTAGATGGCGCAGCGGGCTAGGGTGAGGTGGTCAAGGCCGATGTCGAGCAGCCGTTCAGCCCGTTCAGTCCATCCCAGCGTCTTAGAGGCTCGCAACGCTACAGCTATACAGCGTTCCGTTGCCGCACCGTCGGCCTGACCGCGCCAAGCCGCTCGCTCAGCTCCGGTCAGGAGCAGGTCGCAATACAAGAACCCTCTTTGCGAATAGAGCAGCAAGTATTCGGATTGCAAACCTGCCTGCATTGCCTCGGCCTCGACAAAGATCTGCTCGGCTGATGCGGTATCTCCCTGTTGGTGCAGGGCATTCGCCAAGGTGGTTCTCCGGGTCATGCGCTCGAATCTATTGTTGCTGCGCTTGGCGTAGCCCTCTGCCTGCTGGGCGGCATCCACAGCTGTGGCGATCTGCCCTAGGCTCAATTGCAGTTCGCTAAGGTTGCCGTAGCTAGATGCTGCATTTTTCCAGTCTTCCAATTTCACAGCGGTTTCCGCTCCAGCCCTTGCTGGTTCTAAGGCCTCAGTCAGTCTGCCAAGGGCACAAAGGGAAAAGGCTGCCTCATTGAGCAACCAGCCCTGGTTCTCTACACTAAGGCCTTGCGATAGTCGCTGCCAGGGTGGCCCAAAAAAGCAGGCTACGGCACCTAGGTCAGCGCCAATTGCGCCGAGAACGAAACTACTGTAGTTGCCACCTGCTCCAGTACCGCGCAAAATGCGATCTACATATACGTCGTCGCAGGCCCGCTGCGGCAAGCCCGCTAGGCAGCCATGGGCAATGGCCTGGTAGAGGGGTTGCAGGCCTTCCAGTGTGTCCGGCCGTTGGGGCGCACTGGCCTTGAGTTGCTCATAGATGCGCCGGTGGCCTTCGCGCCAGGCTTCGGGCATTTTTTCTTTGAGAGTGGCGGCCAAGTATTCGCGCACCAGGGGGTGGGCGTCGAGGCTGCCGTCGGCCTCTCCGGGGAAGGCAAGGCCACAGTCCTGCAGGCGCTTGAGAGTGGCTTGCCAGTGGGCGGGTTTGAGGTTCACCAGGGGACGAGTCAACCCTGTAATGGCAGGCGCAGTTCGCAAGGCACGCAGGCTTTCTCGGCTTGCCGGGCGGTCGAAGAAGCCCAGCAGGCGTAGCGCAGCCAGTTCCCGCGCGCCCTTGTCTCCCTCCCGGGCAAACCAGGTTTCGTAGGCGGCCATGACCTTGAAGGCATGGCCTCCCTGGGTTTCTGCATCGGCTTCCTGAAAATCCACTTGGCCGTGCTGACGGATGTCGCCGTCGAAGGCCAGCGCCAGATAGCGGCCCAGGAGTGAGAGGGTCAGGGCATGGCCGCGCACTTCGCGGCTGGCTGCTTGGAGCTCCTCGTCGTCCGCAGCGATGGCCGCAGCGCCAGCGCGTTGCGCCCCCGACATGTGCAGTAGCCTGGCGCCGTCGTCGGCGGACAGGTTGCCCAGATCGCGGCGTAATACAGTGCCGGCTCCATAGCTGGGGATACGCTCCCACTCAGCCAGGTCGGTGATAGCTTCGCGGCTGCTGATCAGGCACAGGCCGCCATGGCCGGCGCTGGCGAGTTGGCTCAGCAGGGCTTTGAGGCCCGGGGCGCGCAACTCGCCGGCTAGCGGGCCGGGTGGATATTGCAAAGGCTCGACACCGTCCAGCACCAGCAGGGTACGACTGGCGGTGACGGCGTCGGCCAGGGCGCGGCCCTTGTCCCAGGGGCCGACCGAGGCTTCGATCTTTACGCCGAACCATTTCAAGGCTTCGGCGAGGAAGTGGTCTTCCGAGGCCTGCCGGTCGTCGCCGGTGCCCTGGCTGTAGAAGCTCCAGCCGAAGACTCGCTGGGCGCCGCGCCAGCCCTCGGCCTTGAGCCGATCCAGCCAGCGCTTGAGCACCGAGGTCTTGCCGACGCCGCCGGGGGCGATGAGTTGGACGATGTGGGTCTTGCCGCCGTCGGTCCAGGCGGCGTCGAGTTCGGCCAGTTCGGCTTCGCGGCCGAGGAAATGGGCTGCACCTTCGGGGAGGTGGGTGAGGTCGATCTTTTCTGGGGGTAGCGACTGGCCGGCTTTGTGGTCAGGCGCAATGTGGCTGCTCAGCTCTGCGACTTCGCCAGTGAGGTCGCACAGCGCTGCCTCGGCGTCGTGATCGTTCATGCCGGTGAGCGGCTTGCCGTCCTTGGGCCGGGCCTGGATGGATTTGAGCCACGTCACGCGCGTCCACTGGCAGGGCGAGATAATCACCGGAATGACGCGGATGCCTTGCTGTTCGCGCCTTTGCAGGAGCGGCGGAATCTCCTTGCCGAGGATGAACTGGGAAGTGAGGAAGTGGGCGGAGATCAGCAGCAGCGCCACGTCGCAGTTGGCGATGGCCTGTTCGATCTCCGGCTGCCAGTCGTCGCCGCCGGAGATGCGCCGGTCGTCCCAGGTTTCCAGTCCTTCCGTTGCCAGCACGCCGAGTTGCCGGACCAGCCGGTCTTTCCAGGCTTCGTCCTGGTGGCTGTAGCTGATGAAGATTCTTGCCATGCTGTCCTCGCCTCCCCCGGTCTCCCTGCCGGATGGAGCGAGTTTAGCTCGGATGCATCATCGGCATGTCATCAAGGCATGACGCCGGCAATGAAGGGGCTTGAGCCGTAGGAGGTGCGGGCAAATGGCCGAGGCCGGGAAATACTCCGCCGTTGTTGCCGACCAGCGGCAGGCTCAGGCAGGCCGGGCATTGCTCGAGTTGGAACCCGGTGAACACCTGGGTCCCCGCTTTCGCGGGGACGACGAGGATTGGGCTTGCGCCTCCGCCGGACTAGACGCGGAAGGCGGCGACTTCCTTCTGCAGTTGGGAGGCCATGCCGGCCAACTGTTGCGACGAGGCGCCGAGTTCGAGGATTGCGGCCGAGGTGCTTTCCGCCATGTTGGAAATTTGCGCCAGATGGCGCGCTGCTTCGCTGCCGGCGGTGCGTTGTTCGGCCACGGCGCTGGCGATCTGGCCGATGCCGACCGCCACTTCGCTGCTGCGGTCGTTGATGCCGGCCACCGACTGGTCGGCACTGTTGGCCAGGGCGACGCCCTTTTCGGCCTGCTGGCTGACGCCCTGGATGTTGGCCACAGCCTCGTTGGTGCCGCGCTGGATGTTGGCGATCATGTCGGAGATTTCCTGGGTGGACAGGCTGGTGCGTTCGGCCAGCTTGCGCACTTCGTCGGCCACCACGGCGAAGCCGCGGCCCTGCTCGCCGGCGCGGGCGGCTTCGATGGCGGCGTTCAAGGCCAGCAGATTGGTCTGGTCGGCGATTTCGCGGATGGTGGCGACGATGGCCGAGATCTTGTGGGAGGCTTCGCCCAGGGCTACCACCGATTGGGCCGAGGCGCCCACCGAGGTGAGGATGGTGTTCATCTCGCCGACGGCCTGTTGCACCACGTCGCGGCCTTCGCGGGTCAGTTGCTGCACGGCGTTGGCGCGCTCGACGGCCTGGTCGACGCTGTCGCCGACCTGGTTCAGGCTGGTGCTGATCTGTTCCACTGCGGTGGCGCTGGAGAGGGCCGATTCTTTTTGCACGGAACTGGCCTGGCTGATGCGGCGCACGCTGTCGGCCATGCCGGCGCTGGCGCTGGCAACTTCGGCGGCATTGCGCGAGACGTCCTGAATGATCTGGCGGAAGCGCGCGATCAGCGAGGCAAAGGTCGCACCCATCTGGCCGATTTCGCCGTGGTCGCGGATATGGATGGCGGCAGAGAGGTCGCCACTGGCGGCGATGTGCGCCATCTGGGCACGCAGGGCATCCACCGGGTCCACCACGCTGCGGGCGACCACCAGGGAAACGCCGATCAGCAGCAGCATGCCAAGACCCACGCCGCCGCCGATGATCAGGGCTTGCTGGCGGAATTCGGTGTCGACGTCGTCTACGTAGATGCCGGAGGACAGCACCCAGCCCCAGGGCTCGTAGAGCTTGCCGGTCGCCACCTTCAGCAGGGCCGGACCATCCTTGCCCTTGGGCCAGTAGTAGTCGACGAACTCGCCCTTGCCGCGCTTCGCCGCCTCGACCACCTCGACCACGATCTTGACGCCCTTGACGTCCTTCAGCTCGGACAGGTCCTTGCCGTTCAGCTCCGGCTTGATCGGATGTTTGACCATCTTGTACTGCAGGTCGTAGATCGAGAAGTAGTTGTCGCCGTCATAGCGCATGGCGCTGACGGCGGCCTTCGCCGCTTCCTGGGCCGCGGCTTGATCCATGGTGCCGGCGGCGGCCTGCTTGCCGAAGTTGTCGACGATGGAATAGGCCAGTTCGATGGTGTTGTAGGTCTTCTGGCGCCGCGCCTGCATCATGGCATTGCGTTCCATGGCAAGTGCATAGACGGCCTCCACCACCAGCAGAGCGAGGGCGCAGGCGATCAATATCCAAAGTTTGTTGCGGATTTTCAGGTGGGAAAGCATGGCGAAACCTCGGGAAATGATGGAAATCGGTGCGTGAATCCTGGCGGACGCTGCCGCAGGCCTCAGGGATATCTAATTATTGCACTGCAGCAATTAATTTGCGTGAAATTCCGTTGGAATGGCTTCCGCTCAGGTCATTCGGGGGCGGCTCGCGCCTTGAGCCGGGCGGGCAGTCTTAGCTCAGGGGGAGCGCTTGACCATTCCAATTCCCGTCCCAGGCCAGCACGCGCAGTACGCGGCCATCCGCGCAGTCGGCGAAGACGGCATCGCCTTCGCGGTACAGGGTGGGCACCGGGTATTGCGCGTTGCGCTGGGGGGCCAGCAAGGTGCGCAGGATCAGTAGTCGGCCGCCGGGCGTATCGGTGAAGGCGCCGGGGTAGGGCGGGGCGACGGCGCGGACCAGGTTGTGCACTTCGCAGGCCGGGCGGGTCCAGTCGATGCGGCCGTCTTCGGCCTTGCGGCCGCCAAAGTAGCCGCCCTGCTTCAGGTCGGGCATCACGTGGGGCGCGGCGCCGGCCAGCAGCGCCGGCAGCACCCGGTCGAGGGCCATTTCGGCGGCCAGGGTGACTTTGTTGAAGACTTCGCCGGCGGTGTCGTCGGGCAGGATCGGCACGCCCTGCTGGGCGACGATCTCGCCCGCATCGGGCTTCTCGACCATGCGGTGCAGGGTGGCGCCGGTTTCCCGCTCGCCATGGATTACCGCCCAATTCACCGGCACCCGGCCGCGGTATTTGGGCAGCAGCGAGCCGTGCATGTTGTAGCCGCCGCGAGGAGGGATCGCCAGCAGCGCGGGCTTCAGCATCAGCCGGTAGTAGAAGGAGAAGAAGAAGTCCGGCGCCAGTTCGGCGATGCCTTCGACCACCTCCGGCAGGTTCGGGTCTTCCGGCGTGATGGTCGGGATGCCGTAGTCGCGGGCCACGTCGGCGACGCACTCGAACCAGATGTTCTCGTTGGGGTTGTCCTGGTGGGTCACCACCAGGGCCACGTCCACGCCGTGGGCCAGCAGCACCCGCAGGCAGCGGGCGCCGACGTTGTGATAGGCGAAGACGACGGCGCGGGCTTGGCTCATTCGGATTTTTCCAGCACGGCTTCGACCAGGTAGCGCGGGCGGTGGCGTACCTGCAGATAGACACGGCCGACGTATTCGCCGAGCAGGCCGATGCCGAACAAGGTCAGGCCGATCAGGAAGAAGACCAGGGCGAACAGGGTGAACAGGCCCTCGGCTTCCGGGCCGAGGAAGATGCGGCGCAGGATCAGCAGCAGGAACAGGGCCGCCGAGCCGATGGAGACGACGATGCCGAGCATGGAGAACCATTGCAACGGCACCAGCGAGAAGCCGGTCATCAAGTCGAAGTTGAGGCGGATCAGGCTGTACAGCGAGTACTTCGATTCGCCGGCGGAGCGCTCCTCGTGCTCCACCACCACTTCGGTCGGCTGGCGGGCGAAGGTGTAGGCCAGGGCCGGGATGAAGGTGCTGACTTCCTTGCAGGCGTTGATCGCATTCACCACCTTGCGCGAGTATGCGCGCAGCATATTTCCCTGGTCGGTGATCTTGATCCGGGTGATTTTTTCGCGCAGGCGGTTCATCGCCTTCGAGGCGTAGGTGCGGAACAGGTTGTCTTGGCGCTTGCGGCGGATGCTGCCGACGTAGTCGTAGCCTTCGCGCATCTTGTCCACCAGCTTGTGGATTTCTTCCGGCGGGTTCTGCAGGTCGGCGTCCAGAGTAAGGATGATCTCGCCGCGGGCATGTTCGAAGCCGGCCATGATCGCCATGTGCTGGCCGGCGTTGACCGCCAGCAGCACGGCGCGGGTCACGTCGGGGCGGCGCTCGAACTGCTCGCGCAGAATGGCGGCGGAGCGGTCGCGGCTGCCGTCGTTGACGAAGATCACCTCGTAGGGCGCGCCGAGCTTGTCCATGGCCGGGAACAGCCGGTCGAACAGGGCCGTGAGGCCGGCTTCTTCGTTGTAGACGGGGATGACGACGGAGATTTCGGGTGTGGTCATGGTTGGCAGGTCAATCGTCGAAGCTTAGTCGTCGAGGGGATTGCGGAACTTGCCGCCGCAGGCTTGGGCAGCAAGCAGCAGCGGCTTGTCGTAGCTGACCAGCGTCGCTTGCGCTTGGCGGGCGATGGCCAGATGCAGGGCGTCGCCGGCACGCAGCGACAGGTCGAAACGGCCCAGCCAGCGCTGAGCTTCGCTTTGGTGCTGCGGGCCACAGCTAATCAGTTCGCAGACTTCGTTGGCGAAGGACTGCACTGCCTGCCACAGGCGTTGAGTTTGATCGAGGCTGATTTCGCCGCGGCGTTGCTTGATGCCGAGGGCCGAGGCGCATTCGGTCAGCCCCCAGTCGCTGAAGGCCAGAGGCTGCCGTCGCTTGGACAGCCATTCCTCCACTGGTGCCGAGGTGCTTTCCGCGACAAACAGAGTGAGCACCACCGATGTGTCCAGATACAGCATCAGTAGCGGGATTCGCGGACTTCGCGCACCAGCTCAACGGCGGGCGTTGCGTTGTCGGCGGCGAGGGATTCGCGCAGGCTGCGGATAGTCTGCCAGTCGGGACTGCGCTTGGCCGGGCGAATGGCTTGCAAGCTGGCCACGGGTTGGCCGCGACGGGTGATGATCAACTCCTCGCCTTGTTCGACGCGGGCCAGCAATTCGCTCAGATGGGCCTTGGCTTCGGCAACGGTGCAGGTGGTCATGGCAGGCAGTTGGTCATTCAGATGACCATATGGTAGGTGCTGGGCTTCAGGATTGCAACACCGCTTGCAGGGCTACGCAGACTCGATCCACATCGCCGTCGGCCATGGCCGGGAACAGCGGCAGGGTCACAGTGCGGGCGCCGACGTCCTCGGCGTGGGGGAACTGGCCGGGCTGGAAGCCGAGCTGGCGGTAGAGGCTGAACAGGTGCAGCGGGGGGTAGTGCACGCCGACGCCGATGCCATGTTCCTTCATCGCCGCGAGGAAGGCGCCGCGGTCGGTGCCCTTATTTTCGTTCCGTGGCAGCAGGGGCTGGAACATGTGCCAGTTACTTTGCTCAAAATCGGCCGGGGGCAGCTCCAAACCCAATTTCGGGTCGAGTTTGGCGAAGTAGGCCCGGGCCAGTTCGCGGCGGCGGGCGGTGAAGGCTTCGAGGTGCTTCAACTGGCCGAGGCCGACGGCGGCGGCGACGTCGGTCAGGTTCCACTTACCGCCCAGTACGTCTACGTCCATACCGCCATCGGGGCTGCGCTTGACGCCCTGCAGGCGGTAGCGTTCGCACAGCGCCGGATCGACGTCGGCCGGCAGCACCAGGGCGCCGCCTTCGCAGGTGGTGAGGTTCTTGTTGGCGTGGAAGCTGAAGGAGACGAAGTCCCCCGTGCTGCCAATCGCCTGGCCGCGCCAGTTGGCGCCGAAGGACTGGGCGGCGTCTTCGACGACGCGCAATTTGTGGGCGCCGGCGATGGCGTAGAGCCGGTCCCGATCCACTGGCAGGCCGGCCAGGTCCACCGGGATGATGGCCTTGGTCTTGGCCGTGATGGCGGCTTCGAGCAGGTTCAGGTCGATGTTGCGGGTGGCCGGGTCGATATCCACCAGCACCGGCGTGGCGCCGACTTCGAGGATCACGTTGGCGGTGGCGACCCAGGTCAGCGGCGTGGTGATCACCTCGTCGCCGGGTTTGACGCCGGCCAGGCGCAGGGCCACTTCCAGGGTGGCGGTGCCAGAGTTGAAGGCCTTCACCGTGCGCCCGCCGCAAATCGCCGAGAGGGCGGCCTCGAAGGCCTGCACCTTGGGCCCGCTGGTGATCCAGCCGGAGCGCAGCACGTCGGCGACGGCGGCGATAGTCTCCTCGTCGATGGACGGGCGGGTGAAGTTCAGGAAGGGCAGGCCGCTCATGACTTGGCCACCATCACCACGCCGACGATGATGAAGCCGATGCCGATTAGCTTCTGCACCGCCAGGGCCTCGCCGAACCAGTAGTGGGCGACGGCGGCATTCACCACGTAGCCAATGGACAGCATTGGGTAGGCGATGCTGACCGGCGTCCGCGACAGGGCCATGATCCAGATCACCAGGCTGATCGCGTAACAGGCCATGCCGCCCATGATGAAGGGCTGGAAGGCGATCTTCATGCCGACCGGGATGACGTTTTCCAGGTGGAACTCGAAATGGCCGACGGCATTGGTACCGGCCTTGAGCAGCAATTGGGCGGCGGCATTCAGCAGCACGCCGGTGAGAACCAGGGCGAAGGCGATGGGGGTCATAAGGTCAGGGGGCCAGAGGCTTGCGCACGATCACGTTGCGTTTGTCGCGGGCCAGCTCGACCATCGGCAGGCCCTCGGCTTTGAGGGAGTCGTAGTTGCTCAAAGACATGGCGGCGAAGGCGTCACGGTCTGCCGCCCAGCGCCGCTTGAACTCGGGCACGGTGGGGATCCATTTCTGCGGTTCCTGCTTCAGGCCAAACTCCATTTCGTCATGGTAGTTCACCAGGGTCATGGTGTGTTTCAGGTAGAAGGGGATGGTTTGTTCGTAGCCGTTCACGCTGTAGACCGGCACGCCCGGCGTCAGCAGGGGGCGCACCTTGCTGGCGATGTCGCGCGCCGAATTGAACGGCGCCAGGGCGTCGTGGCCGCGCAGGACGCCGAGGTCGGCGACGAAACTGAGCAGTGCCAGCAGCGTCAGCGCCGCCATGTTGCAACGTTTGTGCACCAGGGCCAGGGCGCCCAGCAGGCCGATGGCCCACAGCGCGGTCATCGCGGTCAGCCAGTCGGTCAGGCCGGCGATCATTTCCACCGAATAGTCGTTGTCGTGATAGCCGGCCAGTTGCCGTATGCCTATCAGGCCGGCGACGGCGACCG
>DATDMT010000184.1:0-2947 GCA_036518635.1 Rhodocyclaceae bacterium | reverse complement strand
TTTTCCACATCGCCTTGGCTGATCGATTCGAATTCCCGCAGCAGTTCCTTCTGCCGGTCGGTGAGGTTGACCGGGGTCTCCAGCACCACATGGCACAGCAGGTCGCCGTGGCCGATAGAGCGGATGCCCTTGATGCCCTTGCCACGCAGGCGGAACACCTTGCCGGACTGGGTTTCTGCGGGAATCTTGATCCGCGCCACGCCGTCCAGGGTGGGGATTTCGATCTCGCCGCCGAGGGCCGCGGTGGTGAAGCTGATCGGCATCTCGCAGTGCAGGTCGTCGTGGTCGCGCTGGAACACGGCGTGTTCCTTGAGGTGAATCTGAACGTAGAGATCGCCCGCCGGGCCGCCGTTGATGCCGGGTTCGCCCTCGCTGCTGAGGCGGATGCGATCGCCCTCGTCGATACCCGAGGGAATCTTTACCGACAGCGTCTTGTGGGTCTTTACCCGGCCGGCGCCGTGGCAGCTAGGGCAGGGGGTGGGAATGTAGCGGCCGGTGCCGTGGCACTTGGGGCAGGTCTGCTGGATCGAGAAAAAGCCCTGCTGCATTCGCACTTGGCCGTGGCCGCCACAGGTGGGGCAGGTCTTGGCCTCGGTGCCCTTCTTGGCGCCGGTGCCGCTGCAGGGTTCGCACTCCTCCATGGTGGGAATGCGGATGCGGGTTTCGGAGCCGCGGGCGGCGTCTTCCAGGGACACTTCCAGGTTGTAGCGCAGGTCGGCGCCGCGATAGACGTTGGAGCGACCACCGCCACCGCCGCGGGCACCGCCGAAGATGTCGCCGAAGATGTCGGAGAAGGCATCGGCGAAACCGCCCATGCCGGCACCACCGGCACCGCCGCCCATCGAGGGGTCGACCCCGGCGTGGCCGTATTGGTCGTAGGCCGCCCGCTTCTGGCCGTCGGAGAGAATCTCGTAGGCCTCCTTGGCCTCCTTGAACTGGTCTTCAGCCTTGGGATTGTCCGGATTGCGGTCCGGATGGTATTTCATGGCCAGCTTGCGGTAGGCCTTCTTGATTTCATCGTCGGAGGCGTCGCGATTGACCCCGAGGATTTCGTAAAAGTCGCGTTTAGCCATGTTTGGTTCGCTATCCGTTGTAGTGCAAAGGCCGAGTCAAGCGGCGCAGCGCGTCCGCTTCAACTCGGCCACATAAACCGGCGCTGTTTAAAGCGTCCGATTTATGCCTTCTTTTCCTTCACTTCGGTGAACTCGGCATCCACCACGTCGCCTTCGTCCTTCTTGGCTTCGCCGCCATGGGCGGCACCGCCTTCGGCTGCACCGGCGGCGCCGGAGGCGGCCTGGGCATCGGCGTAAATCTTCTCGCCGAGTTTCTGGCTGGTCTGGGCCAGGGCTTCGGTCTTGGCTTCGAGGGCGGCCTTGTCGCCGCTCTTGATGGCTTCCTCGGCGTCCTTGATGGCGGCTTCGATCTTTTCCTTCTCGGCAGCCTCGATCTTGTCGCCGTGTTCGGCCAGGGCCTTCTTCACCGAATGGACCATGGCGTCGCACTGGTTGCGCGCATCCACCAGCTCGTGGGCCTTCTTGTCTTCCTCGGCGTGGGCTTCGGCGTCCTTCACCATGCGCTGGATTTCATCCTCGCTCAAGCCGGAGTTAGCCTTGATGGTGATCTTGTTTTCCTTGCCGGTGGCCTTGTCCTTGGCCGAGACGTGGAGGATGCCGTTGGCGTCGATGTCGAAGGTCACCTCGATCTGCGGCATGCCGCGGGGGGCCGGCGGGATGTCGGACAGGTTGAACTGGCCCAGGCTCTTGTTGCCCGAGGACATTTCCCGCTCGCCCTGCAGCACATGGATGGTCACCGCGTTCTGATTATCGTCGGCGGTGGAGAACACCTGGCTCTGTTTGGTCGGGATGGTGGTGTTCTTGGTGATCAGCTTGGTCATCACGCCGCCCAGGGTTTCGATGCCCAGGGACAGGGGGGTGACGTCCAGCAGCAGCACGTCCTTGACTTCACCCTGCAGCACGCCGCCCTGGATCGAGGCACCGATGGCCACGGCTTCGTCCGGGTTCACGTCCTTGCGGGGTTCCTTGCCGAAGAACTCCTTGACCTTCTCCTGCACCTTGGGCATCCGGGTCATGCCGCCCACCAGGATCACGTCGGCAATATCGCTGACTTTGACGCCGGCATCCTTGATCGCCAGGCGGCAGGGCTCGATGGTGCGGGCCACCAGTTCTTCCACCAGGGATTCGAACTTGGCGCGGGTGATCTTCAGGGCCAGATGCTTAGGGCCGGTGGCGTCGGCGGTGATGTAGGGCAGATTGACTTCGGTCTGCATGCCGGAGGACAGCTCGATCTTGGCCTTTTCGGCGGCTTCCTTCAGGCGCTGCAGGGCCAGCACGTCCTGCTTCAGGTTCACGCCCTGGTCCTTCTTGAATTCGTCGATGATGTAGTCGATCAGGCGCTGGTCGAAGTCTTCGCCGCCGAGGAAGGTGTCGCCGTTGGTGGACAGCACTTCGAACTGGTGTTCGCCGTCGATTTCGGCGATGTCGATGATGGAGATGTCGAAGGTGCCGCCGCCCAGGTCATAGACGGCGATCTTGCGGTCGCCTTCCTGCTTGTCGAGGCCGAAGGAGATGGCCGCGGCGGTGGGTTCGTTGATGATGCGCTTGACTTCCAGGCCGGCGATGCGGCCGGCGTCCTTGGTGGCCTGGCGCTGGCTGTCGTTGAAGTAGGCGGGCACGGTGATCACGGCCTCGGTGACTTCTTCGCCGAGGTAGTCTTCGGCGGTCTTTTTCATCTTCTTCAGCACTTCGGCGGAAACCTGGGGCGGCGCCATCTTCTTGTCGCGCACGGACACCCAGGCGTCGCCGTTGTCGGCCTTGACGATGGCGAAGGGCATCAGGTCGATGTCCTTCTGCACTTCCTTCTCTTCGAAGCGGCGGCCGATCAGGCGCTTCACCGCGTACAGGGTGTTCTTGGCGTTGGTCACGGCCTG
>DATDMT010000183.1:0-8931 GCA_036518635.1 Rhodocyclaceae bacterium | reverse complement strand
CCTGGAGCGAGCACTTCCGCAGCCGCTTTGCCGGCGAGCCGATGACGTCGGTGGCGGCCCGTTGCGGCGGTAGCGCCGACTGGCGCCTGGGGGAATTCGTCATCAGCCAGGCGGGCGTCGAGGGCAGCTTGATCTATGCCCTGGCGGCAGCGCTGCGCGACGAGATCGAGCGCAGTGGCAGCGCGCTGCTGGAACTCGATCTGGCGCCGGGCAAGGATTTGGCACGTTTGACGGACGATCTGGCGCGGCCGCGGGGGCGGGATTCGCTGTCGAATCATCTGCGCCGTCGCGCCGGCTTGACCGGAGTGAAGGCGGCGCTGCTGCGCGAAGCATTTTCTGCGGCGGAACTCGACGACCCGTCGCGTCTGGCGGCGGCGATCAAGGGCTTTCCGCTGCGCCTGCTGGCGACACGCCCCATCGACGAGGCGATTAGCACCGCCGGCGGTGTCTGCTTCTCTGCGCTGGACGGGGGGCTGATGCTAAAAAGCCAGCCCGGGGTGTTCTGCGCCGGCGAGATGCTCGATTGGGAAGCCCCTACCGGCGGTTATCTGCTCACTGCCTGCTTCGCCAGTGGCCGTGCCGCAGGCTTGGCGGCCCTGGCCTGGCTCGAAGGCCGCGGCCGATGTGGTTAAATCGCGCCATGACCGAAGCAAGCCCGCTCCAAATCCGCACCGTCGCCCTGGTTGGCAAATACCGTAGCCCCGAGGTGGCGGAGTCCCTCGGCGAGCTGGCGGAATTCCTGCGCAAGCAGTCCGTGCGGGTGCTGGTGGAGGAAGGCACCGCCGCCTTCGTCGATCGCCCGGGTTTCCCGCCGGCTTCCTACGCCAGCATCGGCATGGAAGCCGATGTGGCAGTGGTGGTGGGCGGCGATGGCACCCTGCTCAACGCGGCGCGCCAATTGGCGCCCTACGGCGTGCCCCTGGTGGGGGTGAATCAGGGGCGGCTCGGCTTCATGACCGATGTTTCCCGCGATACCGTGCTGACCAGCATGAAGGACCTGCTGGCCGGCTGCTTCACCCGCGAAGACCGTTTTCTGCTGGAGGCCCAGGTGCTGCGCCAGGGCGAGCCGCTGGGCGTCCATCTGTCGCTCAACGACGTGGTGCTGTCCAAGGGCGAAGTGGGGCGGATGATCGAATTCGAACTGCGGGTGGACGGCGAGTTCATCTACGTGCTGCGCGCCGACGGCATGTGCGTGGCGACGCCGACCGGCTCCACCGCCTACGCGATGGCCGCCAACGGCCCGATCCTGCACCCGGGCGTGGTCGGCATTGCCGTGGTGCCGCTGTGTCCCCATGGTCTCTCCTACCGGCCGATCACCCTCAGCGCCGACGCCCATATCGAACTGATTCTGCTGCAGCCCCATGACGGCGTGCTGCACATCGACGGTCAGGACCGGCTGGAACTGGTGGCGGGCGACCGCATCAGCATCCGCCGCGCCGCCGAACACGTGACCTTTCTCCATCCGCCCGGCTACAGCTACTTCGCCATGCTGCGCGAGAAGCTGCACTGGAGCGCCACGCCGAAGCGTGCCTGACCTCTGCCCAGACCCATGCTGCGCCGCCTGCTGATCCGCGATTTCGTCATCGTCGATGCCCTGGAACTGGATTTCGCCGGGGGCTTCGGCGCCCTCACCGGCGAGACCGGCGCCGGCAAGTCGATCCTGATCGACGCCCTGTCGCTGGCCTTGGGTGAGCGCGGCGATGGTGGTGTGGTCCGCGCCGGACGCGAGAAGGCCGAGGTCTGCGCCGAATTCGCCCTGGCTGAGGGCAGCCCGCTGAACGCGTGGTTGCGGGACAACGATTTCGAAGTGGAAGACGGCGTCTGCCTGCTGCGGCGGGTGATCGATGCCACCGGCCGTTCCCGCGCCTACATCAACGGCGCCTCGGCAACCCTGGCCCAGTTGAAGACGGCGGCCGAATGGCTGGCCGACATCCACGGCCAGCACGCCCATCAGTCGTTGATGCGGGCCGATGCCCAGCGCCAACTGCTCGATGCCCACGCCGGCCAGGCGCCCCTGGCTCGGGAGGTGGCGGAGGCCCATCGTGCCTGGAAGCGCATGCGCGAGGCCCTGGATCATGCCGAGCGCGATGCCGAAGCCGGCAGCCGCGAGCGCGAGATGCTGGAGTGGCAGGTCAAGGAACTGGAAACCCTGGCCTTCGAGCCGGCCCAGTGGGAAGAGGACAACCGCGAGCACATGCGCCTGTCCCACGCCGCCAGCCTGATCGAGGGTGCCGATGCGGCCGTCGAAGGCCTGGATGCCGGCGAACTCTCGGCCAGCGGCCTGATCGACCGGGTGCTGGCCAAACTGCGGGATTTGGTGGACGTGGACCCGGCGCTGAAGGAACCAGTGGAACTGATCGACGGCGCCCGGATTCAGCTCTCCGAGACGGCCCATGAACTGTCGCGCTATCGCCAGCGCCTGGAGCTGGACCCACAGCGCCTGGCCGAACTGGAGGCGCGTCTGCAGGCGGTGACCGGCCTGGCGCGCAAGCATCGTCTGGCGCCGGAGGACCTGCCCGAACTGCTGGCGCAACAGTCCGCGCGGCTGGAGGAATTGCGCCTGACTGCCGATCCGGCGGCTTTGGCCGAGGCAGAGGCCAAGGCCCGCGCCGTTTTCGAAAAGAAGGCCAAGCAACTGTCCAAGGCCCGCGCCAAGACTGCCGAAACCCTGGCGGCCCAGGTGACCGAAGCGATGCAGCAACTGGCCATGGCCGGCGGCCGTTTCGAGATCGCCCTGCTGCCGCTGGAGGAGGGTGCCAGCTACGGCCTGGAGAGTGTCGAGTTCCGCGTCTCGGCCAATGCCGGCCAGCCGCCGCGCGCCCTCGCCAAGGTGGTCTCTGGGGGCGAGCTGTCACGTATCGGCTTGGCGATCCAGGTGATCGCCAGCCAGTCCGGCGAAGTGCCGACCCTGATCTTCGACGAGGTGGACGTGGGCATCGGCGGTGGCGTCGCCGAGATCGTCGGCCGCCTGCTGCGCCAGTTGGGCGACAGCCGCCAGGTGCTGTGCGTCACCCACCTGCCCCAGGTGGCCTCCCGGGCCCACTGGCAATGGTCCATCGCCAAGGAAACCCGAGACGGCCTGACCCTGAGCCGGGTCTCGGCCCTGGATGACGGCGGACGGGTGGAGGAAATCGCCCGGATGCTGGGCGGGGTGAAGATCACCGACACCACCCGGGAGCATGCCAGGGAGATGCTGGCGCAATAGCACTGGGGCACCGGGCGCTACGCTGGGGCCACGTTCCTCTGCGTACCGAAGCGATCCAGCAGCGCCCGTTCGCCCGACGGCGAGAAGTCGATGACGCGGGAGCCTGCCGCTCGCCGCGCCCAGCCGAGTTCCAGGACACGTTGCAACAGGGCGGCGCCCGCTGGGCCGCCGAGATGATGGCGGCGCACGCTCCAGTCCAGGCAGGCACGACAGGGTGGCCGGCGGCCGAGCACCTCGACGTCGATGCCGAAATCCGCGAAGAAGGATCGCCCGCGCTCGGTGAGCTTGAGTTCGCCCGTGCCGGAATGCAGGCAATCGCGCGCTTCGAGGCCATCGAAGACCAGCACGCCGAGGTCGCCCGCGAGGTGGTCGTAGCATGTGCGTGCATGGCGCAAGGCCGGCTCCCGTGGGCCGGCGCGCAGCCCCGCCGTGCCAGCCCGATAGGCCACGCCTGTCAGACTTTCGAATTGCCGCGCGACGTTGGCATCCACCAACCTGAAGTAGCGATGCCGCCCCTGGTCCTCGACGGCGAGCAGCCGTGCGTCGAGTAGCGTGGCGAGGTGCGCGTCCACGGCCTGCCGAGCGATACCCGCGACTTTCGCCAGCTCTGCCGCAGTCAAAGCTTGGCCTGTCATCAATGCCGCAAGAATCCTGGCCTGCGCCGCGTCGCCTATCAGCGCGGCGATGCGGGTATTGGTCAATCCGTCCGCCATGGCTCGATCGTAATCGGGCCGTCTAGGATTCGTACAGCAGTTGGAAGGCGGCTTGCGCGCCGGGCGGAACGTAATCGATGGGGCTGAAGGAATGCGCCGTTGCGGCCTGGCGCACGGCATCGGTGACGAGGATTTCATGGGCTTGTGCCGTGTCCTCGCCGAGCTTCGCGGCGGCATTGACCTCGCAGCCGAATACGTCCCGGTCGCCGATGCGCAGCACGCGGCCAAAGCCGAGGCCGACGCAGAGCCTGATCTGCTCGGCGGCATCCCGCGACGCGCTGTAATCCTGGCAGGTGGCCTGCATGGCGATGGCGCACTCGATGGCCTTGGCGACGTTGCGGAAGATCACCAGCATGCTGTCGCCTTCGATCTTCAGCAGGATGCCGTCGTGGCGGTCGATGCAGGGGATCAGGATGCGCTGCGATTCGTAGATGATCTGCAGGAAGTGGATGATGCCGAAGGAGGCGGCCCCGCTGGAAAACCCGGCCAGGTCGGTGAACATCACGGCCCAGTCCTCGCCGAACAGATCCCAGATGCGGGCATCGATTTCGGCCTTGTCGGCGCCGGCTTGGAGCCGTTCGGCAATCAGCTTCTCGATGCGGTCTTCGGAGGCGCTGATGCCGACGTTGCGTGCGTAGGTCATATCGAGTCCGTTGCTGAACGGCCGAGGCTAGCCCGCATCCGGGCGCCTCAGCGCTGATTGACTTTCACTTCGGGGCAATCCGGCGGGCAGTTGCCGAATTTGTCCAGGTGCCGGCATTCGCCCTTCATTGGGCAGGCGTGCTGGTTGGCGCAGTTCTTCTTGGTGCAGTCGGCGTACAGGTAGAGGGCGTGGTCGCGGACCTGGAAGCCCCGGGCCTTGGCGATCTCGTTCTGCAGGCGCTCGATTTCCGGGTCGTAGAACTCTTCCACCTTGCCGCACTGCAGGCAGACCAGATGGTCGTGGTGCTTGCCTTCGTTGAGTTCGAAGACGGCTTTGCCGGACTCGAAGAAGTGCCGTTCGACGATGCCCGCCTGCTCGAACTGGGTCAGCACCCGATAAACCGTCGCCAGGCCGATATCCATGCCCTCGGCCAGCAGGTGCTTGTAGACGTCTTCCGCCGTCATGTGCCGATCGTCGGACTTTTGGAACAGTTCGAGGATGCGCAGGCGCGGGTAGGTGGCCTTGAGGCCGGTACTCTTCAGGTTGTCGGCGTTGATGCTCATGGTGGAATGCCGGAAGGCTGGACCCTCTATGATATAGTTTTCCGCTGTTCGCGAATATCACACGACCCATTCCCCATGCTCCTTACGCGGCGCCTTTCCCTGATCCTGCTCCCGCTGCTGGCGGCTTGTTCCAGCGTTCCCGAGACCAAGATCACCGACTACATCACGCCCTACCGCATCGATGTGCGCCAGGGGAATTTCGTGTCCCAGGAAATGGTCGCCCAGTTGAAGCCGGGCCAGACCCGCGAGCAGGTGCGTTTCATCCTCGGCACGCCCCTGGTCAGCGATATTTTCCATGCCGATCGTTGGGACTATGTCTATCGGCTGACGCCCGGCCACGGCGAGGTGCAGTCGCGTCGCCTGACGGTGTTCTTCGTGGACGGCAAACTGGCCCGGGTCAGCGGTGACGTGATTCCCTCCACCGCTGCGCCGACGGCTCCCGCCGCCCCGGTGGCCCGCGAGATCGATCTCGGCGCCGCACCGGCTGACGGCCAGGCTAAACCGGCCGCCAACTGAGCCTAGCGACGCAATCCGGCCGCTCCGGCGGCCACCCGAATTCCCAGGAGTGTTTATGAGCAAGATCCGCTTTGCCATCGTCGGCAGTTCCGGCCGTATGGGCCGTACCCTGATCGAAGCCGTGCTGCAGGCCGAGGACGCCGAACTGGTGGCCGCCCTGGACCAGCCCGGTTCCCCGTTCATCGGCCGCGATGCCGGCGAGCTGGTCGGCGCCCCCTGCGGCGTCAAGGTCAGCAGCGATGTGGAGGCTGCACTTAAGGGCGCCGACTGCCTGATCGACTTCACCCGCCCGGAAGGCACCCTGGCCCATCTGGAGATTTGCCAACGCCACGGCGTGCATCTGGTGATCGGCACCACCGGCTTCAATGCCGAGCAGAAGGCGGTGATCGAGGCGGCATCGAAGAAGCTGCCCATCGTCTTCGCGCCGAACATGGCGGTGGGCGTCAATGCGGTGTTCAAGCTGCTGGATGTGGCCGCCCGTATCCTCAATGAAGGCTACGACATCGAGGTGATCGAGGCCCATCACCGGCACAAGGTGGATGCGCCTTCCGGCACCGCACTGCGGATGGGCGAGATCGTCGCCTCGGCCCTGGGCCGCAGCCTGGACGAATGCGCGGTCTATGGCCGCGAGGGCCATACCGGCGAGCGCCCGGCGAGCCAGATCGGTTTCGCCACGGTCCGCGGCGGCGATATCGTCGGCGACCACACGGTGCTCTTCGCCGGCACCGGTGAGCGCATCGAAATCACCCACAAGTCCGCCAGCCGGATGTCCTATGCCCTGGGTTCCCTGCGGGCCGCCCGTTTCATGCGCGGCAAGCAGAGCGGCCTGTTCGACATGCAGGACGTGCTGGGCCTGCGCTGATCCAGCGCTAGGCGGCCGGCCCCGCAGGGGCCGGCCATGTAAGCCTACTTAGACTTTGCCCTTGGACGCCAGGTCCAGGGATTCCTTCGGCCCGCGATAGATCAGCGGTTGCACGTTCTGGCCGATGGGCCAGGGCCGTGCCGCATCCTCGCCGCTGGCGGCACGAGTGTCCGCCGCATCGACGATCTGCTGGACGATGTGGTGATGGGGGCTCTTCGGGCAGACCGGGTCCGCCACGTCGGGATCATTGGCCAGCAGGAAGGCCTGGCAGCGGCAGCCGCCGAGATCCTTTTCCTTGTCCTCGCAACTGGAGCAGGGCTCCTTCATCCAGCCGGTGCCGCGGTAGTGGTTGAAGCCTTCCGAATCGAACCAGATTTCCTTCAGGCCCATGTCCTTCACATTCGGGAAGGAGAGCCCCGGCAGCATCCGCGCCGTGTGGCAGGGCAGGGCCGTGCCGTCGGGGGTGATCGTTAGGAAGACGTTGCCCCAGCCGTTCATGCATTTCTTCGGCCGCGCCTCGTGATAGTCCGGGCTGACGAAGAAGATGCGCATCTTGTCGCCCAGCTTCTCGCGCCAGCGGTCGGTCTCGGCCTCGGCGCGGATCAGTTGTTCCCGGGTCGGCAGCAATTGGTCGCGGTTCACGTGAGCCCAGGAGTAGTACTGGGTGTTGGCCAGCTCCAGGTACTCGGCGCCCAGGTCGGCGGCCATCTCGATGATGCGGCCGATGTGCTCGATGTTGAGGCGGTGGATCACCACGTTCATCACCATCGGCCAGCCGTTGGTTTCGATGATCTTGGCCACGTTCTGCTTGAGGCCGAAGGTCTTGGTGTGGGTCAGGAAATCGTTGATCTCCCGGGTCGAATCCTGGAAGGAGAGCTGGATGTGGTCCAGCCCGGCGGCCTTCAGGGCGGCGGCGCGGGTCTCGGTGAGGCCGACGCCGGAGGTGATCAGGTTGGTGTAATAACCCAGTTGGCGCGCCTCGGCGACGAGGACTTCGAGGTCGTCGCGCAGCAACGGTTCGCCGCCGGAGAAGCCGCACTGGACGGCGCCCATGGCGCGGCCTTCGCGCAGCACACGGAGCCAGTCGTCGGTGGACAACTCGTCCTGGTGGCGGGCGAAGTCCACCGGGTTGTAGCAGAACACGCAGTGCAGCGGGCAGCGGTAGGTCAGTTCCGCCAGCAGCCACAGGGGCGGGTTCAGGTCGGCCCGGTGGGGCTCGGCCTGGGCGGGCGCGGGGATGGTTTCGGGAGCGTTCATGACCAGGTCACCCATTTCTGTTGTTTGGCCATGCCGAGAAAGGCCAGCACGTCATCCGTCAGACCGCTGGCGCCGAAGGTCTGTTCCAGGTCGGCGACGATTTCTTCCACGGTGCGCTGGCCATCGCAGCGCTTGAGGATTTCGCCAGCGCTCTGGTTCAGCTTGACCATGCCTTCCGGGTAGAGCAGCACGTGGCAGTCCTGGGCCGGCTCCCACTGGAAGCGAAAACCGCCCCCGACGCGGGGGCGGCTGCTTACGCTGAGTTCCGCGTCACTCATGCCTTGATGCCGTAGTGCTGACCCATGGCGTCGTTCATCACCCAGAGGATGTCCAGCTTGAACTTGAGGATTTCCAGGGCGCGTTCCTGCAGGGCGCGGGTGTTGAAGTGGTCGAGGGTGATGTTGAGGCCCTGGATCACGTCCCGCGGCGCCTGGCTGGTGCGGTTGCGGAAGTACTGCAGGCCGTTGGATTCGATCCAGGGATAGTGCTCGGGCCAGGTGGCCAGGCGCTGCTTGTGGATGTCCGGGGCGAAGAGCTCGGTCAGGGAGGAGCAGACGGCCTCCTGCCAGGGGGAGCGGCGGGCGAAGTTGATGTAGGCGTCCACAGCGAAGCGCACGGCGGGCAGCACATGGCGCAGATCGACGATTTCCTCGCGGGTCAGGCCGGTGGCGATGCCGAGACGGATCCAGGCTTCGATGCCGCCCTCGTCCACCATCCGGTCGTTGCTGCCGGGCACGCCGTAGTCGAAACCGTCGTGGTCGAGGATGCGCTGGATCCAGCCGCGGCGCACTTCCCGGTCGGGGCAGTTGGCCAGGATCGCGGCGTCCTTCACCGGAATCGCGATCTGGTAATAGAAGCGGTTGGCGACCCAGAAGCGGATCTGCTCCGGCGTGGCCTTGCCGGTGTTCAGCATCACGTTGAAGGGATGGAAGATGTGATAGACCTTGCCCTTCTCGCGCAGCTGGGCTTCGAATTCCTCGCGGGTCCAGGGGGTGCGGCCGTCGTTGACGGGGGCGGTTTCAGCAAGAATGTCGGCTCGAATCATGGTGACGTCGGTCTTCAATAGTTAGAGGGAAATACGCATGCCGTCGTAGGCCAGCTCGATGCCGGCCCGCGTCAGCTCCGCTCTCTGGGGGGAGTCCTCGTTGAGGATCGGGTTGGTATTGTTGATG
>DATDMT010000182.1:0-2326 GCA_036518635.1 Rhodocyclaceae bacterium | reverse complement strand
CGCGCAGCACCCGCTCGTCTTCACCGGCGCTGTAGATCACCCGCTTCGGGTCGGCCTTGGCACGGCCGAACATCGTCCGCATGGCTGTGCTGGAGTGGTGCACGAAGGCGCCCAGTTGGTCGCGGTACACATTGAAATCCTTGATCGGCCGTGTCGCCACGCCGCTTTCCATCGCCGCCTTGGCGACGGCCGGGGCGACCTTCTCGATCAGGCGCGGATCGAAGGGCATCGGGATCAGATATTCCGGGCCGAAGCGCAGCTTACGGTTGCCGTAGGCGCTGGCCACCGCGTCGGGAATTTCGGCGTGGGCCAGTTCGGCGATGGCGTGCACCGCCGCCAACTTCATCTCTTCGGTGATCGTCGTGGCGCCCACATCCAGCGCGCCGCGGAAGATGAAGGGGAAGCACAGCACGTTGTTCACCTGGTTCGGATAGTCCGAACGGCCGGTGCCGACGATGGCGTCGGGGCGCACCGCGAGGGCGGCCTCGGGCATGATTTCCGGCGTCGGGTTGGCCATCGCCAGGATGATCGGGTGGGGCGCCATTTTCAGCACCATCTCCGGCTTCAACAGGCCGCCGGCGGAGAGGCCGAGGAAGATGTCTGCGCCGTCTACCGCGTCGCCCAAGGTGCGGGCTGCCGTAGTGCGCTGATAGCGCGCCTTGTCGGCATCGAGGCCGGTGCGCTCGTGGTGGATCACGCCTTTGCTGTCGCAGACCAGGATGTTCTCCGGATTCAGGCCCAGGCTGACCAGCAGGTTGAGGCAGGCGGTGGCGGCGGCGCCGGCACCGGAACAGGCTAGGCGCACTTCGCCGATTTTCTTGCCGACGCATTCCAGTCCATTGACGATAGCGGCTGCGGCGACGATGGCGGTGCCATGCTGGTCGTCGTGGAAGACCGGAATCTTCATCCGCTCGCGCAGTTTCTTCTCGATGTAGAAGCACTCCGGCGCCTTGATGTCTTCCAGATTGATGCCGCCGAAGGTGGGCTCCAGGCTGGCGATGATGTCCACCAGCTTATCCGGGTCGGTCTCGTCGATCTCGATGTCGAACACGTCCACGCCGGCGAACTTCTTGAACAGGCAGGCCTTGCCTTCCATCACCGGCTTGCCGGCCAGCGGGCCGATGTTGCCGAGGCCCAGCACGGCGGTGCCGTTGGTCACCACCGCCACCAGGTTGCCGCGGGAGGTGAGGCGGCCGGCCATCAGCGGGTTTTCGACAATCGCGTTGCAGGCCTCGGCGACGCCCGGCGAGTAGGCCAGCGCCAGATCGCGCTGGGTGGTCATCGCCTTGGTGGGGACCACGGAGATTTTTCCCGGGTTGGGGTACTCGTGGTATTCGAGGGCTGCTTCGCGCAGATTGTCGGACATGCTGTTCTCCTGAAACTGAATAGGGCGCCGCGCACCTGGCATGAGGTGCATCGGGTTTGGCCATCACCGGGGAATCGGAACGGACGGGGCGCCGCAAGGGGCGGGCCGTAGGGGAAGCGCGATGAAAAACGCCAGACCGTGGTCTGGCGCCGTAAGCCGTCGCGTGATTTTACCAGCCATGATGCAATGCCGCACGGTTGGCGTAGTCCTACGCATGCGTTGGAAAGCCGGTGCAGCCCGGCTTGCCGCGATGGTTGCCCATGTCGTTACCCCATGCCGCCGCATCACCGGCACAATGTCGGCGGTATCTACAGCCCGGGTGGAACAGCATGAAAGCACTGAAGATCGTCGGTATCGTCGTCGGCGTGATTTTGATCCTGTTGGCCGTGGCGGCCGCGGTGATCCTGGCCCGCTTCGACAAGGCCTGGTTGAAGCAGGAACTGGAGTCGGCCGTGCAGCAGAAATACCAGCGCACACTGCGCATCGACGGCGACCTGGGGCTGTCCTTCTATCCCGATATCGGCGTTCGCCTGGAAAAGGTGGCCCTCTCCGAACGCCAGGCCAGCGGCGAGTTTGCCGCGATGGAGAGCGCCCGGGTCTCGGTGCAGTTGATGCCGCTGCTGTCGAAACAACTGGTGGTCAATCGCATCGAGCTGCAAGGGCTCAAGGCGCAGGTGGTCAAGCGCAAGGACGGCAGTTTCAACTTCGACGACCTGGCCGGCAAGGGCAAGGAGGCCGCGGTCAAACCCGGCGCGGAAGCCAAAGGCGAGAAGGCGGCGCCGGGGCAGTTCGACATTGCCGGCATCGCCCTGGTGAACTCGGCCATCTCGTTCAGCGACGAGGCCAAGGGCAGCACGCTACGGATCGAGCAACTGAATCTGCGCACCGGGCATCTCGCCAACGCCGCCACGGGCGATCTGGAACTCTCGGCCAACGTGGTGGAAAACAAGCCCGCGGTGA
>DATDMT010000181.1:0-6951 GCA_036518635.1 Rhodocyclaceae bacterium | reverse complement strand
TGATCCAGGCTCTTCAGCCAGGCGTCCACCTGGGCGTGGGGCGTGGTCGGGGCGCGACCGTTGAACACCAGGTCGGCGGCGAACAGCACGCCGGTCTCGCTGTCAAGCAAGGCCATGTCGGCGCCGGTGTGGCCGTGCAGCGACATCAGGCGAAACTTGTGGCGGCCGACGGTGAAATCCCCGGGTGAGGCTTCCCACTGAGGAATCACCGGTTCGGTGCCTTTCATCCAGTCGCCGGCCATCTGATACATGCGCTCGGTGAGCGCATTGCCCTCGCGGCCGAGGGAGGCGATGGTCTCCGGCAGAGCTTCCAGCAAATCGTGGGGGAAGGCCTGGTTGCCGAGGAAGTGGTCCGGGTGGTGATGGGTGTTGAACACCCGGACGATGGGCTCCTGAGTGATCTTGGCGATGACCTTGACCATCTCCTCGCCATATTCGCGGGAGGGGCCGGTGTCGATCACCACCACGCCGGCACCGGTGACGATGAAGGCGGTATTGACGATGTTGCCGCCGTTCTTCAGCGAGAATTCCTCGTTGCGCCCCTGGAGCACCCAGGTGTCGGCGGCGATCTGGCGCGGCTGCAGGTGATAGTCGTAGGTTTGTTCGGCTTGGGCGGCGAGGGAAATCACGCCCAGGCACAGCGTGAGCAGCAGAGTATGCAGTTTCATTGGGCCACCCCTTGAGTCACCTTCGCGTCCACCAGATTGCCGTTGTTGTCGCGGCCGGTGACGCTGACCGCGTCATGCTTGCCGGGTTTCAGGTTGAGGGTGAACACGGGGTTTTCGCTGACCGGCTCGAAGGGCTCGATGCGCATCAGCAGGCTGCCGTCGGCATCGGCCAATTTCAATTCCTGCAGATAGAAGGCCGGAATCCCTGGGGCGAAGCCGGTGTCCATCGGGTGGATGACACGGAAGCGGAAGCGTGTGCTGCCGTTGTCGCGAGTCCAGAGGCGGCCGACAGTCTCGTTCAGGCGGCGTTCCCATTCCGGCGTGCGGACGGCGGTGGTGTTCAGCGTGCAACCGCCGCCGCTGGTGCTGACCCAGGCGCCGCCGACGTGCCAGACGCCCTTGGCGTCCCGTGCCGCGGCGCGGACCGGGGTCGATTGCTGCAGTTTGATGCGCACGCCCAGGATCGGCTCGGCACGGCCAGGGGTAAAGCGCAGCGCCAGCGGAATTGGGTTGAAGTCGGCGAAGACCATCACTTCCCGCACCTCGCCCAGGGCGGCGGCGTTCACCATCACCGGCACGAACAGGGCGTTGTCCGCTACGGCCGGGACATCGACCTTGACCGCGTTGTCGAACACTACCTTGGCTTTGGGGAAGAACTGCTTCTGCATATCCTTCCAGCGTGCCGAGTCGAGCGGGTCCACGCTCGCGGCGTAGGCCACCAGCGGCAGCAGTGCCGTGACCAGGGTGCTGACCAGCAGCCTATGGATAGACATTCTTCTCCTCCACCTCTTGTTTTGTTTGACGCTCGTCGAGGCGCTTCGTTGCGAGTCTGGCGACAGCAAGAGCTGTGCCGCAAAAGAGTGCGAATCGTACGCCAATCATCCGCAAATCGTCTTGCGCCAAAGTGATTGATCAATCCGGATGTGAAACTTTGGAGCAATTGGTGACATTTGAAGCATTTTTTTTCGGAGCATCCAACAGCGGATTGCCGGCGTCGAGTTTTGTTCCCGGCAAGACCCGGGACATATTCCCTTGTTGATCAAGGCGGTCTCAATATTTTGCATCGCATCAATCGGCGCTACCGTAACGGGACGATGGTCTTGGCATGGGTATTGCGGATAACCCGCGCTGCGATCGGACCGCAGATCCCCGGGACAGAACAATTCTGGACCCGGCACCACAACCAAGGAGACGAACAGATGAAGAGAAGTTCCTTTAACCGCAAGTCGGTCGTGCTGAGCCTGGCTATTGCCGCCGTGTTTGCCACGGGCTCCGCCCTGGCGAAGGACGTTACCGATGCGGACATCAGCAATGCTCAGAAGGCTGGCAAGGAAGTGGTTACTGCCGGTCTCGGCCAGCAAGCTCAGCGTTACAGCCCGCTGACCCAAGTCAACGCCAAGACTGTCAAGGATCTGGTGCCCGTGTGGTCCATGTCCTTCGGCGGTGAAAAGCAACGCGGCCAGGAAAGCCAGCCCATCGTTTCCGATGGCAAGATGTTCGTGACCGCTTCCTACAGCCGTCTGTTCGCCCTGGACGCCAAGACCGGCAAGAAACTGTGGAAGTACGAGCACCGCCTGCCCGACGGCATCATGCCCTGCTGCGACGTGGTTAACCGCGGCGCCGCTGTCTACGGCAACCTGGTCATCATGACCACCCTCGACGCTCAGATCGTTGCCCTGGACAAGGACAGCGGCAAGGTCGTGTGGAAGGAAAAGGTTGACGAGTACTCCGCTGGCTACTCCCTGTCTGCCGCCCCCCTGATCGTCAAGGGCAAGGTCATCACCGGCGTGTCCGGCGGTGAATTCGGCATCATCGGCCGCGTCGAAGCTCGCGACGCCATGACCGGCAAGATGGTCTGGGTCCGCCCGACCGTTGAAGGTCACATGGGTAAGAAGGACGGCGCTGACAACGGCGTGTCCGGCACCACCACCGCCACCTGGTCCGGCGACCTGTGGAAGACCGGCGGCGCTGCCGTCTGGAACAACGTTACCTACGATCCCGATACCAACCTGATCTTCGCTGGTACCGGCAACCCCGCTCCCTGGAACAGCCACCTGCGCCCCGGCGACAACCTGTTCTCCTCCTCCACCGTGGCGATCGATGCCGACAGCGGCAAGATCTCCTGGCACTATCAGAACACCCCGCACGACGGTTGGGACTATGACGGTGTGAACGAGTTCGTCTCCTTCGACTACAAGAAGGACGGCAAGACCATCAAGGCTGGTGGTAAGGCTGACCGTAACGGCTTCTTCTATGTCAATGACCGTACCAACGGCAAGCTGCTGAACGCTTTCCCGTTCGTCAAGGACATCACCTGGGCCAAGAGCATCGACCTGAAGACCGGTCGCCCCAACTACGACGACAGCAACCGCCCGGGCAACCCGGCTGATTCCGCTGACGGCAAGAAGGGCAAGGTTGTGTTCGCTGCTCCGTCCTTCCTCGGCGGCAAGAACCAAATGCCGATGGCCTACAGCCCGCAAACCGGCCTGTTCTACGTGCCCGCCAACGAGTGGGGCATGGACATTTGGAACGAACCCGTTGCCTACAAGAAGGGTGCTGCTTACCTGGGCGCCGGCTTCACCATCAAGGCCCTGCATGACGACTACATCGGCGCGATGCGCGCTGTTGATCCCGTCACCGGCAAGATCGTTTGGGAAAACAAGAACTACGCTCCTCTGTGGGGCGGCGTCCTGACCACCGCTGGCGGTCTAGTGTTCTACGGTACTCCCGAAGGCTTCCTGAAGGCTGTTGATGCCAAGACTGGTAAGGAACTGTGGTCCTTCCAGACCGGTACCGGCGTTGTGGCTCCTCCGATCGCCTGGGAAGAAGGTGGTCAGGAGTACATCACCGTCGTCGCTGGCTGGGGTGGCGCTGTTCCCCTGTGGGGCGGCGATGTGGCCAAGCGCGTGAACTACCTGGAACAAGGTGGTTCCGTGTGGACCTTCAAGCTGCACAAGTAATTCTGTAATTCAGTAGCGAAAGATCAGACGCTGCGAGCCTGCTCTTCCTCGCTTCCCCCGGCCGAGCCGCGAAAGCGGCCCCGCCGGGGGTTTTTTTCGTTGACGTCGATCAAACATGGCATAGAACCAGCTAGGCTTAGCTGGTGTCGGAAATGGCTTTCTGATATTTAGTAGCGCAGTTGGCTGGGTTCCCGGCCCGGCAGATTGAAGGTACGGTGATGGCGGAGGCGGATTCGCTCACTGGGACATTCGATGTGTCGCAAGTTTTCTTTTTATGTTTTTGGAGGTAGCAAATGTTCTCGGTACGTAAGACCGTTGCCCTCGCGGCACTCATCCTCGGTTCCAGCGCTGTCATGGCCGATGAAAAGCTCGACAAGGAAATGAACGCCCTGGCCCTGAATAGCGGCTGTTTTATCTGTCACCACATCGAGTCCGGCGCCAAGGGCCCCAACGGTATGGCGCCGATCGGCCCCAACTGGGAAGACGTGGCCGTTCGTTACAAGGGCCAGAAGGGTGCTGTTGACACCTTGACCAAGGCCGTGATGCAGGGTTCCAACCCCTACGGCAGCCACTGGAAGGACAAGGTCAGCGGTCTGGCCATGCCCCCCAACGCCGTGGCGATCAAGGAAGCCGACGCCAAGAAGCTGGTGAACTGGATTCTGGCGCTGAAGAAGTAATTCTTCTGCAGCAGGAAAAAGCCGAGGCCACCTTGCGTGGCCTCGTTGCTTTGGGGGACGGGGATTTGCGGCCTAGGCCTTTGCCGCCCGGCTGCCGGGCACGCCCTGGCGCAGCTTGCGGTACAGGGTGGTGCGGGTGATTCCCAGTTCCCGGGCGGCTGCCGAAATGTTGCCGCGGTTGCGCGCCACCGCCTCACGGATCAGGCGCGCCTCGGTCGCCCGCAGGCTGGTGCCGTCCTGCTTGTTGTGCTCCTGGCCGGGCGCTTCGTCCACGATGTCCTGCGGCAGGTGCGCCACGCCCAAGGTGTCGTCGCTGTCGCCCAGTAGCGCCACCGCCAGTTTCAGCGCGTTGCGCAATTGACGCAGGTTGCCGGGCCAGCGATGGCGCTTCAGCGCCGCCAGGGCTTCGGGGCTGATACGCGGGCTGCGCTGGGGGAATTCCTCGTTGAGTATCTGCCGCACCAGGGCATTGAAATCCGTGCGCTCACGCAGCGGCGGCAGGGCCACGGTCATGCCGGAAAGGCGGAAGAACAGATCAGCACGGAACAGGCCGCGGTCGGTCAGTTCCTTCAGCGGGTGGTGGCTGGCGCAAACCAGGGCGATATCCACAGGCTCCTCCGTGGCGCCGCCGAGGGGGGCGACGCGGCGGGTTTCCAGCACCCGCAGCAATACCGCCTGCAGCTTCAACGGCATGTCGCCGATCTCGTCGCGAAACAGCGTGCCGCCGTGGGCTTCGCGTAGCTTGCCGCGGGCGCCGGCGCGGCGGGCGCCGGTGTAGGCACCTTCGACATAGCCGAACAGCTCGGCCTCGATCAGCGAGGCCGGAATGGCAGCGCAGTTGATCGCGACGAAGGGGCCGTCGCGGCGCGGCCCGCTGTGGTGGAAGGCCTGGGCGAAGATTTCCTTGCCGGTGCCGGTTTCGCCTTGGATCAGCAGCGGGATATCGTGGGCGGCGATGCGCTGGGCGCGCCGTACCGCCTCGATCATGCGGCTGTCGCCCTGATCGAGATCCTCCAGGCGCCGCGCCGTGCTGGTCCGCGCCGGCGCCATCGGGCGATGGCCGATACCGGCGCGCGATGTAGAGCGTTGCAGGCTGCGCGCCGCCAGGGTTGCGGCGAAATTGTGGCCGTGGTGGGAGCGCAGCAGGGTCGGCTCAAGGCCGGTATGTCCGGCCAGATCGAGCAGGCTGTCCCAGGATTTGTCGAAGCACGCTTCGTAGCGCGGCGCGATGTTCGCCTCCAGGCGCAGGAACTGCCGCGCCCGGGTATTGCAAGCCAGCATGGTGCCGTTGGAGTGGAAGGCGATCAGCCCTTCCAACGGCGTGCCCAGGGCCTCGCGCATTGGATGGAAGCGGATCACCACGGCCGCATCGGTCATGGTCTCGATCAGCCGGTTCTCGATCAACTCGGCGGCGCTGAGCAGCAGGGCCTGGGCGTGCACCAGGGAAACCCGGGCGTCGCTGGAGATGTCGAGAATCCCCACCAGGCCGCCGCCGGGGCCGCGCACCGGGGTGGAAAGGCAGGTCAGGAACTGGTTGCGTTGCAGGAAGTGCTGGTCGCCGAACACCGCCGCCGGCCGTTGTTCGAGCAGCGCCACGCCAACCGCATTGGTGCCCATCTCGGCCTCGGTCCAGACGGCGCCGGGCATCAGCGCGATGCGGCTGGCCCGGTCGACGAAATCCGGATCGCCCACCGAGCGCAGCAGGGTGCCCGAGTTGTCCGCCAGCAGCACCATCGACGATGAGCGGGCAATCTGCTGGTGCAGGTACTCCACCACCGGCTGCGCATAAGTCAGCAGGCGATGATTGGCCTCCAGCCGATCCACCAGTTCGCTGCGCGCCACCAGGCCCTCGGGGACGGGCGACTCGGGCCGCAAGCCGCGGGCGACGCAGCGCTGCCAAGAGCGGGCGATCAGGTCGTCGGAATCGGCGATGGGATGGCGGGGATTCATCCCGCGCGACAACGCATCATTCATGCCCGTAGCCATTACGCGGATTTCCGGGGTTCTCCAGGTACTGCGCACGGGGCCCTGCTCTGGCGCTGAACATCTGTTTAGAAATGGAGCGCATGGAGTGCGACATACGCTGTTTCAGGGCGAATCAATTCGCTGGCGGCGGGCGCATCAGTCGAGGCTGGCGCCGTCGCCGGGCGAAGGGTAGAATCCGCCGCTTCCGAGGAGCGCTGCAAGGGTTGCCTCAACATGCCCCCCAGGCTCGGATTTCTTCAAACGGCGCTCACCTAACCCAAACCGGGCCAGGTGAGCCGCGCCAGCAGCGCTGGTGGTTCCCTCCCGGTCACAAGTTCAAGGAGCCCACATGAACGCCGTGACTGAATTCAAAGACTACGTTATCGCTGACCTTGGCCTGGCCGACTGGGGCCGCAAGGAAATCCGCATTGCCGAGACCGAAATGCCCGGTCTGATGGCGATCCGCGAAGAATTCGCCAAGACCCAACCGCTGAAGGGCGCCCGCATCACCGGCAGCCTGCACATGACGATCCAGACCGCGGTGCTGATCGAGACCCTGACCGCCCTCGGCGCCGAAGTGCGCTGGGCCTCCTGCAACATCTTCTCGACCCAGGACCACGCCGCCGCGGCCATCGCCGCCGACGGCATCCCCGTCTTCGCCGTCAAGGGCGAAACCCTGGT
>DATDMT010000180.1:0-20789 GCA_036518635.1 Rhodocyclaceae bacterium | reverse complement strand
GTTTCCACCGCCACCGTCGAGCCCTTGATCAGGAAGGTGCCGAAGGCGGCGACGGCGACCGCCGCGATGGCGGCCCAGCCGCGCCAGGACCGCGATTTGCGCGGCGCCGCGCTGCGCTCGATACGCAGTTGCTGCAGGGCGGGGGACGGGCTGGCGGCGCGCTCGGGTTCCATGACGGGGCCTTAATTTTCGGGAGCGGTCATTCTACCGTCGCCCCCGCCACCGGCCGGCCCCGTTGCCGGCGTGGCTATGCGGCCAACTAGTGCAGATCGATGCCGGTGATCTTGGCGTTGGCGATCAGTTGCGCGACGTATTGCTGGTAACTGATCTGTTCCATGCGCGCCGTGAGGAACTGGCGGATCTTGGCCTGCACCACCTCGAAGGGCAGGGGCTCGCTGATCGCGCAGTGTTCGATCAGGATGATGTGATGGCCGAAACGGGTTTCCACCAGGTGCGGCAGCAGGCCGGTCTTGCCGTGGTTGGCCAGGGCGGCCCAGAACTCCGGCACCACCGAGCCTTGCGACAACTGGCCGAGCTGGCCGCCGTCCTTGCCGCTGGGGCAGGTGGAGGCCGCGGCGGCGACGCGGACGAATTCCTCGGGGTCCTGCTTGAGTTGAATCAGGGCGTCTTCCGCTTCGCGCAGTTTGGCGTCGCGGTTTTCCCCATTGACCGTATCGAAGAGGATGTGTCGAACCTGGAACAGGTCGCCGCTGCGGAAAATTTCGCGATTGGCCTCGAAGTAGCGCTGCACTTCCTCGTCGGCGACGGTCTGCAGCGCCAGCTCCTGCTCCAGCAACTGCTCCAGGGCGTCCTCGAGATTCTCGGCCTCGATCTGCAGCGCCGCCGCCCGCTGGCGCAGCAGGGTGTGCACCACCAGGGCGCGGGTCGCGGCTTCGCGCGGGTTGGGTGCGCCGGCGTATTCATCCTCGGCGGTGGCGGCGATGATGTCTTCGGAAATCCGTTCGCCGTTGACGGTGATCCAATCGGGGTGCTGCTTGTGGAAGACGAGGACTTGTTCCATGGCGGATAGTGAAACGGGCTGGTTTTCGATGGCGCATTCTACTGAGCGCGCATTCCCTCCTGCCTTGCCCTGGGGCAAGAAATCGGCAGCCGGGTGGCCGCTGGACGGCAGGTAGAATGGCCCGATGCGACGCTTCCCTCCGGGCCCCCTGCCCATCCCCAACGCCGGCGAACGCCACGACTGGCAAACCATCAAGACCCTGTTCCCCTACTTGTGGACCTGGAAATGGCGGGTGCTGATCGCCCTCTCCTGCCTGATCGCCGCCAAGGTAGCCAACGTGGCGGTGCCCCTGGTGTTCAAGGAACTGATCGACCTCTTGTCGATTCCCAAGAGCCAGACCTGGCTGGCGGTGCCTATCGGCCTGCTGGCAGCCTACGGCCTGCTGCGCTTCTCGAATTCGCTGTTCACCGAGTTCCGCGAGATCGTCTTCGCCCGGGTCACCCAGCGGGCGGTGCGGACCATCGCGCTGCAGGTTTTCGACCACCTGCACGGCATGTCGCTGCGCTTCCACCTGGAACGCCAGACCGGCGGCCTGACCCGCGACATCGAGCGCGGCACGCGCTCCATCGGCAGCCTGATCAGCTATTCGCTGTATTCGATCCTGCCCACCCTGGTCGAGGTGCTGCTGGTGATCGGCGTGCTGCTGGTGCGCTACGAGGCGGCCTTCGCCCTGATCACGGCGGTCACGCTGGCGGTGTACATCACCTACACCATCGTCGTCACCAACTGGCGCACCGCCCTGCGGCGCCAGGTGAATGAGCTGGATTCGGCGGCCAATGCGCGCGCCATCGACAGCCTGCTGAACTACGAGACGGTGAAGTATTTCAACAACGAGGCCTGGGAGCGGGCGCGCTACGACCACCAGATGCTGAAGTGGGAAAGCGCCCAGATCAGGAGTCAGGTGTCGCTGGCCTATCTGAACCTGGGCCAGGCGGCGATCATCGCCGTCGGCGTCACTCTGATGATGTGGCGCGCCGCCGACGGCGTGACCAGCGGCGCGATGACGGTGGGCGACATCGTGCTGATGAACGCCTTCCTGATCCAGCTCTACACGCCGCTGAACTTCCTCGGCCTGCTCTACCGCGAGCTGCGCCAGGCCCTGACCGACATCGAACGGATGTTCAAGCTGCTGGCCGCCAACAAGGAAGTGCAGGATGCGCCCGACGCCCAGACCCTGCCGCCCGGCCCCTGCGCGGTGCGCTTCCGCCAGGTGGGCTTTGCCTATGAAGCGCGGCGGACCATCCTGCATGGGGTGGACTTCGCCATTCCCGCCGGCCATACGGTGGCGGTGGTGGGCCACAGCGGCTCGGGCAAGAGCACCCTGGCGCGGCTGCTGTACCGCTTCTACGACGTCGGCGAGGGCGCCATCGAGATCAATGGCCAGGACATCCGCAGCCTGACCCAGAACAGCCTGCGCGCGGCGATTGGCATCGTTCCGCAGGACACGGTGCTGTTCAACGACACGATCTTCTACAACATCCAGTACGGCCGCCCCAGCGCGCCCCGCGACGAGGTGATCGAGGCGGCCCGCGCCGCCCACCTGCACGACTTCATCGCCGCCCTGCCCGACGGCTACGAGACCATGGTCGGCGAACGGGGCCTGAAGCTTTCCGGCGGCGAGAAGCAGCGCGTCGCCATCGCCCGGGCCCTATTGAAGAACCCGCCAATCCTGATCTTCGACGAGGCCACCTCGGCCCTGGATTCGCGTACCGAAAAGGCGATCCAGGCCGAGCTGGAACTGGCGGCCCGCGGCCGTACCACCCTGGTCATCGCCCACCGCTTGTCCACGGTGATGAACGCCGACCAGATCTTGGTGCTGGACGGCGGCCGCATCGTCGAACGCGGCAGCCACCGCGACCTGCTGGCCACCGAGAACGGCCACTACGCCCGGATGTGGGCTCTGCAGCAGCAAGAGGAACCGGCCGCCGAGGCCGCCGCCCTATTGGGCACCTGAAGCCGCAGCCGATGGCCCCCAGAGCCGCGCCGGGAGCCTTATATTCCAAAATTGAATAATATAAATACGATAAAGTATTTCTAGTAATTAGCATCGAACGCTAGCATTCGCCGTCCCGTTCGAGAACCCATCATGGTCGATCTTGCCCAATCCCTGTCAGGCTTTGCCGTCGGCGTCATCGTCGGCCTCACCGGCGTCGGTGGCGGCTCCTTGATGACGCCGCTGCTGGTGCTGCTGTTCGGCATCCACCCGGCCACCGCGGTGGGCACCGACCTGCTCTATGCGGCCATCACCAAGTCCGGTGGCACCTATGTACACGCCAAGAAGGGCACCGTCGATTGGCGCATCGTCCGCTACCTGGCATCGGGCAGCATCCCGGCCGCCCTGCTGACCCTGACGCTGACCCACACCTTCGCCCCCGGCGGCCTCGGCAGCGCCTCCAAGGTCATTACCTCGTCCCTCGGCGTGGCCCTGTTCCTCACCGCCGCGGCCCTGATCTTCCGCCGCCACATCCTCTCCTGGGCCAAGCGCAACGATCCGGACACGGTGCATCACCCGTGGAAAACCGTCGCCACCGGCGCGGTCCTCGGCATCCTGGTGTCGCTGTCCTCGGTCGGCGCGGGCGCCCTGGGCGTCACCGTGCTGTTCTTCCTCTACCCCCAATTGCCGGCAGTACGCGTGGTCGGCTCGGACTTGGCCCATGCGGTGCCGCTCACCGCCGTGGCGGGAATGGGCCACTGGCTGCTGGGTGACGTAAACTGGAGCCTGCTCGGTTCGCTGCTGGTGGGCTCGCTCCCCGGCATCTACATCGGCAGCCATCTGGCGGTTCGGGTTCCCGAACGCCTGCTGCGCCGCACTTTGGCCGGTATGTTGATCCTGGTCGGCGGCAAGCTGATCGCTTTCTGACAGAGAGAATCCCTATGTATAAATACGACGACTACGATCGCCGCATCGTGCGCGAACGCGTCGCCCAATTCCGCGACCAGACCCGGCGCTATCTGGCCGGTGAATTGAAGGACGAGGAATTCCGCCCGCTGCGTCTGCAAAACGGCCTCTACATCCAGCGCCATGCGCCGATGTTCCGCATCGCCGTGCCCTACGGCCTGCTCAGCAGCGCCCAACTGCGCCAACTGGCCTTGGTGGCGCGCAAGTACGACCGCGGCTACGGCCACTTCTCGACCCGCACCAACCTGCAACTGAACTGGCCCGAGCTGAAGAACGTGCCGGACATGCTGGAACTGCTGGCCGACGTGGAAATGCACGCGATCCAGACCAGCGGCAACTGCATCCGCAACACCACCACCGATCCGCTGGCCGGCGTCGCCGCTGGCGAGGTGGCCGATCCGCGCCCCTGGGCCGAGATCCTGCGTCAGTGGTCCACCTTCCACCCCGAGTTCGCCTGGCTGCCGCGCAAGTACAAGGTGGCATTTACCGCCACCGAAGCGGATGCGGCCAACGTGCGCATCCACGACATGGCCTTCAGCCTGCGCCGCGACGCCGACGGCAATCTCGGCTTCCGCGTCTGGGCCGGTGGCGGCCTCGGCCGTACGCCGATCCTGGCCCAGGTGGTGCGCGAGTTCCTGCCCTGGCAGCATCTGCTGAGCTATTCGGAAGCGATCCTGCGCACCTACAACCGCTACGGCCGGCGCGACAACCCCTTCAAGGCGCGCATCAAGATTTTGGTCAAGGCGCTGGGCGTCGAGGAGTTCAGCCGCCAGGTGGAAGCCGAATGGGCCCACCTGAAGGACGGCCCGTCCACCCTGACCGAAGCGGAAGTGAATCGCATCTCCGCCCACTTCACGGCGCCGAACTATGAAATCCTGCCGGCGAAAGACGTCCAGTTTGAAATCCACAAGCGCGACGACGCCAACTTTGCCAAGTGGCTGGAGCACAACGTGCACGCCCACAAGGTGCCGGGCTACGCCGCCGTCACCCTGTCGCTGAAGCCCCATGACCGGGCACCGGGCGACATCACCAGCAAACAGATGGAGTTCGTCGCCGACCTGGCCGAGCGCTTCGGCTTCGGCGAGGTGCGCGTCACCCAGCAGCAGAACCTGCTGCTGCCGGACGTGCGTCTCAACGACCTCTACCTGCTGTGGAGCGAGGCCGGTGGCCAGTCCCTGACCACCCCCACCGTGGGCCTGATCACAGACATCACCTGCTGCCCCGGCGGCGATTTCTGCGATCTGGCCAACGCCCGCTCGATCCCCATCGCCAGCGGCATCCAGGCCAAGTTCAGCGACCTGGCCCTGGCCGAGGAAGTGGGCGAGCTGAAGCTCAACATCAGCGGCTGCATGAACGCCTGCGGCCACCACCACGTCGGCCACATCGGCGTGCTCGGCGTGGACAAGAACGACCAGGAGTTCTACCAGCTCACCCTGGGCGGCGCCTGGGGTATCGAGGCGGCCCTGGGCAAGGTGATCGGCCCGTCCTTCGCCGCCGCCGACGTGCCCGGTGCAGTCGAACGGATGGTGGCCCACTACCTGGCAATCCGTCAGCCGGGGGAACGTTTCATCGACACTTATCGCCGCGTCGGCATGGAGGGCTTCAAGGCCCGCGCCTACGAAGGTGTGAACACCGTTGCCAGCAAGGAGGCCGCGAATGGCTAAGATCATCAAGAACCAGGCAGTGGTGAACGACGACTGGTCGCTACTGCAACTGGCCGAGGGCGAAGATGCCCAGCACGTCGCCATTCCCGTCGGCAAGCTGCTGGTGCCCCTGGCGGTGTGGAAGGCGCGCCACGACGAGCTGCTGCAACGCAAGCACCATGGCGACGACCTGGGCGTCTGGCTGGCGCCGGAGGACGATCCGGCCGCCATTGCCGGCGACCTGGCCCACTTCGCCGTGATCGGCGTGATGTTCCCGGTGTTCCGCGACGGCCGCGGCTATTCGACGGCGATGCTGCTGCGCAGCCGCTACGGCTATCGCGGCGAGCTGCGCGCCATCGGCGACGTGCTGCGCGATCAGTTGTTCTACATGCAGCGGGTCGGCTTCGACGCCTTCGCCATCCGCGCCGACCGTTCGGCCGAGGATGCCCTGGCCGGCCTGTCCGATTTCAGCGAGGTCTACCAGGCCTCGTGGAATCAGCCGCAACCCCTGTTCCGCCGCCGCGCCGCCTGAGGAGTGCCATGAGCGACAACCTGAATCCCGATCTGAACGACGCCGCCCTGCTGACCGCGGTCCAGGCCAAGAGCGCAGCGGCCCTGGCGCTGCTGCAAAAGATCGCCGCCGACTACAGCCCCGCCGGCCTGGCCAACAGCCTGGGCGCCGAGGACATGGTGCTGACCCACCTGATCGTCAAGAACCAGTTGCCGATCGACATCTTCTCGCTGGACACCGGCCGCCTGCCGCCCGAGACCTACGACCTGATGGGCCGCCTGAAGCGCCATTACGGCCTGCTGCTGACCCTCTACTACCCGAATCACGAAAACGTCGAGGCCTTCACCCGCAGCCACGGCATCAACGGCTTCTATGATTCCGTCGAGAACCGCAAGGCCTGCTGCCACGCACGCAAGGTGGAGCCGCTGCAACGGGCGCTGAAGGGCAAGAAGGCCTGGATTACCGGCATGCGCGCCGAGCAGTCGGAAACCCGCGCCGCCCTGCCGCTGCAGGCTTTCGACGCCGGCAACGGCCTGGAGAAATTCAACCCCCTGAGCGACTGGACCGAGGCCGAAGTCTGGGCCTTCATCCGTTTGAACGACGTGCCTTACAACAAGCTGCACGACAAGGGCTACCCCAGCATCGGCTGCGCCCCCTGTACCCGCGCGGTGCAGCCCGGCGAGCACGTACGCGCCGGCCGCTGGTGGTGGGAAAGTCCCGATAGCAAAGAATGCGGCCTGCACGTCAGCAAGGTTTGAGAAAATAGCGCCATGACGACTACACACAAGACCCTGAGCCACCTGGATTGGCTCGAAGCCGAGGCCATCCACATCATGCGTGAGGTGGCCGGCCAATGTTCCAACCCGGCCCTGCTGTTCTCCGGCGGCAAGGATTCCATCTGCATGCTGCGGCTGGCCGAGAAGGCCTTCCGCCCGGGCAAGTTCCCCTTCCCCCTGGTGCATGTGGATACCGGTCACAACTATCCGGAAGTGATCGCCTTCCGCGACAAGCGCGCCGCCGAACTGGGCGAGCGCCTGATCGTGCGCTCGGTCGAGGATTCGATGAAGCGCGGCACCGTGGTGTTGAAGCATCCGGGCGAATCACGCAACAAGCACCAGTCGGTGACCCTGCTGGAAACCATCGCCGAGTTCGAGTTCGACGCCTGCATCGGCGGCGCCCGCCGCGATGAGGAAAAGGCCCGCGCCAAGGAACGCATCTTCTCCTTCCGCGACGAGTTCGGCGGCTGGGACCCGAAGAACCAGCGCCCCGAGCTGTGGAACCTCTACAACGCGCGCTGCCACAAGGGCGAGAACATCCGCGCCTTCCCGATCTCGAACTGGACCGAGCTGGACGTCTGGCAATACATCGAGCGCGAGGGCCTGGAGCTGCCCAGCATCTACTTCGCCCACACCCGTCCAGTGGTGCGCAAGGGCGGTTCGCTGGTGCCGGTGACCGAGGTCACCCCGGCCAAGCCCGGCGACGTGGTGGAAGACGTGATGGTGCGCTTCCGCACCGTCGGCGACATCACCTGTACCGCGCCGGTGGAATCGGATGCCGATACGCTGAAGAAGATCATCGAGGAAACCGCCACCACCACCATCACCGAGCGCGGTGCGACCCGCCTCGACGACCAGGCTTCCGAAGCCGCCATGGAACAACGCAAGAAGGAAGGCTATTTCTGATGAGCGCCCTTGAGAACCTGCCCGAGATCGACAACGGCCTGCTGCGCTTCCTCACCTGCGGCAGCGTGGACGACGGCAAGAGCACCCTGATCGGCCGCCTGCTCTACGACACCAAGACCATCCTCGCCGACACCCTGCACGCCATCGAGAAGACCTCGGCCAAGCGCGGCATGGAAGCGGTGGATCTGTCCCTGCTGACCGACGGCCTGCAAGCCGAGCGCGAACAGGGCATCACCATCGACGTGGCCTACCGCTACTTCACCACCGGCACGCGCAAGTACATCATTGCCGACGCGCCGGGCCACGAGCAGTACACCCGCAACATGGTGACCGCGGCCTCCACCGCCAACCTGGCGATCATCCTGATCGACGCACGCCGCGGCGTGCTGCCGCAGACCAAGCGCCATTCCTACATCGCCCACCTGCTGGGCATTCCGCACCTGCTGGTGGCGGTGAACAAGATGGACCTGGTGGATTACTCGCAGGAAACCTACGAGAAGATCAAGGCCGACTACCTGGCCTTCGCCGCCACCCTGGGCATCGAGGACATCCGCTTCATTCCGCTGTCGGCCTTGAACGGCGACATGGTGGTGGATCGCGGCGAGGCGCTGAGCTGGTACGACGGCCCGACCCTGTTGGACATTCTGGAAAGTGCCCCGGCCGCCCACAGCGAGCACGACGAGCCCTTCCGCCTGCCGGTGCAGTACGTCTGCCGGCCGCAGGATTCGGCCAACCCCGATCTGCACGACTACCGCGGCTTCATGGGCCGCATCGAGTCCGGCAGCATCAAGGTCGGCGATGCGGTGACGGTGCTGCCCTCGGGCCTCGGCACCACGGTCAAGGATATCCAGCTGATGGGCGAGTCGCTGCCCTCGGCCTTCGTCGAACAATCGGTGACCCTGCTGCTGGCCGACGAGATCGACATCTCCCGCGGCGACATGATCGTCAAGAGCGGCGAAGCCCAGCCGGCCGTGACCAAGGCCTTCGACGCCTATCTGTGCTGGCTGTCGGAAGCGCCGCTGGAGCCCAGCCGCCGCTACCTAGTGCGCCACACCACGCGCACCACCCAGGCCAAGCTCGGTTCCATCGCCTACAAGCTGGACATCAACAGCCTGGAGCAGCTCGGCGCCGACAAGCTGCAGATGAACGATATCGCCCGGGTCACCATCCGCCTGGCGCACCCGGTGGCCTGCGACCCCTATGGGGACAATCGCGGTACCGGTGCTTTCATCGTCATCGACGAATCCACCAACAACACGGTGGGTGCCGGGATGATCGTCGCCGCCGCTTGATTTGATCTGACGCAGGAACTTGCAGGCAAGGCGCGAGTCGGTAGACTCGCGCTTTTGCTTTTCGGTGGTTGCAATGACTTTGACATCAAGACAATCTTTCGCCCTGTTGGCCGCGGCCGGCATCGGTTGCTTTTTCGGCGGCGTAGTGGCGGGCAATCTGTTCCATCTGGCAGCCTGCCCGCTGTGCATCCTGCAGCGCATGCTCTATCTGAGCTTCGGCGTGTTGGGCCTGATCGGAGTGGCCCTGGCGAACAAGCCGCTGGCCGCCCGCCTGATGTCGGCGCTGCTGCTGCTGGCGGCCGGCACCGGTGCCTTCATCGCCGCCTATCAGAGCTGGATTCAGCATCACCCGGAAGGCCCCAGTTGCACCGCCGACGCGCCCTGGTGGGAAACCTTCGTTTATTGGGCCGGCGAGCAGTTGCCGACGTTCTTCCTCTCCAGCGGCATGTGCACCGACCCGGGCTTCAAGCTCTTCGGCCTGTCCATCGCCGAGTATTCGCTGATGGTATTCAGTGCCCTGGCCCTGGCCAGCGTGGCGCTGCTGCTGAAAAAGCGCGCCTGAGGGCTACTTCTTCTCGCCCTGGATGCAATTGCTGAGGGCGTCGGCAAAGCCGGCGGCGCCGTCGGAGCGGACCACGCAGCTATTGGTCCGCCGGTCGGCCACCACACTGGCGCCATCGCCGCCGCCGTAGCTCTTCGCGCTGCCGCCCGTCGAATGGCCGCTACCCGATTGACGCCCACCGCCGCTTGAGCCACCTGAGCCACCGCCGGCAACAACAGCGCCGCTGCCCTTGCGGTAAGGCGTATCCAGAAAACTTTGGTCGGTCCGCTCGCCGGTGGTGGACCGCTCGCTGCGAATCGCCTCTGAGCTCCCCGGGTACATTTGCGCCGTAGACCGCTGCGGACTGCTGGCACCGCTGGTCATCGACCGCGACAGGGAATCCGGGTCATAGCTGCGTTCCGGCGGACGCACCAACCAGAGGAACGCGCCGATCAGCCCACAGGCCAACACCAGACCGCCGTAAATGGCCACGGTACGCATCGGGCTACGGGGTGGCGGCACCGCACGCGGCGCAACATTGCCCTTGAAGACGCTCGACGTCTCCCCGCCTTCGGTTTTGGTTTGGGTGTTGTCGTTGGCGTCCCAAATGCTTTTGCGCTTGGGGCCATTATTGCCTTTGCCTTTTTTGGCAAAGCCGGCAATGCGGCGTCGAACGATTCCTGCGGGCATGAGGCCCCTCCTGGTGGTTCCGCTGCCATGGGACGCTGGGCATCCGTTAGGCCGGTGACTTTGCGTCCTCACCTTTCGATGAGTTTGCCTTTGTCAGTGGATAACCAGTTCAGTATAGGAGGAAGGTTTCCCCAAGTAAAGATGAAGCCGGAATAAAAAAGCCCCGCTCGCGCGGGGCTTTTGTTACCGATTGGGACTGCCCAAAGGAGGGAGGTTCGGAGGGAACCTAGGTTCCCTCTATAGCCCAACTTTGGGATATGGGGATTACATCCCCATATCCATGCCGCCCATGCCGCCCATGCCGGGCATGCCGCCGCCGGCGGGCTTGTCTTCCGCCAGTTCGGCCACCATGCAGTCGGTGGTCAGCATCAGGCCGGCCACGGAGGCGGCGTTTTGCAGGGCGGTGCGCTCGACCTTGGTCGGGTCCAGCACGCCCATCGCGACCATGTCGCCGTACTCGCCGGTGGCGGCGTTGTAGCCGAAGTTGCCCTTGCCTTCCAGCACCTTGTTCACCACAACGCTCGGCTCGTCGCCGGCATTGGAAGCGATCTGGCGCATCGGCTCTTCCAAGGCGCGCAGCACGATCTTGATGCCGGCATCCTGGTCGGCGTTGTCGCCCTTGACGGAGACGTTGCCACGGGCACGAACCAGGGAGACGCCGCCGCCGGGGACGATGCCTTCTTCAACGGCAGCGCGGGTGGCATGCAGGGCGTCTTCGACGCGGGCCTTCTTTTCCTTCATTTCGACTTCGGTGGCGGCGCCAACCTTGATCAGGGCCACACCGCCGGCCAGCTTGGCGACGCGCTCTTGCAGCTTTTCGCGGTCGTAGTCGCTGGTGGCGTCTTCGATGGCGACGCGGATTTGGGCGACGCGGGCCTTGATGGCGTCTTCGGTGCCGGCGCCGTCGATCAGGGTGGTGTTTTCCTTGCCCACTTCAACGCGCTTGGCTTGACCCAGGTCTTGCAGGGTGGCCTTCTCCAGGGACAGGCCGACTTCCTCGGCGATCACGGTACCGCCGGTCAGGATGGCGATGTCTTCCAGCATGGCCTTGCGACGGTCGCCGAAGCCGGGGGCCTTGACGGCCACGGTCTTCAGGATGCCGCGGATGTTGTTCACCACCAGGGTGGCCAGGGCTTCGCCGTCCACATCTTCGGCGATGATCAGCAGCGGGCGGCCGGCCTTGGCGACTTGTTCCAGCACCGGCAGCAGATCGCGGATGTTGCTGATCTTCTTGTCGTAGAGCAGGACGAAGGGGTTATCCAGGACGGCGATCTGCTTGTCCGGATTGTTGATGAAGTAGGGCGACAGGTAGCCGCGGTCGAATTGCATGCCTTCGACGACGTCCAGTTCGTTCTGCAGGGACTTGCCGTCTTCAACGGTGATCACGCCTTCCTTACCGACCTTTTCCATCGCGTCGGCGATGATCTTGCCGATGTCGGCGTCGGAGTTGGCGGAGATGGAGCCGACCTGAGCGATTTCCTGGCTGGTGGTGCAGGGCTTGGACAGCTTCTTCAGTTCGTCGATGGTGGCGATCACGGCCTTGTCGATGCCGCGCTTCAGGTCCATCGGGTTCATGCCGGCGGCCACGTACTTCATGCCTTCGCGGACGATGGCCTGGGCCAGCACGGTGGCGGTGGTGGTGCCGTCGCCGGCCACGTCGGAGGTCTTGGAAGCGACTTCCTTGACCATCTGGGCGCCCATGTTGGCGAACTTGTCCTTCAGTTCGATTTCCTTGGCCACGGACACACCGTCCTTGGTCACGGTGGGGGCGCCGAAGGAGCGCTCCAGCACGACATTGCGGCCCTTGGGACCGAGAGTCACCTTGACCGCGTCGGCCAGGATGTTGATGCCTTCAACCATGCGCTGGCGAGCGGAGTCGCCGAACTTAACTTCTTTAGCAGCCATTTATGTTTCTCCTAGAGATTCTGATTGGGGGGACGCTCAGGCTTCAACCACGCCCATGATGTCTTCTTCGCGCATGACCAGCAGTTCCTGGCCATCGATCTTGACCGACTGACCGGAGTACTTGCCGAACAGCACACGCTCACCCACCTTCACGCCCATCGGGCGCACCTTGCCGTCTTCGAGAATCTTGCCGGCGCCGACGGAGATCACTTCGCCTTGATCGGGCTTTTCAGTAGCGGCGTCGGGAATCACGATGCCGGAGGCGGTCTTGCGTTCCTCTTCCAGGCGCTTGACGATCACGCGGTCGTGCAAGGGACGAATCTTCATGGTCTTTCTCTCCTTGATATTGACGGTCATTTCGGGGCGGTTCGCCCCGATTTTTGAAATTTGCTTTTGAATCAGCGATTTGAACGCATCAACCGGCAGGGCTGTTAGCACTCACCGCTGGCGAGTGCTAATAATAGGGGCGGCCCCTGCCGATTTCAAGGGCCACGGCTCAATTCGATCAAAGGAATGGGGTGCGCCGAGCGCACCCGGATGTTCAGGCCGCTGCCTCGACCGGCTGCTGGCTCAGCACCGCCCACTCTTCGTCGGTGTACAGGCGGGAGCGGGTGAGGAAGGCCCAACCGGTGCCGCCGTCGAGGGACAGGGAGTTGGAACCGCCGCCGACCACGGCGTCGATGATCAGATGGGTGTGCTCCCAATAAGCGAACTGGGAGCGGCTCATGTAGAAGCAGATGCCGCCGATCTCGCCGAGCTTGACGTCGTTCGCCCCGGCGGCAATCTCGTTCCGCAGCAGGGCCAAGGGTGCGCTGCCTTCGCAACAACCGCCGGACTGGAAAAACACGAAATCGCCGAACTGGGCACGAATCCGTTCGATCAGGTCGATAGCCGGCGGCGTGGCAGAAACTCGGCTGGGAATTGCGCTCTCGGTCATGATGGGCCCCCACAAAAAAATACGGGCGCCGAGGCGCCCGATAAAGCCACTCGTTATCCCTTTGTTTAACGAGGGGCGGAGGAAGGTGGCGGCCCGCAGGCCGCCTGCCTTGCTTAGAAGAAGCCGAGCTTCTTCGGGCTGTAGCTGACCAGCAGGTTCTTGGTCTGCTGATAGTGGTCGAGCATCATCTTGTGGGTTTCACGGCCGATACCGGACTGCTTGTAGCCGCCGAAGGCCGCGTGGGCCGGGTAGGCGTGGTAGCAGTTGGTCCACACGCGGCCGGCCTTGATGGCGCGGCCCATGCGGTAGGCGGTGTTGCCGTCGCGGCTCCAGACGCCGGCGCCGAGACCGTAGAGGGTGTCGTTGGCGATCGCCAGGGCTTCCTCTTCGGTCTTGAAGGTGGTCACGGAGAGCACCGGGCCAAAGATTTCTTCCTGGAAGATGCGCATCTTGTTGTGGCCCTTGAACACGGTGGGCTTGATGTAGTAGCCCTCGGCCAGTTCGCCGCCGAGCACGTTGCGCTCACCGCCGACCAGGCACTGGGCGCCTTCCTGCTTGCCCAGGTCGATGTAGGACAGGATCTTGTTCAGTTGGTCGGTGGAAGCCTGGGCGCCGATCATGGTGTCGGTGTCCAGCGGGCTGCCCTGCTTGATGGCCTTGATGCGCTCCAGGCAGCGGGCCATGAACTTGTCGTAGATGGACTCGTGGATGATGGCGCGGGACGGGCAGGTGCAGACTTCGCCCTGGTTGAAGGCGAACAGCACCAGGCCTTCGATGGCCTTGTCGAAGAAGTCGTCATCGGCTTCGGCCACGTCGGCGAAGAAGATGTTGGGGGACTTGCCGCCCAGTTCCAGGGTCGCCGGGATCAGGCTGTTGGCGGCGGCCTGGCCGATCACGCGGCCGGTGGCAGTGGAGCCGGTGAAGGCAATCTTGGCGATGCGGCTGGAGGTGGCCAGCGGCATGCCGGCTTCGCGACCGAAACCGTTGACGATGTTCAGCACGCCCGGGGGCAGCAGGTCGGCGATCAGTTCGGCCAGGATCAGGATGGAGATCGGGGTGGATTCGGCGGGCTTCAGCACCACACAGTTGCCGGCGCCGATGGCGGGGGCCAGCTTCCAGGCGGCCATCAGCAGGGGGAAGTTCCAGGGGATGATCTGGCCGACGACGCCCAGAGGCTCATGGAAGTGGTAGGCGACGGTGTTCTCGTCAATCTCGCTGATGCCGCCTTCCTGGGAGCGCAGGCAGCCAGCGAAGTAGCGGAAGTGGTCGGCGGACAGGGGCACGTCGGCGTTCAGGGTTTCGCGGATCGGCTTGCCGTTGTCCACGGTCTCGGCGTAGGCCAGGACTTCCAGGTTCTGCTCGATGCGATCGGCGATCTTCAGCAGGATGTTGGAGCGCTCGGCGGGGGAGGTCTTGCTCCAGCTATCGAAGGCGGCGTGGGCGGCGTCCAGGGCCAGCTCGATGTCCTCGGCGGTGGAACGAGCGGCTTGGGTGTAGGGCTTGCCACTGATCGGGGTGATCACGTCGAAGTATTGGCCCTTGACCGGGGCGACCCACTTGCCGCCGATGAAGTTGTCGTACTTGGCCTTGTAGGAAATCTTGGCGCCCGCGGCGCCGGGGGAAGCGTACAGCATTGGGTGTCCTCCGGATAATGAGTGTGGTTGAACAGCAGAGGCATCATGGCAAAGGGCATACCAGCACCGCGGCCTGCGCCAAGGAGCAGGGAAAATCGGCTGGGCCAACGCGTTTGTTCCAGTGCCTGTGCGGCATAGCGTGGGAGCTACAGAAAACCACGAGCACTGCCTTAGCCGCTGCAAGGGAAAAACCCCAAGCGGGCAATGAGCAAGGGCGATGCGACGCATCAAGCCATGCGACGTACCAATCTGCAGCAAGCAAGTACGGCATAGGGTCTTTCGGTCCGGCGACTGCTGCCGAATGCCCACGGGCGCGCTTGACAGGCCTACAGGGCAGACGTATATCTGGCCGCGATAGCCCTTACGGCCCAAGGAATACAGATGAAGAGCGAACACAACCCCACCATGGACGCGGACTCCCGCCTCCCCCTGGACGCCGCGGCGCTGCGCGTGGCACTCCAGTACCGGCGCAAATATGAAAGCGAAAAGGCTGCGGTGGACCGGATCAAGCGGCGCATCAGCCGCGACATGGAACTCGGCCTGCTGCAGCGCTCAGAAGACGAGAGCTACCGCCTCGGCGATCTGCTGTCCTGGGCCCGCCGCGCCTTCCATAGCCATGGGGCCACCGCCGCACACCGCAGCGCCACGCCGCCACCGGCCGGCGCCGCCCTGGGCGACGAGACCGATCTGATGGCGGCCTATTCGGTGGTCCTGGCCCAGGACATCGAGCGCTATCAGAAGGAACTGACGCAACTGGTGGGGCAGATCGCCGAAGCCCAATCGCGCATCGCCGAACTCTCGGAAGAAGTGGGCATGCTCCAGCGCGACGCCAAGCGGATGCGCGAAATTCGCCAGGCCAACCGTGAAAATGCCCGCCGCCGCTGGGACGCCAAGAAGCAGGAAGCCTCCTGAGCGCCACACCGACACTCAGCCCCAGCCCAAGCAACGCGCCCGGCGGATGCTGAAAACCCTGTTGTGCCTGCTGCCCCTGCTAGCCGCCGTTCCGGCCGTGGCTGCGGGCGATGCGCTGCCGCCCGGCGTGGCTCGGGCCCTCAAGGCCGCCGGCATCCCGGCCGCCAGCGTTGGCATCGTGGCGCAGGACCTTGGCGAAGCCGCCCCCCGCCTCAGCATCAACCCGCGCCAGGCGATGAACCCGGCCTCGGTGATGAAGCTGGTCACCACCGGCGCCGCCCTCGAGTTGCTAGGCCCGGCTCATGGCTGGACCACCGAGGTGCTGGGCAATAGCCCGATCACCGACGACGGCGTTCTGCCTGGCAATCTTTACCTGCGCGGCAGCGGCGATCCCAAGCTCACTGTCGACCGTTTCTGGCTGCTGCTGCGCCAGTTGCGCGCCAAGGGCCTGCGCGAGATTCGCGGCGATCTGGTGCTGGACCGGGGGCTGTTCCCCAAGATCGAAGAGGATGCCGCCCCCTTCGACGACCAGCCGCTGCGCCCCTACAACGTCAAGCCGGATGCGCTGCTGCTGAATTTCAAGGCGATCCGCCTGACTCTCGCCCCCGATCCCGCACGCAAGCTGGTCGCCGTCCAGCCGGAAATCCTGCCGGACACGCTGGAGCTGGAGAACCAGATCCGTCTCGGCAACAACGGCTGCGGCGAGTGGAAGGACGGACTGAAGGCCGAGGTCTTGCCGGGTGGCAACGGCCGCGCCCGACTGAAACTGGCCGGCAACTACTCGGCCAGTTGCGGCGAGAAGGTGTGGAACCTGGGCGTGCTGAGCCACGAACAATATGTGCTGGGGGTGTTCCGCACCCTGTGGCGCGAACTCGGCGGCGAATTCCGCGGCACGGTGCGCGAAGCCGCCGTCCCCGCCGACGCCCGGCGCCTGGCGGCCAGCGAATCGCCGCCGCTGGCGGAGCTGGTGCGCGACATCAACAAATACAGCAACAACGTGATGGCCCGCCAGCTCTTCCTCGCCCTCGGCGCCACGCCGGAACGGGCCGGCGCCGAGGCCTCGCGCAGCGCCGTGCAAGCCTGGCTCGCCGCCCGCGGCATGCCCATGCCGGAGCTGGTGCTGGACAACGGCTCCGGCCTGTCGCGCAGCGAACGCATTTCCGCGGCCAGCATGGCACGGCTGCTGACCGCCATGCGCGCCAGCCCGCTGGCGCCGGAATTCATTTCCTCGCTGCCGCTGGCCGCCGTGGACGGCACCATGAAAAAGCGCCTCAACGGCAATGCCATCGCCGGCCAGGCCCATATCAAGACCGGCACCCTGGAGGGCGTCAAGACCATTGCCGGCTATGTGCGCGACAACCTCGGCCACGACTGGGTCGTGGTGTTCTTCGTTAATCATCCGAACGCCAACCAGGCCCAGGCGGCCCAGGATGCCTTGCTGCGCTGGGTGTTCGACGGCGGCCAAGCCCAGGACTGAGGGACAGGTCGCGCCGGTCTTCTCAAAGGCGAGACGGAATTTCCCCAGCGGGCAATAGTCAAACGGCCAAATCGCCGCCCGATGCGCGGCAGCACACCCCAACCACTCTACCGGGAAATCCGCCCCAACCTGCCAACAGAGCGGCTTTGGCAGGAAACAATAGATCACGAGGCGAACCGACAGGGAGCGCCGCCATCGCACCGTAGGCAATTGGCAACGTTCTTGCACCTCCATACAAGATTTGCGGGATTCTTCCTAGAATCGAGAGTGTTGCCCCTGCAACCGGACGATTCCCGCACCACCCGTCGCGAGGTCAGTGATGCTCCAAGAGATACCTGGTGCAAACAACAGATCCACGGTGCCGCCCGCCAAGGTGGTCACCGTTTGGGACCTGCCGATCCGGCTGTTCCACTGGTCCCTGGCCATCACGGTGATCGTCGCCGTCGCCACCGGCCTGATCGGCGGCGACGCGATGGAATGGCACGTCCTGGCCGGCTACGGCATCGTCGTGCTGGTCGCCTTCCGCCTGTTGTGGGGCGTTCTCGGCACCCGCCACGCCCGCTTCCGTTCCTTTGTCCGCAGCCTGCCGACCACCTACGCCCACGTCAAAAAATCCATGCGCGGCAAGGCTCCCCACAGCCCAGGCCATAGCCCGGTGGCCGGCTGGATGGTGATGGCGATGCTGGTGGTACTGGCGGTGCAAACGGTGACCGGGCTGTTCGCCAACGATGACATCGACACCGAAGGTCCGCTGTTCCATCTCGTCAGCAAGCACACCAGCGATGTGCTGAGCGCGATTCACAAACTCAATTTTTGGGTGGTGGTCGGCCTGATCGGCCTGCATCTGCTGGCGATCTTCGGCTACTACCTGATCGTCCGGAGGATCAACCTGATCCGCCCGATGATCACCGGGCGGATGCGGGTTGCCGCCGAGCATGCCGCGGAACACCACATTCCGCGCTACACCAACGCCCTGGCACTGGCGCTGCTGGTCCTGCTGGCAGGCGGCTTCTACTTCTTCGTGCTGCGCGGCTAAGGCAGTCAGGCAGAACTACAGGGCACTGGCCTTGAAGTCGTCGTGACAGCTCTTGCACACCTTATTGACCGCGCCGAGTTGCGCCTTGATCGCGGCCGAGTCGCCGGACTTGGCGGTTTCACGCAGCTTCACGGCCTCGGCCTCGAACTTGTCGCCCAGCGCCTTGAAGCGGTTCCAGTCCTTCCAGATTTCGGCCTTGGCCTTGGTGTCGCCCTCATGGGAACCCGGCACGAAGCCCTCCTGCGCCAGCTTGCTGAGCATCTCGAGATAGGTGGCGTTGCGCAGCACCTCGTCGCGATTGAAGGCCTGCGGGGTTTTCACCAGCGGCGAAATCTTCTCGCCATGCCACTTGATCATGGTCATCACCGCACGTCGATACTTGATCTGCTCTTCGAACTTGGACGACTCCGCCCCGGCGCTGCCGGCGACAACGAGCGCCGCCACGGCGGACAGCCATTTCATTTGCGTCAGTTTCATACGATTCCTCCCTCGCGCTTGCCGCGCATCCCCGGCGGAGCCGGGCTGCCCAGCATGTTGTCGCCCGCCGTAGGCACGTTGGGCATTAAAATTCCCGCTACCCGAAATCTTAGACAATGCCCCGTCCCCTGGGAGTTCGCGCAGTGAAAAAAATCCATCTCGCCCTGATCCTCGGCCTCTGCAGCACCGCCGCCCTTGCCGCGCCCAGCGCTCCTGCCGCCTGCGCCGAGTGCCACGGCGCCAACGGCGTCGCCACTGCCTCCGGCGTGCCCCATCTGAACGGGCAACTGGCCGAGTATCTGAGCGACACCATGGAAGCCTTCAAGGCCGGCAAGCGCCCTTCTTCCACGCCGACCCATGCCGACCCGGCCCTGACTGAAAAAGACATTGCCGACCTGTCCAAGTTCTACGCCAAGCAAAAAAAGGCGCAACGTCCCGAGCAAGCCGCCGATCCGGCCAAGGTGGCGGCGGCGGAAGACCTCTATAAGCGCCGCTGCAGCAAGTGCCACGTCTTCGGCGGCCGCGACTCGGACCACGATGCGCCGCTGATGGCCGGCCAGTCCCTCGAATACCTGCAAAAGCAGACCGAGGCCTACGTCAGTGGCAAGCGGAAATTCCCCTTCCTGATGGACGAGGCCTATCTCGGCCTGAGCAAGGAAGAACTGGAACGCCTGTCCCATTACTTTGCCAGCCAGCGTTAATCTCAGGGCATAATCGGCCGACGATTAACCGCAGCTACGATATGGCTGCTTCGACGCCCCGGGAGTAGTAATGAAGAGTCCCCGATTCCTGCTGATTGCCGCCCTTCTGGTGCTTGCAAGCACATTGGCCGGCTGCGCAGGAATCCCGGTGAGTTCCAAAAAAGCGCCGCCTGCGGTTGAGGAACTGCACGAGCGCCTGTCGGTTGCGATCCGCAACAACGGCTTCAGCCATGGCATTCACAGCGTGCGGGAAGATGACCGCGACATCGATTCGATCTTCGTCTCGATCCCCCTCGACTCCCTCAAACGCCGCCACCTCAGCCTCGATTTGATGCTGACCGACGTGGCGCGGCTCTGCGCCAAACCGCAATTCGCCGACGTGGAAGTGCAAATCGAAATCGGCGTGCACGACGAAGAGGATGCGCGTTATATGCGCAGCCTGATCGAACCGCAGGTCCAGCGTGCCGCCAACGTCAAGGTGCTGCAGGTCAAGGAAGCGCGCAACGAACTGACCATCACCATGACCCACGGCCAAGGGGTCGCGCCGCGCCGCTAGGCCCCACGACGGCTATTTGCGCGCCGGCGCCCTGTTCCTTTCCGCCTCGAGCCGGGCGGACCATTCCCAGATCGCGCTTTCCGCCTTGGTGCGGTAGGGGTCGTTGGCCTTGGCCAAATGCACGAAGCTGCGCATCGCGCCGAGGGCACCCGGCAGATCGCCCATGCCCTCCAACGCCTCGGCCATGCCGAAGTAGGCGTTGGCCTGGCTGCGGCGAAGCTGGGTGGCGCTTTCGAAGAAGTCGTAGGCCTCCTTGTAGCGCTTCATGCCGAGCAGAGCGTAGCCGGTGTTCACATAGGCTTCGGGCATGTCGGGCGCCAACTGCATGACCCGGTGGAACGAGGTCAGCGCGTGGTCGTACTGCTTGGCGTGCAACATCATCACGCCCTGCTGGAAGCGCTGGTCGATTTCCTGGCGGGTCTTGTCGGCGGCATGCTGACGGCGTACCTCGCGTTCGGAGCCGGCGGATCCCGGCGCCCGCTCCAACAGCCAGCCGAAGGCGAGCACCGTAAATAGGGTGGCGGCAATCGCCGTCCAACGCATGTCGCGTTTGCGTTGGCTAGCGCTTCCGGTGCCGCGCCGGGTCCGGTACACCGCACGGAAGCCGAGCGCCGCCATCGCTGCCACCGCCGTCAGCGCGACGAAGCCACCGATCCCGGCGGCACCCATGGCGGCGAAATAGGCGCCGCTATCCACGCTCAGATCGACGTGGGCCGATTTGCGCGGCACCCCGAGATATCCGGCAATGGCCAGGCCCGCCGCCAGCACCACGATGCCGAGACCATAGGCCAGGGGCAGGCGCTGCAAGGGCGCCAGATGCGCCGCGTCGACCCAGCGCTCGGCGGCCAGGCGGCGCAACCACAACAGATAGGCCA
>DATDMT010000179.1:0-27621 GCA_036518635.1 Rhodocyclaceae bacterium | reverse complement strand
TGGTGGTATCCGGTTTTTTTGCCATGGCCGAAACGGCCATGATGGCCTGCAACCGCTACCGGCTCCGCGCCTCCGCTCAGGGCGGCCATTCCGGTGCCCGCGCCGCGGTGGCTCTGCTGGCGAAGACCGACAAGCTGCTGGGCGTCATCCTGCTGTTCAACACCCTGATCAATGCGGCCATCGCCATGCTGGCGGGGCTAGTGACGGTACAACTGTTCGGTGAGGAAAAATGGGTGCTGGGGATCGGCACTCTGGTGGTTTCCTTCGCCATTCTGGTGTTTGCGGAAATTACGCCGAAGGTGATCGGCGCCTCCTATTCCGATCGGGTCACCCCCTGGGCCGCCCTGCTGCTGGCACCGATCCTGCGCCTGACCGACCCGATCATCTCGGCAGTCAATCTGCTAGTGCTGGGTATGCTCAAAGTGGCGCGCCTCAGCAGTAGCGGCAGCCACCATGAAAAATCCCTCAGCCCGGACGAACTACGCGCCATCGTCCTCGAATCGTCCCACGGGGTTCCCTCCCAGCATCGCGACATCCTGCTGAATTTGTTCGAGCTGGAAGACATCACGGTAGACGACATCATGACGCCGCGCGGCGACATCGAGACCATCGACATCCAGGCATCGCTGGACGAGATACGCGAGCAACTCGCCACCAGCTATCACACCCGCTTGCCAGTACATGACGGCGACCTGGCCAATACGATAGGCATCCTGCATCAGCGGCGCTTGCTGGCCCGTGCCCTGGCGGACGACTGGGGCCATGAGACGCTCAAGGCGCAGTTGGCGGAACCCTATTTCATTCCCTCCGGCACCCGGGTCTACACCCAGATTCAGTTCTTCCGCGAAAACCGCCAGCGCATGGGACTGGTGGTAGACGAATACGGTGAAATCCTGGGTCTGCTGACCCTGGAAGACATCATCGAGGAAATCATCGGCAAGTTCACCACCAGCATGCCGGGCGGCGACCACTGCATCGGCTGGGACAAGGACGACACGGTCATGGTGGATGGCGCCCGCCCGCTACGGGAGCTGAACCGGATGTTGGCGCTGGACTTCCCCCTGGATGGACCGAAGACCCTGAACGGACTGATTCTGGAGCACTTCCAGGATATTCCCGAAGCCGGAGTCAGCGCGAGAATTGCCGGCGTGCCGTTAGAAATCATCCAGACCCAGGATCGCGTGGTGCGCCGCGTGAAGCTGTTCCGCCCGTAAAGCTAGCCCCTGCCCCGTTAGGCGGCCATCTGTTACCATTCCGGACAGATAGGGGAACCCCGAGTTGGGCTGTCCATCCAGACGCTAGGGAATGAGCATATGGCCACTGCCGCAAAAAGCGACAAGAAAGAATTTAACTACGCTTGGGAAGGCAAAGACCGGACCGGCAAGGTCGTCCGTGGCGAAATGAAAGGTAGCGGCGAGGCTGTCGTTCAGTCCACGCTGCGCCGCCAGGGCATCATGGTCAGCAAGATCAAGAAGCAGAAAGCCTCGGGCGGCGGCTCTATCCAAGACAAGGACATCGCCCTGTTCACCCGCCAGTTGGCGACCATGATGAAGGCCGGTGTTCCGCTACTGCAGTCCTTCGATATCGTCGGCAAGGGCAACTCCAATGCTGCTGTAGCCAAATTGCTTTTTGACATCAAAACCGATGTGGAAACCGGCTCCAGCCTCAACCAAGCCTTCCGCAAGTACCCTCTGTATTTCGATGCGCTGTTCTGCAACCTGGTGCAGGCTGGCGAACAGGCCGGTATTTTGGAAAGCCTGCTGGACCGGCTCGCCACCTACAAGGAAAAGATTCTCGGCATCAAGAAGAAGATCAAGGGTGCGTTGTTCTACCCAATCTCGGTGCTGGTTGTCGCCTTCATCGTCGTGGCGGTGATCATGATCTTCGTGATCCCCCAATTCAAGAGCGTATTCGCTGGCTTCGGCACTGAACTGCCGGGGCCGACCCTGGTGGTGGTTGCCATCTCCGAGGCCTTTGTCGCCTACTGGTGGGCCATTTTCGGGGGGATCGGTGGCTTCTTCTACGGCTTCATGGAACTCTGGAAACGCTCCACCGCGATGCAGATTTTCATGGACCGGCTATCGCTGAAGCTGCCGGTGTTCGGCGACTTACTGGTGAAGTCGGCGATTGCCCGCTGGACGCGCACCCTGTCCACCATGTTCGCCGCCGGCGTGTCGCTGGTGGAAGCGCTCGAGTCGGTCGGCGGCGCCGCCGGCAACTACGTCTACAAAACTGCGACCAAGCAAATCCAGGGCGAGGTCAGCACCGGCTCCAGCCTCACCTCCGCCATGCAGAACTCTAATGTCTTTCCGTCCATGGTGATCCAGATGGTGGCCATCGGCGAAGAGTCCGGCCAGTTGGATTCGATGCTGAGCAAGGTGGCAGACTTCTTCGAAGAGGAAGTGGACAACGCAGTCGAAGCCCTGTCCAGCCTGATGGAACCGATGATCATGGTGGTGCTCGGCGGCCTGATCGGCGGCATCATCATCGCCATGTACCTGCCGATCTTCAAGCTCGGCGCGGCAGTCGGCTAAGCCCTCCCGATGCAGGAATCCTTGGCGTTCGCCGCCATTTGCGGCGTATTCGGCCTGCTTGTCGGCAGCTTCCTGAATGTAGTGATCCACCGCCTGCCGAAGATGATGGAGCGCGACTGGGCCTGCCAGTGCGCCGAATTGCGCGGTGAGGAAATCGTTGCCGCGGCGCCCTTCAATCTGGCGGTACCGCGCTCCCGCTGCCCTCATTGCGGACACGCGATCGGCGCCTTGGAAAACATCCCGCTGCTCAGCTACCTGGTGTTGGGCGGCAAATGCCGCGGCTGCCAGGCGCCGATCAGCATCCGCTACCCGCTGGTCGAAGCCCTCACCGGTCTGCTGTTCGCCTTTGCCGCCTGGCGTTTCGGCCTCTCCCTGGCCGGCATCGGCGCCCTGCTGCTGATCGGCGCCTCCATCGCCCTGGCTTTCATCGACTTCGACACTCAACTGTTGCCGGACGACATCACCCTGCCTCTGATGTGGGCCGGCCTGCTACTCAACCTGTTCGGCACGTACACCACGCTATCCGGCGCGGTAGTCGGCGCCATGGCCGGTTATTTGTCCCTTTGGCTGGTCTATTGGGGCTTCAAGCTGGCCACCGGCAAGGAAGGCATGGGCTACGGCGACTTCAAACTACTGGCGGCCATCGGCGCCTGGCTGGGCTGGCAGATGCTGCCCCTGGTGATCCTGCTCTCCTCCTTCGTCGGCGCTGTGATCGGCATCTTCCTGATGATCGCCGCCAAGCGCGGGCGCAACGTGCCCATGCCCTTCGGCCCTTATCTGGCCACCGCCGGCGTGATCGCGCTGTTCTGGGGCAAGCCGCTGACCCGGCTCTACCTGGGTGTCGGCTGAGGCTTGAATCTGGGGCCAACGCCCCAAGTTAATGTCTGGAAGCGCGACCGAAAGCCTTTTGGCAGAAGCGCTTACGCTATAATTTCCCACTTTGATCACGGAGGCGAACATGGCCATCTACGCCTATCGATGCAGCGGTTGCGGGTTTGAGAAGGACGTCATGCAAAAGATGAGCGACGCGCCGCTCACCACCTGCCCCGAATGCGGCCAGGAAAGCTTCTCCAAGCAACTGACTGCCCCCGGTATTCAACTCAAAGGCAGCGGTTGGTACGCCACGGATTTCAAGGGTGGCTCCTCGGCGCCGAAACCGAACAATCCGCCCCCCTGCCAGGGCGGCAGCGGCACCTGCCCGTCTTCCTCCTGTAGCTGAGTCGCGCGCGCCTCTTGAAAAAATACTTCATCACCGGCTTGCTAATCTGGGTGCCCCTGGCGATCACCGCCTGGGTGCTGTCGCTGATCGTCCGCACCATGGACCAGTCACTATTGCTGTTGCCGGACACGATCCAACCGGAGCGCCTGCTCGGCTTCTACCTGCCCGGCGTCGGCGCCCTGATGACCCTGCTGGTGGTGTTCACCACCGGCCTGGTGACCGCCAACATCATCGGCCAGAAGCTGGTGCAATTCTGGGAGGGCGTGCTGTCGCGCATCCCGGTGGTCAAGTCGATCTACTACAGCGTAAAGCAGGTCTCCGACACGCTGTTTTCCGGCAATGGCGAAGCCTTCCGCAAGGTTCTGCTGGTCCGTTACCCGCACCCGGAAGCCTGGGCAGTGGCGTTCCAGACCGGCACCCCGCCCTACGAGGTATCGCAGCACAGCAAGGATGATCTGATCAGCGTCTTCATCCCTACGGCACCCAGCCCGGTGAACGGCTTCTTCTTCTTCGTGCGCAAGTGCGATACCGTCGAACTCGATATCAGCGTCGACGAGGCGCTGAAGTACATCGTTTCCATGGGCGTCGTCATCCCAGCCGCCACCTACCCGGCCACCAGCCTGGTGGCCCGCGCCCAGAACGAATAACCCAACCTTTCAACGATCCCCCGCCGCCCTTCCGGCGGCTTTTTTCATCACGGAAACCACATGCGCACCCACTACTGCGGCCAGCTAAACGCCGGACTCGTCGATCAGACCGTCACCATTTGCGGCTGGGCCCATCGCCGCCGCGACCACGGCGGTGTCATCTTCATTGACCTGCGCGACCGCGAAGGTCTGGCTCAGGTGGTCTGCGATCCGGATCGCGCCGAAATGTTCAAACTGGCTGAAACGGTACGCAACGAATTCGTGCTCAAGATCACCGGCAAGGTACGCCGCCGCCCCGAGGGCACCACCAATGCCAACCTGGCTTCCGGCGAAGTGGAAATCCTCTGCCATGAGATCGAAGTGCTCAACGCCGCGGTGACGCCACCCTTCCAACTGGACGAGGACAACCTGTCCGAGAACGTCCGCCTGACCCACCGCGTGATCGACCTGCGCCGCCCGCAGATGGTCAAGAACCTGATGCTGCGCTACAAGGCGGCGATGTCCTTCCGCCGCTTCCTCGACGCCAACGGCTTCGTGGACATCGAAACCCCGATGCTGACCAAGAGCACTCCCGAAGGCGCCCGCGACTACCTGGTGCCTTCCCGCGTCCATCCCGGCCAGTTCTTCGCCCTGCCGCAGTCGCCGCAGCTATTCAAGCAGTTGCTGATGGTGGCCGGCTTCGACCGCTACTACCAGATCACCAAGTGCTTCCGCGACGAGGATCTGCGCGCCGACCGCCAACCCGAATTCACCCAGGTTGATATCGAGACCTCCTTCCTCGGCGAAGACAAGATCACCGCGATGATGGAAGAGATGATTCGCGTCGTCTTCAAGGAAGCCCTGGCCGTCGAGCTGCCCAATCCCTTCCCGCGCATCGGCTATGCCGAAGCCATGTCCCGCTTCGGTTCCGACAAGCCCGACCTGCGCGTGACCCTGGAACTGACTGAGGTCACCGACGCGGTGGCCGACGTGGCCTTCAAGGTATTTAGCGGTCCTGCCTCCACGGGAGGCCGGGTGGCGGCCCTACGCATTCCCGGCGGCGCCACGCTGTCCCGCGGCGAGATCGACGGCTACACCGAGTTCGTCAAGATCTACGGCGCCAAGGGCCTGGCCTACATCAAGGTCAACGACGTTACCCAACTCAACGAGACCGGCCTGCAGTCGCCCATCGTCAAGAACCTGCACGAGCAGGCGCTGAAGGCCGTCATCGAGCGCACCGGCGCCCAGAACGGCGACCTGATCTTCTTCGGCGCCGACAAGACCAAGGTGGTGAACGACGCCCTCGGCGCCCTGCGCAGCAAGATCGGCCACGAGAAGGGCTACCTCAACGGCAAGGCCTGGGAACCGCTGTGGGTGGTGGACTTCCCGATGTTCGAGTTCGACGACGAGAACCATCGCTGGACCGCCTGCCACCATCCCTTCACTTCGCCCAAGGACGGCCACGAGGAGTTCCTCAAGAGCGACCCGGGCAAGTGCATCGCCAAGGCCTACGACCTGGCCCTCAACGGCTGGGAAATCGGCGGCGGCTCGGTGCGTATCCACAAGGCCGACGTTCAGGCCAAGGTGTTCGAGGCCCTCGGCATCGGTGAGGAAGAACAGCGCATCAAGTTCGGTTTCCTGCTCGACGCCCTGCGCTATGGCGCGCCGCCCCACGGCGGCCTGGCCTTCGGCCTCGACCGGATTGTCACCATGATGACCGGCGCCGAGTCGATCCGTGACGTTATCGCCTTCCCCAAGACCCAGCGGGCCCAGTGCCTGCTGACCGATGCGCCGTCCGACGTGGATGAAAAGCAGCTACGTGAGCTGCACATCCGCCTGCGGCAGAAGGTGGAAACCCAGGTCGAAGTCGGCAAGAGTTGATCTTGTACCGCTGGCTCTGCGCCCTGCTGCTGGCCGCCCTGTGCGGCCTGGCAGGCGCCCAGGAAGTGGGGCGGATCGCCGTCGGCGAGCTGCCCGTAGAAGCCCGCGAAACCCTGCGCCTGATCGAGCGCGGCGGCCCCTTCCCCTACCCGCGTGACGGTGTGGTGTTCGGCAACTACGAACGCCTGCTGCCGCAGCAAGCGCGCGGCTATTACCACGAGTACACCGTGCCGACGCCGGGCGCCCACAACCGCGGCCCGCGTCGCATCGTCGCCGGCCGCGGCGGTGACCGCTACTACAGCCCCGACCACTACCGCCACTTCCTGCGCATCCAGCCATGAGCCGCGAGCATTACCAGGATGTTTTTCGACAGATCGAGGTCAGCGGGGTTTACCACCTGCCGGCCGGCGACCCTACCCCGCTCTACGAAGCGGCTGAGGCCAACGGCCTGTACGTATTCAACGTGGATTTGTCCGCCGCCCGCGACAAGGCGCAAATGCTCGACACGATCGCCGCGGCCCTGGCCTTCCCCGAATGGTTCGGCCACAACTTCGACGCCCTGTTCGACTGTCTGGTGGACCTGGGTTGGCGGCCGGCCGAGGGCTACTTGGTAGTGCTGCAGCACTGCGACGGCATCCACGGCCGCGCCGAGGGCGATTTCGTCGCCGCGCTGGAAGTGTTCGAAGCCGCCGCTGCGGAATGGCGCGAGCAGAACATCCCGTTCTGGTGTCTGGTGGACATGCAGGCCGACGGCATCGCCTGGCTACCGGACATGGATATCGACTGATGTACAAAATCCCGGTCTCGGTGCTGGTGGTGATCCACACCCCGGCGCTGGATTGCCTGCTGCTGGAAAGGGCGCGCCATCCGGGATTGTGGCAATCGGTCACCGGCAGCATGGAGCCGGACGAAACTCTGCTCGATACCGCCGTCCGCGAGGTCGCCGAGGAAACCGGCTTGCATCTGCCGGCAGCAGCCTTTCGGCCGTGGAATCTGGCCAACAACTTCCGCATCACACTGACCCCGGAGCGCTTCGCCCCGGGCACGACCCACAACCGCGAACACGTCTTCACCCTGTGCCTGCCGGAGGCCCTTCCGGTCACCCTGGCACCCGACGAACACCTGAACTGGCGCTGGCTGCCCTGGCGTCAGGCCGCCGCCGCATGCTTTTCCTGGAGCAACCGGGACGCCATCCTCATGTTGGGGCTGGCGGCAGATTCTTCAAACGCCTGAGGCAGTCGGGGCAGTAACAGGACGCAACCGCTGCACCGAGCGGCCCCTCAGGCATCGGCAGCGCTGGCGCTGCCGGAAGATCAAAGCACCAGCAACGCGCCTGCCCTGCCTTCGCCCCGCAAGAAAAATCCCGGCCGCAGCTAGGGCAAACGCTGTTGGCCTCAGGCTGCGTCATGGGGCTTGCAGCGATGGGTGAGCCAATGGTCAAGAGACAGCTTGCCCGGGCCATGCAGCACCGTCACCGCCAGCATGGTGCCCCACAGCACGTGGTCCTGCAGGCCGAGTTCGGATAGGTCGGGAAAGGACAGCACCGCCATCACATTCACGCCGAACAGCCCCAAAGCGCCGAGCCGCGTGGCGAGGCCGGCAATCAGCAGCAGCGAAAACCCCACTTCGCCCGCCGTCCCAGAAATCGCCGCCAGCAAGGGAGGCATCACGGGGACTTGGTAGACGTAGCGGAAGAGTTCCAGGGTGTTGTCCCAGTCGCTCAGCTTCAGCCAACCGGAGCGCAGGAAAGCGCTGGCCACGAACAGACGGAAGCCCAAATCCAGCAAAGGGGTAAGCCAGCGTTGCGCACTATCCCTGGCGACAAGGCTGAGCCCGAAAAGGCGACAGGCACACTGCCGCAGGTGATCGCAGTTCATAGCCGTCCCAATCCAAGAAGGCACCGCCCCCCCATATCGAAAAGAGAGCGGGGCCGGAAGAAATTACTTCTTCTTGTCCATCATTTCGCCGGCGGCTTCCATCTTGCCGCCCATCTGCGTGCAGGAACCCTTGGGGACCAGCTTGAAGTCGTTGGGATCGTTGTCCACCTTGGCCTGGCCGGCACAGGCGTGCTTGCTGTACTTGCTGCCGCAATCGTTCTTGCCGGCCTTGGCAACGCCGTAGCACTTTTCCTTGGTGGGCTCTTCCGCCAAGGCGCTGGTGGTCGCGGCGACCAGACCGATGGCCAGAATGCCGGCGACGGCGGAACGGATCAGGGTGTTTTGTTCGTTCATGTTGGATCTCCTGTTGTGGTTAGGGTTGGACGCCCCCCGTCGGGGTTGGCAGCGTCGAAGCAAACGCTTCTGCCAACTGAGTCGCAAGGGCCTCTCTTTCCTTACAGCGCCCCGGATTAATTTTTCCTATCGAGCTGCGTCCGGGTACGCGCTCAGAATCGGGTGTAACGCTGAACTGCTTGACGCAAGAAAGCAAATTGGGCGCGTGTGCGACGGCAGCCGATGCAGATCAACAGATGCAGGCGCAGGCCCAGCCGCTCCCCCCAGCTTAGATCGCGATCTAGGCCTTGGGACATCATATCGGTCGCCTGCTTGCAGCTCATCATTGCTCTTGATCCTCAGGCCTCGGCGAACCAGCGCCGCCCCAGGCACTCGCGCAAGCCGAGCCGCGCCCGGTGCAGCAGTACCCAGCAATTGGACGTGCTGATGGCCAGTTCCTTACAGATTTCGCCCGTTTCCAGGCCGAGGAACTCCCGCATCATGAAAACCCGCGCCGGCTTGGCGGCCAGCACCTCCAGGCAGGCCTCGAAAACCGCCCAGAAGCGTTTTTGCTCCAGGCTGGCTTCGGGATTCCCCCAGGGGGCGGGGGTATCGACCCAATGACCGGCATCGTCGAACAGATCGGCAACGCTTTCCTCCAGGGCCAGCTCGGCCTCCTCGTTAGCCATGATCGGTTCACGGCTGCGACGACGGATTTCGTCGACGATCTTGTTGCGCAGAATGGAAAAAACCCAGGTGCTGAGACTGGCGGCACCTTCGAATCGGCCAGCGCCTTCAAAGGCGGCGAGCATCGCCTCCTGCACCACGTCCTCGGCGGCAGACTCGTTACGCAATTGCAGATGGGCGAAACGCAGCAGGCGCGGCCGCAGGGCCGACAGCGTCGCTTGAAGGTCTAGCTCGCCCATGGAATTGCTGCCTCACCGACCTTTTGCCGCGGCCACAAATTTGGCATCGAGCCCCCTCTTGAAGCGCAGGAATTAGTACCTATTTTAGTGGCAGGAGGCCGCTACCGGCCCTGTTCAAGCCAACCATCGAAGGAGACTATCATGACAAATATCACCCGTCGCGACCCCTTTGACGATTTCTTCCGGGGCTTTTTTGTCCGTCCGGTAGAGTTCAGCGAAGGCTCGGAAACGCCTGCCATCAAGGTGGATATCAAGGAGCAGGACAAGGCCTATCTTGTCCACGCCGAACTGCCGGGCGTGAAGAAGGAAGACATCCACGTGAACGTCGATGGCCCGGTGGTATCCATTTCCGCCGAGCGCCGGCAGGAAAAGGAAGTCAAGGAAGGCGAGCGGATCCTGCGCATCGAACGCCAGTTCGGCAAGGTCTCGCGCAGCTTTCAATTGGGCCAGGAAATCGACGACGGCCACGCCAGCGCCAAGTACGCCGACGGCGTACTGGAACTGACCCTACCGAAGAAGGCGGTCGGCCAGGCCAAACGCCTGACCATCGACTGATCCGGTGCCGAGGCGGCCGCTGCTAAGGGGCCGCCTCAGGGCGGCGTGACTTCGAACAGTCGACTGACAGGGACGCGTAAGGCCAGGGCGATACGCTCGATATTGCTCAGGGAGATATTCCTCGCGCCCCGCTCCACATGGGCGACGAAGGTGCGATGCAGGCCCGCCTCCATGGCCAGCGCCTCCTGGGACCAGCCTTTTTCGGCGCGGAGCATACGGATGTTGCGCGACAGCGTGGTGCGCGCGCTTTCAATACCGGCCAAGTTCTGAATGATGGCGTTGGTGTCCATGCACTGTACGTTAGTTAACTTGCCGATGATTATCTATGGCCCCTTTAAAGTCATCCGTTTCTAAGTCACAATGCCCAAGTAACATCAAACCATTTGCATCAAATGAGACCGCACGCATAAAAAATCAGCGGTCCATCCCCAGGAGAAGCGCCCATGGATCCCAATGCGGTCCTTGATTCCGACAAGCTGAAGTGGGTAACCCAAGCCTTTGCCAATTCGCAGAACGGCATCGTCATCACCGATGCCGACGGCTTGGTGGTGGATGTCAACCCGACGTTCTGTGCCATCACCGGTTACAGTCGGGAGGAAGTTCTCGGTCGCAATCCGCGCATTCTCCACTCGGGTTTGCATGACGATGCCTTCTATGCCTCGATGTGGCATTCGCTGACGGAAGAGGGAACCTGGCAAGGGGAAGTCTGCAATCGCCGCAAGGATGGTGAGATCGTCGTCGAATTGCTGTCGATCCACGCCGTCAAGGATACGGCGGGGCGCACCACCCACTACGTCGGCAACTTCTCCAACCTGACCCACTTCAAGACCTACCAGGCCCAACTGGAGCAGATGGCGCATTTCGACGCCCTGACCCAGTTGCCCAACCGGGTCCTGCTGCGCGACCGCATCCGCCAAAGCATCGCCTGGGTGCAGCGCCAGGGCACCCTCACCGCCGTCTGCTACCTGGACCTGGACGACTTCAAGCCGATCAACGACCGCTATGGCCATCAGGTCGGCGATCAGGTCTTGATCGAGATTGCCGAACGGATCAAGTCGGCGATACGCGAGGGCGACACCGTGGCCCGCATCGGCGGCGATGAATTCGTCGCCCTGCTGAACGACGTGGATAGCGTCGAGGAAGTGGCCCAGATTCTCGGCCGCCTGCAGACCATCGTCGGCACCCCGCTTAAGGCCACGGACGATCACGGCGTCAGCGTCAGCATCGGCGTCACGCTTTATCCGATAGATAGCTGCGACCCGGACCAACTGTTGCATCACGCCGACCAGGCAATGTACCTCGCCAAACAAGGCGGCAAAGGCGCCTGGCACATCTACGATCCCGGCCAGGACAACCCGGCCCGCGACCACTACGAAGTGGTGTCCACCCTGCGCCAGGCGCTCAACAACGACGAGTTCCAGCTCTTCTACCAACCGATCGTGGATATGTCGCAGAGCCAGATCGAGGGCTTCGAGGCCCTGATCCGCTGGCGGCACCCGGAGCGCGGCCTGCTGCTGCCGGATGAGTTTCTGCCCGGGCAGCGGCCGGGGCTGGAGCACTCGGCCCTGGCGATCGAACTGGATCTCTGGTCGATCGAAGCGGCGCTCAAGCAGATGACGGCCTGGGACAAGCATGCGCTGCATCTCCCGGTCAGCGTCAATATCTCGATGCGTCTGCTGCAGTGGCCCGAATTCGTGCCCCGCCTGACCGAATTGCTGCAAATTTATCCGGCAGTGGCCCGCTTCGGTGTGGACCTGGAAATCATCGAAACCGCCGCCCTGGAAGACCTGGCGCTCACCAGCCGGACCATCGAGGACTGCCGCAAGCTTGGCGTCGGCTTTTGCCTGGACGACTTCGGCACCGGCTACTCGTCCCTGTCCTACCTCAAGCGGCTACCGGCCCAGACCCTGAAGATCGACGCCAGTTTCGTCAGCGGCATGCTCGCCGACCCGGGCGACATGGCGGTGGTGGAAAGCATCATCGGCCTGGCCAAGGCCTTTCATCGCCGCGTCGTCGCCGTCGGTGTCGAGACCGACGGCCAAGCCCATGCCCTACTGCAACGCGGCTGCCGCTCGGCCCAGGGCTTTGCCATCGCCTGCCCGATGCCGGCCGAGCGCATTCCTGTCTGGCTCGATCAATTACAGTTCAAGCTCGACGGGCAGCGCACCCAATAGTCGCATCGGCCGGCCCGCAGGGGGCCGGCGGGCCGCTAAAATGCGGGCTTCCAGTCATCTCAGACCAGCCCTGCCATGAGCGATACCCCCAACACCCCGCTGAAGGCCGGCATCCTTGCCGAAGCCCTGCCCTACATCCAGAAATTCCACGGCAAGACCATCGTCGTCAAATACGGCGGCAACGCCATGACCGACGAGCATCTGAAGCAATGCTTCGCCCGTGACGTGGTGCTGCTCAAGCTGGTCGGCATGAACGTGGTGGTGGTGCATGGCGGCGGCCCGCAGATCGAGAACCTGCTGGCCAAGGTGGGCAAGAAGGGTGAATTCATCCAGGGCATGCGCGTCACCGACGCCGAAACCATGGAACTGGTGGAAATGGTGTTGGGCGGCCAGGTGAACAAGGACGTGGTGAATCTGATCAACCACGCCGGCGGCAAGGCCGTCGGCCTCACCGGCAAGGACGGCAGCTTCATCCGCGCCAAGAAGCTGCTGATGGAGAACAAGGACAATCCGGAGGATCTGATCGACATCGGCCAGGTCGGCGATATCGTCTCCATCGACCCCTCGCTGATCGCCCTGCTCGATTCCGGCGCCTTCATCCCGGTGATCGCGCCGATCGGCGTCGGCCGCGACGGCGAGACCTATAACATCAATGCCGACGTCGTCGCCGGCAAGATCGCCGAAGTGCTGAAAGCAGAGAAGCTGGTGCTGCTGACCAACACCCCCGGCGTGCTGGACAAGGCCGGCAATCTGCTGACCGGCATCACCCCCAAGCAGATCGACGAAATGGTCGCCGACGGCACCCTCTCTGGCGGCATGCTGCCGAAGATCGGCTCGGCCCTGGATGCCGCACGCAGCGGTGTGAAGACCGTGCACATCATCGATGGCCGCGTCGAGCACGCCCTGCTGCTGGAAATCCTCACCGACGAGGGCGTCGGCACGCTGATCAAGTCGAAGTGAACTCAAAATCGGGGCGTGTCTGGCTTTTCGACCTCGACGACACACTGCATAACGCCAGCGCCCATATCTTTCCCCACATCAACCGGGCAATGACCGCCTATGTGGCGGAAAACCTGGGCGTGGGGGAAGCCGAGGCCAACCGCCTGCGGATGGACTACTGGCAGCGCTACGGCGCAACGCTGACGGGCCTGATGCGCCATCACGGCACCGACCCGCATCACTTCCTCTGGCACACCCACCAGTTTCCGCAACTGCGTCAGCAACTGGTCTTCGATCGGGCAGTGAAGACCATGCTGCGCCGCCTGCCGGGGCGCAAGATCGTCTTCTCCAACTCGCCGATCCACTATGCCGAAGCGGTGCTGGCGGCGATGGGCATCCGCCGCTGTTTCGACGAAGTGTGGTGCCTAGAAAAGCTGCGCTTCGTACCCAAGCCCTTCGCCAGCGCCTTCCGCCGCCTGTTGCGGCGTCAGCGGCTCAATCCGCGGCGTTGTGTAATGGTGGAAGACAACCAGGCCAACCTACAGACCGCCCACCGCCTGGGCATGAAGACGGTGCTGATCGCACGCCGCCCCAAGGGGCCGGCCTGGCTCAGTGCCCGCTTGAACTCGGTGCTGGCGCTGCCGCGCCAACTCGGCCGGCTCTGATTACTTGCCCTCGCGCAGCCACTCGGCGGCGGCCAGCGCATAGTAGGTAAGGATGCCGTCGGCGCCGGCGCGCTTGAAGGACAGCAGCGCCTCTAGGGCACAAGCCCGCTCGTCCAGCCAACCATTAGCTGCCGCGGCCTTCAGCATCGCGTACTCGCCGCTCACTTGATAGGCATAGGTCGGCACGCCGAACTCATCCTTCACCCGGCGGACGATATCCAGGTAGGGCAGGCCCGGCTTGACCATCACCATGTCGGCGCCCTCTTCCAAATCCAACGCCACCTCGCGCAGGGACTCGTCGCCGTTGGCCGGGTCCATCTGGTAGGTGTACTTGTTGCCCTTGCCGAGGTTGCCGGCAGAACCCACCGCGTCGCGGAAGGGGCCGTAGAAGGCCGAGGCGTACTTGGCCGAATAAGCCAGGATGCGGGTGTAGATCAGGTTCTCGGCATCCAGCGTGGCGCGGATGCGGCCGATGCGGCCGTCCATCATGTCCGAAGGCGCCACCACGTCGGCGCCGGCGCGGGCGTGGCAGAGAGCCTGCTTGGCCAGAGCCTCCAGGGTTTCGTCGTTGAGTACATAGCCGCGCGGGTCGGCCGGGTCGATCAGACCGTCCTGGCCGTGGCTGGTGTAGGGGTCGAGGGCCACGTCGGTAATCACGCCCAGTTCGGGGAATTCTTTTTTCAGCCGCGCCACCACCGTTGGCACCAGGCCGTCCGGATTCCAGGCCTCCTCGGCGCCTTCGCTCTTCTTCGCCGCGTCGATCACCGGGAACAGGGCCAGGGCCGGCACCCCCAGCTTCAGGGCCTTCTCCGCCACCGGCAGCAGGCGATCCAGGCTCACCCGCTCGACACCCGGCATGGAAGCCACAGCCTCGGTGCGGTTTTGTCCTTCTAGGACGAACACCGGATAGATGAAATCGTCGGCGGTCAGCACGTTCTCCCGCATCAGGCGGCGGGAAAAGTCGTCGCGACGCATGCGCCGCATGCGGGTGAAGGGAAAGCTACCTTTTTCGTTGATGGCCATGATTTGTCTTTGCTGTGAATAACTGCGCTGGAACTTTGGCAGGGGATGCCTATCATAGGATACGGATGGCTTCGCGCCATCCCCCGCTTCACCTCCCTGAGCGGGGCCTTGAATCCCCTTCAAGGCATTGGGCCCCCGACTACCTCCCCTTTGGTCGGGGGCTTGTTTTTTGTGCCGTAGGCACAAAAAACAAGCCCTTCGGGCCACGACTACCATCCCCCATCCCCTTCCCGAGGAAGGGGCTACTGATTGGCGAGCCTGGCTTACGCCGGCTCGACTGGTGGTAAATCCTCTTCTTCGGCGGGTGGCGGGGCCTCCAGCCAGGCGCCGACTACTTTTTCTACTTCTTCTATGCCGGTCTTTTTTAGGCTGGAGAAGAATTGCAGGGTGACTTGTTCGGTGTCGGCGAGTTTGGCCAGTTCGGTTTTGGCGTCGCGCAGGGTCTTGATTTGTTCCTGGTGGGTCAGCTTGTCGGACTTGGTCAGCAGGCAGTGGATCGGGCGGCCACTCGGGGCGAACCAGCCGATCATCTGGCGGTCCAGTTCGGTGAAGGGGCGGCGGGAATCCATGATCAAGACCAGGCCTACCAGGTTCTCGCGGCGGGTCAGGTAGTGTTCGAGCAGGCCCTGCCACTGGCGGCGGACGGCGATGGGCACGTCGGCATAGCCGTAGCCCGGCAGGTCCACCATGGCGGCGCCGTTTTTCAGGCGGAACAGGTTGATTAGCTGGGTGCGGCCGGGGGTTTTCGACACATAGGCCAGCCGGGTGTGCCCCGCCAGGGTGTTGATCGCCGAGGATTTGCCGGCGTTGGAGCGGCCGGCGAAGGCCACCTCGGGCGTATCGCTCCAGGGCAGGCCGCTCGGCTTGGCGACGGAAATCTCGAAAACTGCGTGGCGGAACAAGGACATGGCGGCGTCGAACCGGGTCGACATAGGCGGAAGCAAGCTGCCTAGTATAAAATAGCGCGTTTAAGAATCCCCAAGCTCCGAGGAGTATCACGATGAAGCGTTACCTGCTGCCGCTGTTCCTCTTCGCGTCCGTCACGGCGCAAGCGGCCGAAGGCCATGGCGAAGCCGCCAAGGTCGATATCGAAAAGGGCAAGGCCGTTGCGGCCGGCATCTGCGTGGCCTGCCACGCTGCCGACGGTAACAGCATGATCCCGACCAATCCCAAGCTGGCCGGCCAACACGCCGACTACCTGGTCAAGCAACTGAAGGATTTCAAGGGCGGCGCCCGCGCCAACCCGATCATGATGGGCATGGCCACGCCGCTGACCGAAGACGACATGCGTAATGTGGCCGCCTGGTTTGCCTCGCAAACCCAGAAGGGTGAGCAAGCCAAGAACCGCGACACCGTCGAGTTCGGCCAGAAGCTCTATCGCGGTGGCATCCAGGCCAAGGGCGTGCCCGCCTGTGCCGCCTGCCACGGCCCCGCTGGTGCCGGTATCCCGGCCCAATACCCGCGCATCGGCGGCCAGTACGCCGACTACCTGGAAGCCCAGTTGAAGAGCTTCCGCGCCGCTGGCACCGACCCGAAGGACACCACCGGTCGCGCCAACGATCCGGCCAAGATGATGCGCATGATCGCCTCCAAGATGACGGACTACGAAATCAAGGCCGTCGCCGACTACACCGCCGGCCTGCGCTGATCGCTCAAGTAGGACAGCAGTACCCGAGGGGGTGGCCGCGCGCCACCCCCTTTTGATTTAGGGGTGTGAATTCCCACTCCGTCTTTCCGGATTCCGTGCCATTGGACTTTCCATGAAACGCAGCTTCGCCCGCAACCTCTACGAACTGCTCAGTTCCATGCGCTTCGCCATCAGCCTGCTGACGCTGCTGGCGATCGCCTCCATCATCGGCACGGTGCTCAAGCAGAACGAGCCCTACAACAACTACCTGAACCAGTTCGGCCCCTTCTGGTTCGGCTTGTTTGAGAAACTCGGCCTCTACGGCGTCTATCACGCCAGTTGGTTCCTCGCCGTCCTCACCTTCCTGGTGGCATCCACCAGCCTCTGCATCTTCCGCCAGGGTCCCCAGATGCTGAAGGAGATGCGCAGCTTCCGCGAGCATGCCCAGGAATCCTCGCTGCGCATGTTCGCCCACCAGGCCAGCCTCGGCACGACGCTGCCGCGCGACGCCGCTCAGCAGAAGACCGCCGCCTACCTGCAGAGCCAGGGCTACCGGCTGCGCGCCGCAGCGCGCCCGGACGGCGTGCTGCTGGCGGCCAAGGCCGGTAGCTGGAACCGCCTCGGCTACCTGCTGGCCCACACCGCCATCGTCACCATCTGCATCGGCGGCCTGGCCGATGGCGATCTGCCCCTCAAGGCGCAACTGCTGCTCGGCGACAAGCATGTCGTCAGCGGCAGCCCGGCCATCGCCGACATCCCCGCCGAAAGCCGCCTGCCCGCCTCCCACTGGAGCTACCGCGGCAACATCTTCCTGCCGGAAGGCCGCCGCTCGGGCAATGCCATCCTCAACATCAGCGACGGCGTGCTGCTGCAGGAACTGCCCTTCAACCTGACGCTGAAAAAGTTCTACGTGGACTACTACTCCACTGGCGCACCGAAGCGTTTCGCCAGCGACGTGGTGATCGAGGATCGCGCCAGCGGTGAGCGCCTGGAGCGCACCATCGAGGTGAACAAACCCTTCGAGTACAAAGGCGTCACCCTCTATCAGGCCAGCTTCGAAGACGGCGGCACCACCCTGCATCTGAAGGCCCACAGCCTGACCGCGGGCTCCAACGAAGTCCTACCGGTGGACGGCGTGGTCGGCGACGCGGTCAAGCTGATGCGCCGCAGCGAGCCGCTGACCCTGGAAGTGATCAACTTCCGCCCGATCAATGTGGAGAACCTGGGCACGGCCGAAGCCAGCGCCGGCACCATCGAGAACATCGGCAAGCACCTCGGCAGCGCCGCCAAGAGCGGCGAGAAGAAGGACCTGCACAACGTCGGCCCGAGCATGATCTTCAAGCTGCGGGATGCCGCCGGCCAGGCCCGCGAGTTCCACAGCTACATGCAGCCTATCCTGCAGGAGGGCCGCCCCTTCTACATGGCTGGCATGCGCGAGGCGAATGCGGAAAACTTCCGCTACATGCGCATCCCCGCCTTCGAAGGCAAGCTCGACGCCTGGTTCGCCCTGCGCGCTGTGCTCACCGACCCGGCGGCCCGCCCCGCCATCGCCCGCCGCTTCACCGCCACCGCACTGAAGGGCGATGCGGTGGCCGAGACCATGCGCAGCAAGCTGGCCGCCACCGCCGAGCAGACCCTCGGCCTCTTCGCCGCCGGCGGCTACGAAGCCCTCGACCAGTTCATCCGCAAGAACGTGCCCCAGGCCGAGCAGGAAAAAGCCGCCGGCGTCTTTTTCAAGGTGCTGCAAGGCGTCGCCTGGGATGCCTGGCAGTTGGCGCGGGAACGCCAGCAGTTGAAGCCCCTGGAACTGACCCAGGAAAACGCCGCCTTCGTCAACGACGCTCTGAACGCGGTGTCCGACAGCTTCCACTACGGCGCGCCGGTGTTCCTGGAACTGAATGGCTTCGACGAGGTCAAGGCGAGTGTGATCCAGGCCACCCGTTCGCCGGGCAAGTTCATCGTCTACCTCGGCTGCGCGCTGCTGATCGCCGGCGTCTGTTTCATGCTTTACGTCCATGAACGGCGCCTGTTCGTACTGCTCAAGGACGGTGGCGAAGTGCTGCTGGCCGGCAGCGCCAATCGCAAGACCATGGCCATCGACGCCGAATTCGCCCGCCACAGTGCGCGCATCGAACAACTACTCAAGGAGCCCGACCGTGGAACTGGCCCAAGCTCACACTGACCTCCCCCTGCTGCGCCGCCTGCGCATCGCCGACTGGCTGGCCGCCTTCGCCCTGCTGGGCGGCGGCCTGTTCGCCCTGGCCCGCTACGGCGCCTACATGGACGGCTACGAAAAGGCCATCCTGCTCGCGTCGATTCCCGGCTTCGTCTATCTGGCCTGGTCCTGGGCCGGCCTGCGCAATCTTATGGGCGGCGTGGCGCTGCTGGCGCTCGCCGGCATCAATCTCTACCACGGCGATCTGGCCCGAGCCGATCACGCCTTCTTCCTCAAGTTCCTGCTCTCCAGCCAGACCGCCATCGGCTGGATGTGCGCCCTGTTCTTCATGGCCACCGGCGCCTTCTGGCTGGGACTGGCGGCACGCGCCGAATTCGCCGACCGGGTCGGCACCGCTCTCACCTGGTCGGCCGTCACCGCCGGCCTGACGGGCCTGCTGGTGCGCTGGTACGAGTCCTACCTGATCGGCGCCGACGTCGGCCACATCCCGGTCAGCAACCTCTACGAAGTCTTTGTCCTGTTCAGCCTGATCACCGGCCTGCTCTACCTGCACTACGCCGGCCGCTACGCGACGCGCAAGATGGGCGCCTTCGTGCTGCCGGTGATCTCCGCCGCGGTGGGCTTTCTGCTCTGGTACACCTTCTCCCGCGAAGCCCAGGAAATCCAGCCTCTGGTGCCGGCCCTGCAAAGCTACTGGATGAAGATCCACGTCCCGGCCAACTTCGTCGGCTACGGCGCCTTCGCCCTCTCCGCCATGCTCGGCGTCGCCTGGATCTGCGCCTCCAAGGGCATCCTCGCCGACCGCCTGCCGAGCCCGGAAGTGCTGGAAGACGTGATGTACAAGGCGATCGCCGTCGGCTTCGCCTTCTTCACCATCGCCACCATCCTCGGCGCCCTCTGGGCGGCGGAGGCCTGGGGCACCTACTGGCAGTGGGACCCGAAGGAAACCTGGGCCCTGATCGTCTGGCTCAACTACGCCGCCTGGCTGCACATGCGCCTGACCAAGGGCCTGCGCGGCGCGGCCCTGGCCTGGTGGGCCGTCACCGGCCTACTGGTGACCACCTTCGCCTTCCTCGGCGTGAACATGGTCCTCTCGGGCCTGCACTCCTACGGCACGCTGTAGTCACCCTTGGGAGGGCCGCCGGCAAGCCGCGGATAGTTTTAAGTAAGGTTTTCCTTCGCTTCGCGACCAAGGGATAAGCCTTCAAGGAGCCGCCATGCTGATCAAGATTCCTGCCGCCAACGCCCCACTACCTTCGGAGATTACGCCGCAGGCCCTGTTCGCCCACCGCCGGGCTTTCCTGCGCCACTCGATCAACGGCGCCGCCGCCCTGCTGCTGGCCGGCAGCCTGCCCCTGGCGCGGGCCGCCGAGGCCTTGCACGGGCGCAAGCTGGCGACGCGGCCCAGCGCCTATTCCGCCCCTGAAACGCCGACGCCCTTTGCCGACGTCACCGGTTACAACAACTTCTACGAGTTCGGCACCGACAAGGAAGACCCGGCGCGGGAAGCCTTCCGCCTGCGCACCGCCCCCTGGACGGTGAGCATCGAGGGCCTGGTGAAAAAGCCGCTGACCCTGGGCGTCGAGGAGCTGCTGAAGCTGGCGCCCCTGGAGGAACGCATCTACCGCCTGCGTTGCGTCGAAGGTTGGAGCATGGTGATCCCCTGGGTCGGCTATTCCCTCGCCGCCCTGCTGAAGCAGGTGCAGCCCCTGGGCAGCGCCAAGTACGTCGAGTTCGTCTCCGCCGCCACGCCGGAGACCATGCCCGGCGTGCGCCGCCAGGTACTGGACTGGCCCTATGTCGAAGGCCTGCGCCTGGACGAGGCGATGCACCCGCTGGCCCTGCTGGGCCTGGGCCTCTACGGCGAGGTGCTGCCGAACCAGAACGGCGCCCCGGTGCGCATCGTCGTGCCCTGGAAGTACGGTTTCAAGAGCGCCAAATCCATCGTCAAGATTCGCTTCGTCGAGCAGGAACCGCGCACCGCCTGGGTCAAGGCCAATGCCCACGAGTACGGCTTCTATTCCAACGTCAATCCGACGGTGGACCATCCGCGCTGGAGCCAAGCCCGGGAACGCCGCATCGGCGAATTCCGCAAGCGGGAGACGCAGATGTTCAATGGCTACAACGAAGTCGCGTCCCTCTACGCCGGCATGGACCTGCGTAAATACTTCTGATCATGGAACGCCATCTCCCCAGCCTCAAGGCCATCCTCTTCGTCCTCTGCCTGGCGCCCCTGGCGCGGCTGGGTTGGGGTTTCCAGCACGATGCGCTGGGCGCCAACCCGATCGAGTTCATCACCCGCTCCCTCGGCACCTGGACCCTCAGCTTCATCCTGATCACCCTCAGCGTCACGCCGCTGCGCAAGCTCGCCGGCTGGCCCTGGCTGATCCGCATGCGGCGGATGTTCGGGCTCTACGCCTTCTTCTATGGCGTGCTGCACCTGTCGAGCTATCTCTGGCTGGACCAGTTCTTCGACTGGGGCGAGATCGGCCGCGACATCCTCAAGCGGCCCTTCATCACCGCCGGCATGACCGCCTTCCTGCTGATGGTGCCCCTGGCGCTGACCTCCACCAACGGCATGATCCGCCGCCTCGGCGGCAAGCGCTGGCAGTCGCTGCACCGGCTGGTGTATTTCACCGCGATGCTGGGAGTGCTGCACTACGCCTGGCTGGTGAAGAAGGACCTGACCCAGCCGGTGCTCTATGGGGCGATCCTGCTGCTGTTGCTGGGCTACCGTGCCGCCGTCTGGCTACGCCAGCAGCAGCGTGAACTCAGCGTCCCCAAGCGCCGCATCATTCCGATCGCCAGCCGCTGATTGCGCGGCGCGCTTCAGCGCTTCGGATGGAACTGCATGATCGCCCGACCATCGTCGGTCTGCTTCGCTGCCGCCTTCCAGGCGTGGCCGTAGACGATCTCGAATTGAGCGTGGATGCGGCCTTCCTGCCGAGCCTGAGACCAGGCGACGAAGACCCGGCGCCAGTCGCGCCAGGGCAGGTGCCCGAGCAGGCCGTCGCGCACGCCGAGCAGGCGCTGGTCGCGCAGGAAGCCACGGGGGCTGCTGTAGGTCAGGGCGAGCATTTCCATGTCCATCACCGGGTCGGCAAAGCCGGCCGCCACCAGCATGTCGCCGATGTCGTGCATGTCGTGGAATTTGCGCAGCGGCGGCGCGATGCCCAACTCCAGGCAGATGTTGCGCAGGGCTTTGAGGGTGTCCGGCCCGAGCAGGCTGAAGGTGAACAAACCCTCCACCGCCAGGGTGCGATGAATCTCGCGAAAAGCCGGCAGCGGATCGTCCAGCCAGTGCAGCGCCAGGTTGGACCAGGCCAGATCGAGACTGCCATTCTTCAGGGGTAGCGACCGGGCGTCGGCATTCAGCAGGCGCGGCGCGCGGCGGCGCAGCCGCTGCATCAGGCCGCTACGGGCGGCAACCGTCTGCAGCATCGGCCGCGCGTAATCAACGGCCAGCGGCAGCGCCGCCGGGTAGCGCTTGATCAGATCGCGGATGCCATCGCCGGTGGCGCAGCCGATGTCGGCGATGCGTTGCGGCGCGATGCGCACATAGTCGAGCCGCTCGTCCATCCGGCGACCCACTTCGCGGGCCAGCACGGCCGCCTCGTCATAGGAGGAAGCGGCGGCCGCGAACTCCCGGCGCATCAGTAGCCGGGCTTCATGCCCAGGCGCTTGAACAGGGCCTGGTCCTTTTCCGCCTCGGCATTGCCGGTGGTCAGCAGCATGTCGCCGTAGAAGATCGAATTGGCGCCGGCGAGGAAGCACAGGCCCTGCAGCTCGTCGCTCATCTGGTCGCGGCCGGCGGACAGGCGCACCATGCTGGTCGGCATGGTGATCCGCGCCGCGGCGATGGTGCGGACGAATTCGAAGGGATCGAGCGGCGGCGCGTTTTCCAGCGGCGTGCCGGGGATCGGCACCAGATTGTTGATCGGCACCGACTCGGGGGCCGGCGCCATGTTCGCCAGTTGGGCGATCATCGCGGCGCGTTGGCGGCGGGATTCCCCCATGCCGACGATGCCGCCGGAGCACACCTTGAGGCCGGCGTCGCGCACCTTGTCCAGGGTGTCAGTGCGGTCCTGCATCGAGTGGCTGCTGATCACCTGGCCGTAGAAATCCGGGGCGGTATCGATGTTGTGGTTGTAGTAGTCGAGGCCGGCTTCGGCCAGCTTCTCGGCCTGGCCTTCCTTGAGCATGCCGAGGGTGACGCAGGTCTCCAGGCCCAGGGCCTTGACCGCCTGGACCATCTCGATCACCGGTTGCAGGTCCTTGTCCTTCGGACCGCGCCAGGCGGCGCCCATGCAGAAGCGGGAGGCGCCCTTGGCCTTGGCGGCACTGGCGGCGGCGACCACCTCCTCGACCGGCGCCAATTGCTCGCGCTCCACCTGCTCATGCTTGGCGGACTGGGAACAGTAGCCGCAGTCCTCGGAGCAGCCGCCAGTCTTGATCGACATCAGGGTGGACAGTTGCACGGTGTTGGCGTCGAAGTTTTCCCGATGCACCTGCTGGGCGCGGAACATCAGGTCGGCGAAGGGCAGCTCGAACAGGGCTTCCACCTCGGCGGTCGTCCAGCGCTGGGAGGTCTGGGGGGCGGCGGCGGTTTGGCCCGGGGCCTGGGCAAGAGAGGCGGTCATAGGGTTCCTGCGGAATAGAATGCGGGGTCGCGGAAGCGGGGGGCTTTCGCATCGGGAAGGCCATAATTATGGAGAATGGGGTGGTGGATGTCCAATAACCCCCCGGGGCTTGCCGCTAAATTGCGCTCTTGGCTACCGGCCCAGGACTGCCTGCTGTGCGGCGCCGACAGCGGCCAGGCCCTGGTCTGCGCGGCTTGCGCCAGCGATCTGCCGGCGCTGCCCTCGGCGCAATGCCCGACCTGCGCCCTACCCGCCCCCGGCGGCCAGACTTGCGGCGAATGCCTGCGCCGGCCACCCCACTTCGACGCCACGGTGGCCCGCTGGCGCTACGGTTTTCCCCTGGATCGGCTGGTGCAAGCGCTGAAATACGCCCACCGCCTGGCCACGGCAGAGTTTCTCGCCCGCGGCATGCTCGCCGGGCCGATCCCGGTCGGCGACTGCCTGCTGCCGGTACCCCTATCGGCGACCCACCTGCGGCAGCGAGGATTCAATCAGGCGATGGAGCTGGCGCGCATCCTGGCACCAACCACTGGCCTGCCGCTGCTGACCGAAGCGGTGGAACGCACCGCCGACACCGCCCCTCAGGCCAGCCTGCCGTGGAAAGCCCGGCGCAAGAATATCCGCAACGCCTTCGAAGGCCGCCAGGATTTGAGCGGCCGCCATGTGATCGTGATCGATGATGTAATGACCACCGGCGCCACCCTGGACGAACTGGCCCGCACACTGAAAAAACACGGCGCAGCCCAAGTCACCAACTGGGTTGTCGCGCGCACCCTGAAGGATTGAAATGTCGTCCCCAACGCCTTACTCGGACCGGCTGGCCCTGCTCTTTGTCGCCGCCAGCGTCAGCCTGCCATTTCTGCAGCCGATACACAGCCCACCCATCACAAGCTTCTACAGCGAGTGGCTGGCCGTTGCCTTCGGGCTGTTGGCATTATTTTCAGTAACGCTGGGTGGAGCCCCGCGAATTCCGCGGCTTGCCCTGTGGCCACTGGCCTTCGTCGTACTCATTGCGCTACAGGGAGTTCAAGGCACGGTGGCGAATGGCGGAATGGCGACGCTGGCCTGCATCTACCTGATCTGGGCAGCATGCATGATGAGTTGCAGCGCCACCCTCGCCGCCCGCACCAGCGCTGATACGGTAGCCAGCGCCATTGCGACAGGCCTGGTGGTGGGTGCGACGATCAGTGCACTGATCGCTCTGGCCTCCCTCACCGGCATCAACGGCATCTGGCTTGCGCGCCAGGCGGGCGCCATGTCGGCCGGCAACCTGGCGCAGAAGAATCATTTGGCCCAATTGCTTTGGCTGGGCATTGCATCGCTCGGCTATCTGCACTGGCGCCGCGGCTTGCCATCCGGTCCGGCGCTTGCCTTGTTGCTGCTGCTGGCGACGGTATCGCTCCTCACCGGTGCCCGCGCCACGCTGCTCTACGCGGCTTGGTGCAGCCTGCTGCTCTGGGGATGGGGCCAGCGGCGCCAGGGAGTCGGCCTAATCGTCGTGTACACCATCGCACTGGTCGTACTTCCCAAGCTGATCACGCTCGATCCGGGTGGCGATGCGGCCAGCCGGATCGCCACCGCCGCCGCCAACCTGGGCGGCAATCCGCAGTTGATCGACGCCCGCTGGCAGGTGCTGGGAGAGGCGTGGCGGATGTTCCTTGACGCGCCCCTCGGCGGCGTCGGTTTTGGCGGATTTTCCTGGCATGCCTTTGTCGACCAGATCAACGCCAACGCCCAATTCGCCAGCGGTGAAAACGCCCACAATCTGTTTGCACAGATCGCGGCGGAGTTTGGCCTGCCGGGTCTGATCCTGCTTGCCGGCGGCCTGCTGGTCGCCTTGCGGTTCCTCGGCGGGGTATGGCGCGAGTCCCCATATCGCTGGGTCGTCGCCTGTCTGGGCATCCAACTGATCCACTCGCAACTCGAGTATCCGCTTTGGTATGCCTACTTCCTGGGAGTCTTCAGCCTCCTGCTCGGCCTTCTGCCACAGCACGAGTACGCCTTGCGCCTGCCGCGCTGGGTATGGGCGGGTGCCCTGCTGGCTGGCGGCTTCGTCGCTTTCGACATCGGGCGCGACCACGTCATGCTCGAATCGGCGGTCAACGCCATGCCGCGGACGGAAGCGCAATTCCGCGCCAGGAACCAGATTCTGACGGTAATGTCGCGCTATTCCCTGCTCGGTGTCTACGCCGACAGCACCCTGGTTGCCAGCGCGCCGCCAATCTCCGCCGCCTTGGCGGAAAAACGGACGCTGTGCCGTAAAACATTGACCGCACAGCCGTCAGCACCGGGGATTTTCCATTGCGCGCTGTTCGAGGAACTGGCGGGCTGTCATCACACCTCCGAACAGCTCTGGGCGCTCGGTGGCCGTTCGTTTCCCGCACAGCGCGACTATGTGGCGGATGCCTTGCGGCAGAACCTGCGGGCAGAAGACCTGCAGCCGCTGTTGCCGCGCCTCAGCGCAGACGCTGCTCCACCAGCGGCACCAGATCAGCGGGCAGATTGCCGCTTTCCCGGGCTCTGAGGAAGGCTTCACGCGCCTCCTTGGGCCGCTGGTCAGCCTCCAGCGCGGTGCCCAGGGCATACCACCAGCGGCCCTCGGCGGGACGCAGGGCGACGGCGGCCTGATAACGGGCGGCGGCCTCTTTCGGCTTTGAGGACTTCAGCAGCAGCAGGGCGTGGAAGGCCTGATATTCGGCGCTGCGCTCGGCGTGGGGGGCGTACTGATTGAGAATCTCCACGGCGTGGCCCATCTCGCCGCGCTCCACAGCCATCCGCGCCAGCAGCATGGCCCAACCGGGCTGGGCCGGATCCAGCGCCAGGCCGTCGCTGGCGACGGTCTGGGCTTCCGGCCATTGCTGACCATCCACCAACACGCTGAGCAGGGCCTGCCGTGCCGAGGCATGGCGCGGCTCCTGCTGCAGCACGTGGCGCATGCCCTCAGCCCCTTCGCTCGCCGCGCCACGGCGGATCGCCGCCAGGGCCTTGCGATATTCGGCGTCGATGGTCTCGGCGACCTTCGGCTGCCGCGGCTGCTTATCGATCTGCCCGGGCTTGTCGCTGGCCGGCAACGGCGTCGGCGCGCTCGGGGCGGGGGACGCAACCGCCGGCGACGGGCTGGGCGGCGCAACAGCCACGACAGCGGACGGCAGCGGCGGCTTGGCGTCCTTCGCCTTGGGCGCCGCAACGCTGCGTGCGGGCAGAGCCGTGTCCATTTTCAAACTGGTTTCGCTCGCAGATTTGCTCGTGGCAACGACGGGCTTGACCGGCGCCGGCGTTGCCACAGCAGGTGCCGCGGCAACCATCGTGGCCGGGGCGGCGACGGCAGGCACGGCAGGAGCGGAAGGCGCCCGCTGCTCCCCGCCGAAAAAAGACATCAGCCAGGCCACCAGCACGCCACCGGCCAGCGCGCCGCCGATACCGATCGCCAGCAACACCCCCTTGGTGCCGCCCGACTTGGCCGCCGGCAGAGCACGCACATGGGGCGACAGATTGGCACGCTCCAGGCTGGTGGCGCGGCGCGCATCCAACTCCTGCAGCATCCGGTTGAGCAGGCTCATGGGGTTCGCCTCCGGCGCTCCCCATGAGGGGAAATAACGGCCATCCCTGCGGCGGCCGGGCGGCGTTCGCTCACCATCCGGGAATCCACCAGGGCACGCGTCCGGCGCCGTCGGTGTCGATCGCCGCCTGGCGTACATGGCTCGGCGCAATCCGGTACTGACCCTGGCCGAAGGCTGCCAGCAGGGATTTATGCGCCAGCAGATTGACCAGGCGCGGCGTCCCCTTGGTGCTGCCATAGAGGGCACGGCAAGCCATCGGCGAAAACAGCGGCGGCCCGCGATAGCCCGCCACCTGCAGGCGATGGTCGAGATAGCGTTCCATCTCGTCGCGCGACAAGGGCGGCATCTTGTAGTTGAAGGCAATGCGCTGGCGCAGTTGGCGGGCAGACGGCCGGTTCAGCATTTCGTCGAGTTCGGGCTGGCCGAACAGAATGATGTGGATCAGCTTGCGCTTTTCGGTTTCCAGATTCGACAGCAGACGCAGGGTCTCCAGCGTCAGCGGCGGCATGGTCTGCGCTTCGTCGATGCAGAGGATCGCCGTCTTGCCTTCGCCGGCCAGGGCGATCAGCCGATGATTGATGCGCTTGATGACGTGGAAGGCCTCGCCCGGGCCATCGGCCACACCCAATTCCTCGGCCACCGTCAGCAGCAGGGTGCGCGGATCGAGTTGCGGATTGGGCAGATAGGCGGTGATCGTGTCCTCGCCGAAGGTGCGCAGCAGGCGACGGCACAGCAGGGTCTTGCCGGTGCCCACCTCGCCGCTGATCTTGACGAAGCCCTCGCCGCTCTGCAGCGCCAGCAGCACCGTGTTGAGCGCCTCCTGGTGGGCCGTGGCGGAATAGATGTACTGGGTGTCCGGCGTGATG
>DATDMT010000178.1:0-10382 GCA_036518635.1 Rhodocyclaceae bacterium | reverse complement strand
TGGGCGCCGCAGGCAATGCCGGCCAGGCCAACTATGCCGCGGCCAAGGCCGGCGTCGCCGGTATGACCCGTGCCCTGGCTCAGGAACTGGGCAGCCGCAATATCACGGTGAATTGCGTCGCGCCGGGTTTCATCGACACCGACATGACCAAGGCCCTGCCCGATGCCCAGAAGGAAGCGCTGCTCGGCAAGATTCCGCTGAACCGCCTGGGGCAGGCCGAAGAGGTGGCTGCCGCGGTGGCTTTCCTCGCCGGACCGAAGGCCGGTTACATCACCGGCACCGAACTGCACGTAAACGGCGGCATGTACATGTCGTGAGGCGGGATTTTCCCGCCCTGTTCTGTAACAGGGCAGTACAAAAGTTTTTGTTAAAATAGCCAGGTTTTTCTCACCATACCCGACTGGGACAAGGAGTCATAAATGGAGAATATCGAACAGCGCGTCAAGAAGATCGTCGCCGAGCAACTGGGCGTGAACGAAGCTGACATCAAGAACGAGTCTTCCTTCGTGGACGATCTGGGCGCCGACTCGCTGGACACCGTTGAACTGGTGATGGCCCTCGAAGAAGAGTTCGAGTGCGAGATTCCCGACGAAGAAGCCGAGAAGATCACCACCGTCCAGCAAGCCATCGACTACGTCAACAACAACGTCAAGAAGTAAGTCCCCGGAATTGCAGATCTGCGGCCGGAGTGTCCACTCCGTGACCGCCAGACTGCCGGGGTCACTTATCCTCCCCAGTGCCCATGGCCCGGTACTCCACTCCGTGTGAGTTCCCGTTGCAGCGGGGCTGCCATTCGATCCCGTCAGGCGTAAGCTCTGGCCGTATCGCTGGGAGCCGGCAGGGGAAATCCTTCCCTTGTCCGTATCAATCTTTTGTCGGTCGCACAGTCCTGTCACAGGGATTGCTGTCGCCGCTTTAGGAGTCCGCCTTGTCCCGTCGTAGAGTCGTCGTGACCGGCCTCGGCGCGGTGTCGCCGGTCGGCAATACCGTTTCCGAAGCCTGGCAAAACCTGCTCGCCGGCAAGAGCGGCGTCGGGCCCATCACCCGTTTCGATACCTCTGCTTTCTCGGTGAAGATCGCCGGCGAAGTGAAGAATTTCGACATCGGCACCTACTTGTCGCCGAAGGAAGCCCGCCGCATGGATATCTTCATCCATTACGGCATGGCGGCCGGTATCCAGGCCTGGAAGGATTCCGGCCTCGAGGCCAGCGAGGCCAATGCCCATCGGATGGGCGTGAACATCGGCTCCGGCATCGGCGGCCTGCCTATGATCGAGGAAACCCACAACGATTTCCTCGGCGCCGGCCCGCGCAAGATTTCGCCCTTCTTCATTCCCGGCACCATCATCAACATGATCTCCGGCAACCTGTCGATCATGTTCGGCCTGAAGGGCCCCAACCTGGCGGTCGTTACCGCCTGCACCACCGGCCTCCATGCCATCGGCACCAGTGCCCGGATGATTGAGTACGGCGACGCCGACGTGATGGTCTGCGGCGGCGCCGAGTCCACCGTGTCGCCCCTGGCCGTTGGCGGCTTCGCCTCGGCCCGCGCCCTGTCCACCCGTAACGACGACCCGACCACGGCCAGCCGGCCCTGGGACAAGGATCGCGACGGCTTCGTGCTGGGCGAAGGCGCCGGCGTCATGGTGCTGGAAGAGTATGAACACGCCAAGGCCCGTGGCGCCAAGATCTACGCCGAGGTCGCCGGCTTCGGCATGAGCGGCGATGCGTATCACATGACCGCGCCGGATACCAACGGCCCGCGTCGCTGCATGGAAGCGGCGCTGAAGAATGCCGGCGTGAACCCCGATCAGGTGTATTACCTGAACGCCCACGGCACCTCGACGCCTCTGGGTGACAAGAACGAGACCGAGGCCATCAAGCAGGCCTTCGGCGCCGCCGCCAAGGGCCTGGTGGTGAACTCCACCAAGTCGATGACCGGTCACCTGCTGGGTGGCGCCGGCGGTCTGGAGTCGGTGATCACCGCCCTGGCCATACATCATCAGGTGTCGCCGCCGACCATCAACATCTTCGAGCAGGACCCGGAGTGCGATCTGGACTATTGCGCCAACACCGCCCGGGAAATGAAGATCGAGGTGGCCCTGAAGAACAACTTCGGCTTCGGCGGTACCAACGGCAGCCTGGTTTTCAAGAAAATCTGAGAGCCGGCAGCGATGCGGCTGCCTCTCACGGTAATTCTGCGACCGTCAGCGACCCTGACGGTCGTTTTGTTTTCAGGCCATGCCTTAGCCGCAGCCGTGTTGCTGCCGCTGGCCTTGCCCGGTGCGGCCAAGCTGTTGCTGTGGGTCCTGCTGTTGGCTTCCTGCATCCGCGAATACCGGCGCCAACGGCGCTATACGGCTTTGCGCCTACTGGCCGACGGTCAGGCCCTGCTGCCGGCGGACGATGAGCGGCCCTGGCGGGTGGACGGCCAGAGCCTGCGCCTGGCCTGGCTGGTGGTGCTGACTTTGCGCCGCGACAAGCAGCGTGTCAGCTTGGCCCTGCCGGTGGATGCGCTGGGTGCCGAAGCCCATCGCCAACTGCGTCTCTGGTTGGGTTGGCTGGTGCAGCCGACTGAGGATTTCAGCGACTCGGACGCAGGGTCGTGACCCGGGCCTTGGGCAGGGTCTCGGGGTAGTCGCGGCTGTAGTGCAGGCCACGGCTTTCCTTGCGCTTCTGGGCGCAGCGGACGATCAGCCGGGCGCAGAGCACCAGATTGCGCAGTTCCACCAGGTCGTTGCTGATGCGGAAGTTCGAGTAGTACTCCTCGATTTCCTTTTCCAGCAGACGGATCCGGTGTTCGGCCCGGGCCAGGCGCTTGTCGGTGCGGACGATGCCGACGTAGTCCCACATGAATCGGCGCAGTTCATCCCAGTTGTGGGCGATCACCACTTCCTCGTCGGCATCGGCGACTCGGCTTTCGTCCCACAGCGGCAGGGTCGGCTGCTTGGGCATCTTCTGGCGGCGGATGTCGGCCACCGCCGCCTCGCCGAAGACCACGCATTCCAGCAGCGAGTTGCTGGCCAGCCGGTTGGCCCCGTGGATGCCGGTGCAGGCGCTCTCCCCGACGACATAGAGGCCCTCCAGATCGGTGCGCGCCGCCAGGTCGGTGACCACGCCACCGCAGGTGAAATGGGCGGCCGGCACCACCGGTATCCATTCCTTGCTGATGTCGATGCCCAGTTCCAGGCAGCGGGCGTGGATGTTGGGGAAGTGTTCCTGGAGGAACTCCGCCGACTTGTGGGTGATGTCGAGGAAGACGCAGTCCAGGCCATGCTTTTTCATCTCGAAGTCGATGGCGCGGGCGACCACGTCGCGGGTCGCCAGCTCGGCCCGGGGGTCGTGGTCCAGCATGAAGCGGGTGCCGTCGGGCAGGCGCAGCAGGGCGCCTTCGCCGCGGATCGCCTCGGAGATCAGGAAGGACTTGGCCTTGGGGTGGTAGAGGCAGGTCGGGTGGAACTGGATGAACTCCATGTTCGCCACCCGGCAGCCGGCGCGCCAGGCCATGGCGATGCCGTCGCCGGTGGAGGTGTCCGGATTGGTGGTGTAGAGATAGGCCTTGGCCGCGCCGCCGGTGGCCATCACCGTGTGGGCGGCGCCGATGGTCACCACCCGGTCGTTGCGCAGGTCCAGGGCATAGGCGCCCCAGCAGCGGTTCTGCGCCAAGCCGAGCTTGGCGCCGGTGATCAGGTCCACCGCGATATGGTGGTCGAGTACCGTGATGTTCGGGTGGGCCAGCACCTTGCCGGCCAGGGTGGCCTGCACCGCTGCGCCGGTGGCGTCGGCGGCGTGGATGATGCGGCGCTGGCTGTGGCCGCCTTCCCGCGTCAGGTGGAAGCCGAAGGGCGTCTGGTCGCGGGTGAAGGGTACGCCCTGGTCGATCAGCCAGTCGATGGCCTGGCGGCTGTGCTCGACGACGAAGCGGGTCGAATCCGGATCGCACAGGCCGCCGCCAGCGATGAAGGTATCGCGGATATGGGACTCGATCGAGTCGGCCTCGTCCAGCACCGCGGCAATGCCGCCCTGGGCCCAGGAGGAGGCCGAATCCTCTAGCGTGCGCTTGGTGATCAGGCCGACCCGGTGGGTGTCGGCCAGACGCAGCGCGATGGATTGACCAGCCAGGCCGCTGCCCAGCACCAGAACGTCGAATTGAAGGCGGGAGTTGGATTTCATGATCGGCTCGGAATATACCATCGGGCCTTGCCCTGCCCGGGCTGGAACTTTTTCCCCCGCCTGCAGGTCTGGAGCGTGACAGCATGTTTTTGTGGAGGCGACCAGTCGGCTATGGAGGGTTCGATATACTTTGGGCCGGCTCGCCAGCTACAACATGCGGGGCCCGAAAACAACACCAGGAAAAAGAGCCCGATGGGAGACCGAGAGGCGGACCAGCTTCTTGTGGAGCGTGTCCAGGCGGGTGACAAACAGGCGTTCGGCCTGTTGGTCGCCAAGTACCAGCGCAAATTGTTGCGGCTGGTATCCCGTCTCGTCCGCGATTCGGCGGAAGCCGAAGATGTGGTGCAGGAGGCCTTCATCAAGGCCTATCGTGCGTTGCCGAATTTTCGCGGCGACAGCGCGTTCTATACGTGGTTGTACCGGATCGGGGTGAATGCGGCGAAGAACTGGCTGGTCTCGAACGGCCGCCGGGTGCCGACCCGCACCGACGTCGATAGCGAAGAAGCCGAGGGCTATGCCGAGGCCGATCTGCTGCGCGACGGCGATACGCCGGACCGGGTGCTGTTGTCCAAGCAGATTGCGGCGACGGTGAATGCGGCCATGGATCGGCTGCCCGAGGAGTTGCGCACGGCGATCGCCTTGCGCGAGATCGACGGCCTGTCCTACGAGGAAATCGCCGAGGTGATGGCGTGCCCGATCGGTACCGTGCGGTCGCGGATTTTCCGCGCCCGCGAGGCGATTGCAAAGGAGCTGCGTCCCCTGCTGGACACGGCGCCGGACAAGAGGTGGTGAGATGAAAACGAAATTGTCTGCTTTGCTGGATGGCGAACTGGATCGCGAAGAGGCCGAGTTGGTGTTCAAGGCCTTGCATCGAGACGACGAATTGCTCAACGAATGCCGTGCTTTCCAATGGGTGGGCAGTGCCCTGCGCGGCGAGGATCATCTCGAGGCCGATCTGACGGCGCGGGTGATGGCCTCGCTGGAGGAGGAGGCAACGGTGCTGGCGCCGCCGCGGCGCGCCCCCTGGCATAGCCCCCTGTTTGCCGTCGCGGCTTCCGTGGCGGGCATCCTGTTCGTTGCCGGCGCGGTGTTGATGCCGCGTTCCGATGAGGCGGCCGGCCGCAATCAGGCAACCATGGCGGCGGTGACCGTTTCTGCCCAGCCGGTGCGGCAACTGGCGGTGGCCGACATGCAGGACTACCTGATCGCCCACCAGGCCCACAGCTCCGGCACCTACCTGATGGCCAGCCCGCAACAGATTCGCAACGTTTCCATGGTGGGGCCGGAGGTGGGCAAGTAATGCGTTGGCTGTTCCTCTCCCTGTGTTGCCTGGTTGCGGCGCCAGTCTGGGCGCAGGCAACCCCGGACCCCTTGCAGTGGCTGCAGCGGGTGGCGACATCGGCGGAACGCTTGAATTACTCGGGGGTGTTCGTCTATCGCAGCGGCGGCAATACCGAGACGTCGCGGATTGCCCACTTCGCCGATGGCGATCATGAATTCGAACATATCGAGATGCTCGACGGCAGCCCGCGCGAGGTAGTGCGGGATCGCGACGAAGTGAAGTGTTATCTGCCGGAATATCGCCTGGTGGTGGTCGAGCACCGCAATGCCCGGCGCGCTTTTCCCGCCATGCTGCCGGCAGGCCTGGCCGGGTTGACCGATTTCTACGTATTCCGCAAGGGCGTGGCTGGGCGTGTGGCCGGTCACGAGACCCAGGCCATCGTCGTCGAGCCGCGCGACGAGTTGCGTTACGGCCGCCAGTTCTGGGTGGATACGGCAAGCGGATTGCTGCTCAAGGCCAGCCTGATCGACGACAAGGGCGAGACTCGCGAAAACTTCAGCTTCACCGAAGTGAAGATCGGCATTCCGCTCGATCGCGAACAGATTCGCAATGGCGCCAAGCCCCAGGGTAGCGATTGGCGGGTGCAGAATGTGCGCTCGGTGGAGTTCAAGCCGGACGAGAGCCCCTGGGTGTTCCGCAATATGTTGCCCGGCTTCCGTGTTGTGTCCGGCATGCGTCGCCAGGTGCGGCCCGATGCACCGGAGGTGACCCACATGATGTTGACCGATGGCCTGGGTGCCATTTCGGTCTTCATCGAGCCGCAGGTGGCGGGCAAGGCCCGCGCCGAGGGCGGCGTGTTTTCGATGGGGGCGTTGAACGTGTATCGCCGCCCCCTGGGTGAGTTTCAGTTGATGGTCATGGGCGACGTGCCGATGTTGGCGCTGAAGCGCCTGGGCGACGGCCTGGAGGCGAGGCGCAAGTGAAGGAAATGGATGCGGTGGTCAGCGCCCTCGAGGGCGATCTGGCAGTGTTGGATGTGAAGCCGATGACGGGTTGCGGTCGTTGCCTTGAACCGGGCGGCTGCGGCGGTGGTCTCAGCATCGGTTCCACTTGCGCGCGGCAGTATCGAGTGGTCAACGGCATCGGCGCCAAGCCCGGCGATCGGGTGGTGGTGCGCATCGCCGACGGCGTAATCCTGCGGGCGGCCTGGCAGGCCTACGGCGTGCCGGGGCTGCTGGCGATACTCGGCGCCGCTCTCGGTTACGGGCTGGCGGGTGGTGAGGGTGCTGCGGTCATCGGCGCGGCCTGCGGCTTGGCGGTTGGTATCGTGGCGCTGAGACGAAGGCGTCGCGAGTGGGATACGGCGCAGGGCGGTTTGACCCTGTGTTTCCCGAATCAAGCTCTCTGTAATGATGAGGAAAAAAAATGCGATTGATGAAGCAACTCCTGATCAGTTTGTTTCTGGTCTGCGCTGCGGGCCTGGCCAGTGCCCAGGCCCGCGACCTGCCGGACTTTGCCGACCTGGTGGAAAAGCAGGGCGCCGCGGTGGTGAACATCAGCACCACGCAGGTGGTCCGCCATGGCCGGCAGGGGGCGATTCCCCTGGACGACGATGATCCGATGTCGGAATTTTTCCGTCGCTTCGGCGGCCCCAAGGGCGCCATGCCCGGCGTGCCCCGCGAGTACGAGAACAAGGGCCTCGGCTCCGGCTTCATCGTCAGCGCCGACGGCTACATCCTGACCAACAACCACGTCGTGGCGGATGCCGACGAGGTGGTGGTGAAACTCACCGACAAGCGTGAATTCAAGGCCAAGGTGCTGGGCACCGACAAGCGCACTGATGTCGCCCTGATCAAGATCGAGGCCGCCGGTCTGCCGGTGGTCAAGCTGGGCGACCCCAACAAGCTGCGGGTGGGTGAGTGGGTGGTGGCCATCGGCTCACCTTTTGGTTTGGACAACACCGTGACCGCTGGCATCGTCAGCGCCAAGGGGCGTTCCCTGCCGCAGGAAAACTATGTGCCCTTCATCCAGACCGACGCTGCGGTGAACCCGGGTAATTCGGGCGGTCCGCTGTTCAACATGAAGGGTGAGGTGGTCGGCATCAATTCCCAGATCTATTCCCGCTCCGGCGGCTATATGGGCCTTTCCTTCGCCATTCCGATCGATTTGGCGATGGAGGTAAAGGCCCAGTTGCAGAACAACGGCAAGGTCAGCCGTGGCCGCATCGGTGTGGTGATTCAGGAAGTGACCAAGGAGCTGGCCGAATCCTTCGGCCTGGGCAAGGCCCAGGGCGCCCTGGTGGCCAAGGTGGAGAAGGGCGGCCCGGCCGACAAGGCGGGCGTCGAGGAGGGTGACATCATCCTCAAGTTCGACGGCAAGCCGGTGGCCCAGTCCAGCGATCTGCCGCGGATGGTGGGCATGACCCGGCCGGGTAGCCGCTCCACGCTGCAGGTGTGGCGCAAGGGCGGCGCCAAGGAATTGAACCTGGTGATCGCCGAAATGGCCGACGACGACAAGGGTGCGATCAAACCCGGCAAGCGCAGCAAGAAGGCCGAGCCGGCGGCGGCCAATCGCCTCGGCCTGATCTTGGCGGATCTGACCGGTGAGCAGAAGAAGCAACTCGGTGTCGGTAATGGCGTGCTGGTCGAAGAAGCGCGCAACAGCCGCATCGATCTGCGCGGCGGCGATGTGGTGCTGGCCTTGGTGGAAAAGGGCCAGCAGAACGAGATTCACTCGGTGGAGCAGTTCAACAGCCTGCTCAACAAGCTCGACAAGAGTGCAGCGTTCACCCTGTTGGTCCGACGCGGCGAAGCCCAGACCTATGTGACGATCAAGGGTCTCGGTGACAAGTAAGAAGCCGCTGCTGACGCTCTACGGGCGCGGCTACTGCCACCTTTGCGATGACATGCTCACCGCGCTGCAAGCACTGCGCGGTGAGCATGATTTCGACGTCGAGGTGCTGGACGTGGATGCCGACCCGGCGCTGGAAGCGAAGTACGATGAACTGGTGCCGGTGTTGGAAGCGGAAGGCCTCGAGTTGTGCCACTACTTCCTTGACGAAATCGCCGTGCGTACCTACCTCAGCGCTAATGTCGTTGCGGTGGGCAAGTAATTTTCAATCGAGCTGTTGACACAACCCGGGGCGATGCTAAAATGCGCCCCTCTTGAACGGCGCAAGCTGCCAAGAAGCCTCAAGTCCCTATCGTCTAGAGGCCTAGGACAATACCCTTTCACGGTATGAACCGGGGTTCGAATCCCCGTGGGGACGCCAAAATTCGAAAGCCACCTTCGGGTGGCTTTTTCTTTTTCCGCAGCGGGTTCATCACCATCCCTTGGTGCTTCGCAAACGGGCAACGACACCGTGCAGCCGTGATGACGGAGTAAGTGGCTTTGGATCGAACAACGTAGTGCGAGGAGGGAGTGGAGGCGCGAGCCGGAGTCGAACCGACCTACACGGATTTGCAATCCGGTGCATAACCGCTTTGCTATCGCGCCGTAACCTGTTGCGGCAGGTTAGAAACAAAAAAAGGGAAAGCAGTGCTTTCCCTTTTTTCGTTGTTTGGAGCGGGAGAAGAGTCTCGAACTCTCGACCTATACCTTGGCAAGGTATCGCTCTACCAACTGAGCTACTCCCGCAGAAGAGGTGCGCATTCTAGCGCAATTTTTTTGTGTTGGGCGAGGCTGGGAATGCGCTGCCGGCGAATTTTTTTCGGGCTTGATGCAAGGCGATTTGCCTCTATTCCGTTGGAATAACGAGGCGCTGTCGTGGGTGGCAATCGAAGGGGTTTTTTGGAGGCGCGAGCCGGAGTCGAACCGACCTACACGGATTTGCAATCCGGTGCATAACCGCTTTGCTATCGCGCCCTGGCTCCGCTGTGCAGAGCTTTGAAACAGAAAAGGGAAAGCTTGGCTTTCCCTTTTCTTGATTTGGAGCGGGAGAAGAGTCTCGAACTCTCGACCTATACCTTGGCAAGGTATCGCTCTACCAACTGAGCTACTCCCGCAGAAGAGGTGCGCATTATAGCGGTGCCAAATGCCTTGTCAACGCGTCCGCGCAGAAATTTCCGGCCAGGCTTTTCGCAGGTAATAGACCATCGACCAGAGGGTCAGCAGCGCCGCGATATGCAGTAGCCACGTGCCCGCCCGCTGGCTGTCCAGAGGGCCCAGCGGGGCGCCGTAGAGCAGCAGCGGAATCGACAGCATCTGGGCGGCGGTCTTCAGCTTGCCGATGAAGGAAACCGCGACGCTGCGGGCGGCGCCGATCTTGGCCATCCATTCGCGCAGGGCCGAGATGGTGATCTCGCGGCCGATGATGATGAAGGCCAGCACCGCATCGGCGCGGCCGAGCTGGACTAGGATCGCCAGGGCCGCGGCGACCATTAGCTTGTCGGCGACCGGGTCGAGGAAGGCGCCGAAGGCGGAGGTCTGCTGCAGCTTGCGGGCGAGCCAGCCGTCGAACCAGTCGGTGATTGCCGCGGCCATGAAGATCAGCGTCGCGGTGAGGTTCTGCTGTTGCGGCGAGAGCCAGTGGATCGGCAGGTAGAAAACACCGACGAAAAGCGGGATCAGCAGGATGCGCGCCCAGGTGAGCAGGTTGGGGATGTTGAGCGGCATAGTTGTTAGTGCAGTTCCCGGTAGATCTCTTCAGCCAATTTTCGCGAGATGCCTTCGACGCGACAGAGGTCTTCCACCGTCGCGTTGCGCACCCCGTCCAGTCCGCCGAACTGGGCCAACAGCTTGCGCCGCCGCGCCGGGCCAATGCCCACCACGTCTTCCAGGGTGGAGCGGCTGCGGGCTTTGGCGCGGCGGGCGCGGTGGCCGGCGACAGCGAAGCGGTGGGATTCGTCGCGGATTTCCTGAATCAGATGGAAGCCCGGATGGTCCTGGGCCAATTGTAGCGGCTCGCTGCGGCCATGGACGAAGAGGGT
>DATDMT010000177.1:0-17368 GCA_036518635.1 Rhodocyclaceae bacterium | reverse complement strand
TCATCCAGTTCTTGATGATGAACTTGATCGGGTGGTGCACCAGGGCCGAGAAGATCAGCACGCCGCCGGCACTGGCGATGGCCAGGTCGCCCGACGCGGAATACACGCCGGTGATCACGTCGCCCCACTTGGCGCCCGGTGCGGCACCCATCTGTTCCACCATCTCGTAGCCTTCGTCGCAACCCGCCTGGATGCGGTCGCGAATCTTGGCGATGGTGTGGGTATCGCTGATCTGCTTGATGCATTCGTCCTCGGCTTCGGTACGCGGCATCAGATCATGGTTCTGCATGATCTCGGGATCGGGGCCGAGGAACAGGGTGGTGTCGTTAAGGAACTTCTTGACCAGCTCCATTTCCGTAGGGCTTGGCATCTTTGCCTTGGTCGGCGTTTTAATTTCGCTCATGTTCAATCCTGTCAATGTGTTGATTCAGTGGTGCGCCTGAACTCAGGCGCGCAGGAACCAGGAGGCACCCTGTCGCGCGGCGACGAAGTTCCAGCCCGGGTCCACCAGGAAGGTCGTGACGTCGGAGGCGATGATGGCCGGGCCGGGAATCTGCACCCCGGGCTCGATCGATGCGCGGCTCCAGACCGGGGTTTCGAAGGGACCTTCGTGGCCGACGAAATAGCACTTGCGGGTGGTGGCCGGCAGCGGTGCCGTCTTGCGCTCGGCGACGGGTACCGGCTTGATGTCCTCGAACTGGACGGTCTCGTGGCGAACGAAGGCGGCAACGCGGATGGTGTTGATGCGGATGCCGGCTTCCGGTGCCTGGCTGCCCTCGCCGAAGCGCTTGCCGTAGTCGTTGGAGAATTGGGAGATGATCGCCAGCACGTCGGCCACACCATGCACCTCGTGCTGCGGGATCACCGCGGTGGTCTGCACCAACTGGTTGCCGTAGCGCATGTCCAGTTCCAGGTTGTGCTGAATCTGCTCGCGGGGGATGCCCTGGCGGATCAAATCCTGCGTACCCAGTTCCTTCAGCTCGGCAACGATCCGGTTGAAGCGCTCGTAATCGTCGAAGACGTGGCGGGTGTTGGAGTCGTACAGCACCATGTACAGCGACTGCTCATGGATGTGTAGCTGGTGCATGTTGCCGGCGCCGACGGCGGAGAACACCGAGCTCAGCGGGGGCGCCAGGATCTTGTCGATGCCCAGGTTGCGGGCGATGCCGCAGCAGTGCAGCGGGCCGTTGCCACCGTAGGCCAACATGGTGAAGTCCTTCGGATCGTAGCCGCGGGCGCGCAGCTCGGTGAACAGGCCGTTGGCCATGTTGTCGTCCACCTTCTCGCGGATCAGCAGGGCGGCTTCGATCACCGAGCAGTTCAGGTCGTCGCACAGGGCATCCTCGATGGCGGCGGAGGCGCGCCGGGGATTCAGCGGAATCGAGCCGCCGGCATAGTTCTTCGGGTCCAGGTAGCCGAGGATCAGGTCGGCATCGGTCACCGTCGGGTTCATGCCGCCACGGTCGTAGCAGGCCGGGCCGGGGTCGGAACCGGCGCTTTCCGGGCCGCACTTGACCGTCTCGTACATCCGGTCGTAGGCAGCGATGGAGCCGCCGCCGGCGCCCAGGGTCACCAGGTGCACCATCGGCACGGAGACCAGCCAGCGGTCGATCACCGGGTTGAAGTCGTAGTGCTTGATGCCGCCCTCGACGACGATGCCGATGTCGTAGCTGGTACCGCCCATGTCGGTCGCCACCACATTGCCCAGGTCGGCCTGCATCGCCAGGTGCTCGGAGGCGCCGATGCCGGAGACCGGGCCGGAGTGGATGGTCTGCAGGGCGTCGGTGGAGTTCAGTTGCGCCATGCCGCCGGAGTTGTGGATCACCAGCATCGGCTTTTCGTAGTGGTGTGCCCGCAGGTTCTGCTCCAGGGCGGACAGGGCGTGGTACATGGTCGAGTGTAGATAGCCGTCGACGATGGCCGAGGTGGCGCGCACGTACTCGCCCTTGCGGCCCGCCACCTGGTGCGACAGGATCACCGGGATCGCACCGAGCAGATGGGAGGGGTATTCCTCCAGCAGGATTTCCTCGATGCGCTGTTCGTGAGCGGGATTCACCACGCTGTTGACCAGGGCGACGACGATGATCTGGGCGCCCTTGTCCACCAGGGAGCGGATCTGCACCCGCACGTCGTCTTCGTCCAGAGGCATCACCAGCTTGCCCTGGAAGTCGAAACGCTCGCGCACGCCGCGAATCATGTGGGCCTCGACCAGCGGATCGGGGCGACAGGCATTGGGCATGTCCGACTGGCCGAGGCCATCCAGACCTTCGCCGTAGCCGCGGGCGCGGCTGAGGGGAACCGTGGCTTCGAAGCCGGCCGTCACCAGCATGCCGATGCGGGGGCCCTTGTGTTCGATCAGGGCGTTGGTACCCAGGGTGGTGGCGTAGCGGACCGAGTCCACCGCGCCGAGAATTTCCTCCAGCTCCAGGCCGAGCACATGGTTCGCCTTGCCGAGGGCTTCGTTGAAGCCGAGGGCCAGGTTGTGGTGGGTGGTCAGGGCCTTGGCCTCGATGTACTTGCCATCCCAGACAACGAAACAATCGGTAAAGGTGCCACCGATATCAACTGATACGCGCCTCATACTATCTCCTTAATTCCTGTGATCCGCCGCCGCAACGGCCCGCCTGTCGCAGGCCCGTTCGGCCGTTCCGGCCGGCAGATGTGGGTTGTCTGTGGGTTGCCTATTAGTGGCCGCTGTGTCCGGCGCCGCGCACCACTTCCGGTCCCTGCACCGGCTCCTGGACCTCTTCACGATTGGCCCACTGCGCCTTCAGCGCAGGCAGGTCGGGTTCCATGTCGTGCAGCGGCGGATGGCCGGGGATCGCGTACTCGGTTTCCACCTGGGTGCCGCAGCTCGGGCAGTAGTACTCGAGGATGCGCACCCACTCCGGATCGGGGCTGAAGGTGAAGCGGTACTTGTCGGGATCGATGATGGGCGGATGGATCTCGCGCGGGTCCCGGTTGTAGACCAGCATGCCTTCCTTGTAGCTCTTGTTGGCCGGGCCGACGTCGTGATTGCAGACGCGACACTCCCAATGTTCCGTGTCGAGATTGATCCGCAGGTATTCGGTCATCAATACTTTCATGTTCATCATCCTTTCTTGGTCAGCAGGATGTCACCAGCATCACTGATGACGAAATTCCAGCCGTCGAGCACGCGGCAGGTGAAAAAGTCTTCTTCGATAATTGCCGGGCCGGTGCCGTGGTCGCCCACCGCCAGCTTGTCGAGGAGGTACACCGGCACGGCAACGCGGCCCTTGCCCTTGGTCAGCAGGGTGCGGGTGCCGTGGGCGGCGGCGGCCGCCTTCGGCTTGAACTCGGCGTGACGCTGGCTGTCGCCGGCCAGCACCTTGACCGCGCTGAGTTCCACATCCACCGCATCGGCCTTCTTGAACGGCGCGGGAATCTTCAGCGCATCGTCCAGCACATGGACCATTTCCTCACCGCCGATGGTGGCGATCAGGCGGGCGCTGACGTCGTAGTTGCCCTCGGCGAAACCTTCGGCATACATGTCGCGGGAAGCCTTGAGCTTCAGGCCGGCGATGGTGGTAGCCAAGCTGGCCTCATCCAGGTTGTGCAGGGTCACCGCGTAGCGCTGGGAGATGTCGCACTCGCCGATGCCGTAGGCGCTGAACACGGCCGCCATGCGCGGCACGGCGACCACGTCGATGCCGGCCTTCTCGGCGATACCACAGGCGTTAAGCGGGCCGGCGCCGCCGAAGGCGAGCAGCGTGGTGTCCTTGGACACCTTGGTCGAGCGATGCAGTTCCACCGCCACCTTTTCCTCGTAGGCATGCTCCATCTGCAGCAGCGCATCTTCCAGCGCGAGACCCATCGGCTTGGCGATGTTCACTTCGACGGCGGCCGCAGCGCGATCGGCGTCGAGCACCAGGTCGCCGCCGAAGTAGGACTTGGGATCGAGAATGCCGCACAGCAAGCTGGCGTCGGTGATGGTGGCTTCCTTGCCGCCACGACCGAAGGAGGCCGGGCCGGGAACGGCGCCGACGCTTTCCGGACCGATGACGATGCGGCCTTCATGGGCGCGGAAGATCGAGCTGCCGCCGACGCCGGCACTGACGATTTCGCACAGGGGGAAGGAGACGGAAATCCCTTCCACGTGGCCGCGGCGCTTCTCGGCGACGGTGCCATTGACGAACTGGCCGATGTCGGTGGTGGTGCCGCCGATGTCGATGGCCACCACGTCCTTGAAGTCGTACAGCTTGGAGAAGGTCTTCATGCCTTCCATGCCGCCGCGGGGGCCGGAGCTGTAGGTCTTGATCGCCACCGACTTGGCGACGCGGGAGGCATCGCCGTCGTTGCGGAAGATCAGCAGCGGGTTCTTGGTGCGATAGCTGCGCAGGCGGTTCTCGGCGTTGTAGAGGAAGTTCTCCATCGCCGGATGCAGGAAGGAGTTGATCAGCGCGGTCCAGGTACGGCGCACCACATCGCTGTCGGCGGAGAGGTCGCTACCGTAGAGGATCGGCACCGCGCCCAGCAGATGGCGGGGATAGCGGCGCAGCGCGATGCGCTTGAACTTGTGCTCCGCCTCGACGAAGTCGCGGCCGGTGAAGCTGACTACCAGGCGGTTGGCGCCGGCGGCGGTGAGGCCGTTGATGGCCTTGACGATTTCGTGCTCGCCGTCTTCGCCGTCCATCACCTTCTCATCGAGCAGGACGACGCGATCGCTGACCAGCGCCGCATACAGCTCCGGATCCTGTTCGGCCAGGCTGACCACCATGCCCTTCGAAGCGCCGTGGATGATCAGGCCGAGGCGCGGACCCTTGCGCTCGCAAATGGCGTTGGTGCCCTGGGTGGTGGAGTAGCGGATCAGGTCCACTTCTTCCAGCAGCCGTGCGACGTTCTGTTCGCCGTAAATGACGCCGGAAGCCTTCTGCAGCCCCTCGAAGAAGCACTTGCTGAGGTCGTAGGGCGTCGTCAGGACCTTGGTCTTGTTGACGCTGCCGTTGTTGATGATGCAGATATCGGTGAGGGTGCCACCGTTATCGATGTTGATTTGTAGTCCCATACTGCCTTTCCTCCTACCGGCGGGTTGCAAACGATGTCTCGACGCCATGTCGCCCTGCTAATCAGGTCACGCATCCATGGCGACGGCGAAAAATTTCACGGCGCTGTTCCGTCAAGCCACTTGTCATACGCATGAGGTGGCTTACCTCCCTAACAGCAAAGCCCATGCCACGACTTGTTTTAGGCTTAAGTGATTGAGCGATATGGTTCTGCAATGCAGCAACGGCGCGGCCGACAGGGCCGTCGCCGTCCGATTTCCGGATGCTCGTCCGATTGATGGATGGCCCTCGCAGAGCGGGATTGGGCGGGATTCTCGAAATGAAACGAGGTTCTTCCCAGCGCAATCGCCCCGCTGAAATTTGCCGCGGCCAGCCCGCCCGACGCCAAAGAAAAAGGGCACGACGAAACGCTTCGTCGTGCCCCCCACGCCGCAGCGCGATCCGGATGTGCGGCTAGTCGCCCGGACCCATGTTGGCGACGTATTCGGTGGCGTCGCGGGTACGCTCGGCGAGCTTGCGCACCTCGTCGGCAACCACGGCGAAGCCGCGCCCCGACTCGCCGGCGCGGGCCGCTTCGATGGCGGCGTTCAAGGCCAGCAGATTGGTCTGGTTGGCGATGTCCTTGATGGTCAGCATGATCTCGGAGACCTTGGCCAGGTGATCTTCCAATTGCTTGTGCTGGCGCTGTTCGCTGATCCGCAACTCTTCTTCGTGCTTGATCGATTGGATGTCGGTCAAGGCGCCGACCACCCGCAGCGGCGCTCCATCCGGGGCTCGCCGCGTCTGGCCGCGGGCGCGGAACCAGCGGTACTCGCCGTCCTTACAGCGCAGGCGGTATTCGATGTCGTAGGGCGTACGGCCGGTACGGTCAGTGAGATGGGCCATGAAGGCTTCGATGACGCGCTTCTTGTCGTCGGGATGCAGCTTGGAGGCCCAGCTATCGAGCACGTCGGGAAACTCGGCCACCGTCTCATAGCCGAGCAGGCGGCGCAACTGCTGCGACCACCAGAAGGCGTTGGCTGGATTCACCGGGTCGCCGGCCACCACCTCCATGTCCCACAGACCGTCGTTGAGCATGTTCAGCGAGAGTTCGAAGCGGGTTACCGCCGTATCGAACTGGCGTTTGCGTGCCAGCTCGTCGGTGATGTCGGTCAGCGAGCCGGAGACCCGCAGGGGCTTGCCGCTGCTGTCGCGCAGGGTTTCGCCGCGGGCGCGGAACCAGCGATACTCGCCGTCTTTGCAGGCGAGGCGATAGATCACGTCGTAGTGGGTACGCCCCGAGTGGTCGTTGAGATGGGCGAGGAAGGCAGCGATGGTGCGGTCGCGGTCCTCGCGATGGAGACGGTCAGCCCAACTGGAGAGGACATTGGGGAAATCGCCCTCGCCCTGGAAGCCGAGCAGCGTACGCACCTGGTCCGACCACCAGATTTCCTGGCTCATGCCGATCGCGCCGTCGGGTACCACCATGTCCCACAAGCCGTCGCTGGTGGCGCGGCGAACCAGGTCGATGCGGGTGGCGAGGCGTTCCACCTCATCCTCCGCATGTTGCAGCCGGGCGCGCAATTCCTCCCGCTCGGCCTCCGCCGTCGCGATGCGCTCATGGGCCACCCGCAGGCGACCCAGGACGCCACTCCAGGCCTGCTTCAGCCTGTCACTGGGGATATCCAGGGATTTGGCACCGAGGTGCCAGGATGATGCGTCGCCATGGGACACCAGAATGTCCGCCAGGGCTTCAAGTCCGTTTGCTACCTTTCTGCGACCAACCCACATGCCTGCCTCCTTGCGCTATTTGTTTTAGTTCGGTGCTGGCGTGATTCGCCGCTACCGTTTTGTTGCCACTGCCGTCCATCGCCGTCAGCCTGCAACCGCCAGCGATTCGCGTAATGCCGTCTTCAAGACCTTGCCGTAGTTGTTCTTCGGCAGGCTTGCGACGATTCGATATTCCTTGGGCCGCTTGAAGCGGGCGATGTGCGCCAGGCACAGGGCGTCCAGCGCTTCGCTGGTCGGCGCCTCCGCGCCCCGGCAGACGACGAAGGCGATCACGTCCTCGCCCCACTCGGCGCTGGGCCGGCCGACCACCGAGACCTCGCTGACGGCCGGATGCAGCAGCAACACCTCCTCCACCTCGCGCGGATAGATGTTGGAACCGCCGCTGATGATCACGTCCTTGGAGCGATCCTTGAGCGTCAAGAAGCCGTCGCCGTCGAACACGCCCATGTCGCCGGTGTACAGCCAGCCGTCGCGCAGGGTGTTTTCGCTGGCCGCCGGATTGCGCCAGTAACCGGCCATCACCGTGCCGCCGCGGACGATGATCTCGCCACACTCGCCGGCCGGCAGTTCGCGGCCCTGAGCGTCCACCACCTGCACCTCCACCGCACTCTGCGCCCGCCCCACCGAGCCCAGGCGCGCCAGGTAATGGGGGTGGGCGCTGTCGCCGATGTGGTGGCGCGACAAGGCGGTGATGGTCATCGGACTCTCGCCCTGGCCGTAAATCTGGATGAAGCGCTTGCCCATCACCGCCAGGGCCTGGCGGATGTCCTCGACATACATCGGCCCGCCGCCGTAGATCACGCTCTTGATCCCGCCCGAGTCGGCGCCCGAGGCGGCGCAATATTCCACCAAGCGGCGCACCATGGTCGGCGCAGCGAACATCGAAATTCCGCCGTAGCGTTGCGACAGGGCGAGAATCTCGTCGGGCTGGAAGCCGCCGGATTCGGGCACCAGATGGCGGGCGCCGGCCATCACGTGGGGGAAGTTGTAGAGCCCGGCGCCATGGGACATCGGTGCCGCATAGAGCATGCTGTCCGTCGCCGCGACGCTGTCCACGTCGGCGAAATAACACAGGCTCATCTGCAACAGGTTCTGATGGCTGAGCATCACGCCCTTCGGCTTGCCAGTGGTGCCCGAGGTGTAGAACAGCCAGGCTAGCTGACCCGGCTGATAGGGTGCCGGCGCCACCTCCGGCCCGCTCAGCAGCGCGGCGTATTCCCGGCTGCCGCAGTCCACCACGGTCAGGCCGGCGCCCATCGCATCGCCGCCGTCGGCGCTGCTGTCATCGACGAAGAGCAAGGCCGCGGCGGCATCCTCGACGATGAAATCCACCTCGCGCGGATGCAGCTTGTAGTTGATCGGCACCGCCACCATCCCGGCGTACCAGATGGCGTAGAGCACCTCCAGATAGGCGACGCTGTTGTGCATGCACAGCGCCACCCGGTCCCCTGGCTCAAGGCCGAAGTGGCTGTGCAGCTTGCCCGCCAGCACCGCGGCGCGGCGCGCCAGTTCCCGGTAGTCGTAGAGATCCCGGTCGCCGTGGGCGACCGCCGCATTGTGCGGAAATACCTTGGCTGTGCGGATCAGTAGATTCGCCAGATTCATAGCCCCCTCCTCCAACTGTTTTTTGCCAGAGGGGTGCAAGGATCGTGCGCGTTTACCGGCTGGCATCGCGCTGATCTGCCGCCATCGCCGCCAAGTGCAGGCGCGGTGCGCCAAGGCCGGCGATGGCCGAAAAAATTGATGCAGTCGCACAATCGATGCGGCCCGGCCGTAATTCGGACACCCTGCAACGCTGGTCGTTCGACGTTGGGACGATCCGCAACGGTTGATCGACGGCCGATTGAAGCGGCGAAAAAAAGATTGCAGCCGCCGCGACCGGGCGCCCGCGGCCGCTCCCGATGCATTTCGCCGGGCCGGCACAAAGCCAGGCGGAGTGCAGCATTCGTGGCCGCCAGCGACATCGCCGCAAGGCGCCCGAGGCGCCGCCACGGCGACCTTGAAGACAGCCGCCAGCAGCCATGACAAATGGGACTGGCATCCATGTTGCTCTATTCGACCTCGAGAAATGAGGGCGACCAGCGCTGAGGTCTTGCGTTATTGGACATGGTGCGACCGCAGTCGGCGCGCTCCATTTCTCGCCCCATCCGCCACGCCGCCCAGCGCGCGATAACGGCGACGGGTTTTGCGATCGAATCCTTTGTGAAGGCAGGCGGCATGACTGTTTGTATCGTTGGTTGGTCCCACGGCGTATTCGGGCGGCAGCCCGAGGCGAGCCTGGAGTCCCTGCTCGGCGCAGTGGCCGTCGGTGCCGTCGCCGATGCCGGCATCGAGGCCGCCGAACTCGACGCTGCCTTTGTCGGCGTGTTGAACGCCGGCTTCTCGCGCCAGGACTTTCCCGCGCCTCTGCTGCTGCAGGCCGCCGACGGCCTGCGCTACAAGCCGGTGACCCGGGTGGAAAACGCCTGCGCCAGCGGTTCCGCAGCGCTGCACGCGGCGATCAACTTCATCGAGGCCGGTCGCGGCCGCCTGGTGCTGGTGGCCGGCGCCGAGAAGATGAGCGACGTGTCCACCGACCAGGCCGGCGACAACCTGCTGTCCTGCAGCTATCGCAGCGAGGAAGGCGACATGCCCGGCGGCTTTGCCGGCGTCTTCGGCCGCATCGCCCAGCAGTACTTCGCCAAGCACGGCGACAAGAGCGCCGCCCTGGCGCGGATCGCCGCCAAGAATCACTTGAACGCCCTGGGCAATCCCTACGCGCAGATGCGCAAGGACCTGGGCTTCGAGTTCTGCAACACCGTCTCGGAAAAGAACCCGCTGGTCGCCGCGCCGCTGCGCCGCACCGATTGCTCACCGCTGTCCGACGGCGCCGCGGCCATCGTCCTGGCGGACGTGGACACCGCCCTGGCGATGCAGAAGGCGGTGGTGTTCCGCGCCGCCCAGCACGTCACCGATTTCATGCCCCTCAGCCGCCGCGACCCGACCCGCCTGACCGGCGCTGCCGCCGCCTGGAGCCGCGCCTTCGAGCAGTCGCGGCTGGCGCTGCAAGACCTGTCTCTGGTCGAGGTGCATGACTGCTTCACCATCGCCGAGCTGATGGCCTACGAGGCCATGGGCCTGGCGCCCTACGGCCAGGGCGCGCGTGCCATCGACGAGGGCTGGGTGCTGAAGGACGGCGTGCTACCGGTCAATGCCTCCGGCGGCTTGAAGGCCAAGGGCCACCCGATCGGCGCCACCGGCGTCTCGATGCATGCCCTGGCGGCGATGCAGCTGACCGGCCAGGCCGGCGAGATGCAGATCCCCGGCGCCCACCTGGGCGCGGTATTCAACATGGGCGGCAGCGGCGTCGCCAACTACGTCAGCATTCTCGAACCGCTGCATGCCTGAAACCCTGGCGCAGCGCGGTTCGCATAGATAAACAGAGGAGGATTAGGTGGCAGTCAGCAAGATATATCCCAATGCAAGCGAGGCCCTGGCCGGCCTGCTGCGCGACGACATGATCATCATGTCCGGCGGCTTCGGCCTCTGCGGCATTCCCTCGATGCTGATCGAGGCGATCCGCGAATCCGGGGTCAAGGGCCTGACGGTGATCTCCAACAATCCGGGGACCGACAACTTCGGTCTCGGCCTGCTGCTGCCCAAGGGGCAGATCCGCAAGATGATCAGTTCCTACATCGGCGAGAACGCCATCTTCGCCAAGCAGTATCTGGCCGGTGAGATCGAGGTCGAGTTCAATCCCCAGGGCACCCTGGCGGAGCGTATCCGCGCCGGCGGCGCCGGCATCGCCGCCTTCTACACCCGCACCGGGGTCGGCACCCAGATTGCCGAAGGCAAGGACGTGCGCGAATTCGACGGCGCCAAGTACCTGATGGAACGCGGCCTGCGCGCCGACCTGGCGGTGGTCCATGCCTGGCGCGGCGACACCGAAGGCAATCTGCAATACCGCATGACGGCGCGCAACTTCAACCCGATGATGGCCACGGCGGCGGCCGTGACGGTGGCCGAGGTGGAGGAACTGGTGCCGGCCGGCAGCATCGACCCGGACCACATCGTCACCCCCGGCATCTATGTCCAGCGCCTGATCAAGCTGGACCACATCGACAAGCGCATCGAGCAACGCACGGTGCGCCCGCGTAACGCCGAGGCGAGGGTTTAAGCATGGCCTGGACACGAGACCAGATGGCCGCCCGGGCGGCCCAGGAACTGCGCGACGGCTACTACGTCAACCTCGGCATCGGTATCCCGACCCTGGTGGCGAACCACATTCCGCCGGGCATCTCCTGCCAGTTGCAGAGCGAGAACGGCATGCTCGGCATGGGCCCCTTCCCCTTCGAGGGCGACGAGGACCCGGACCTGATCAACGCCGGCAAGCAGACCATCACCACGCTGCCGACCACCAGCTTCTTCGACAGCGCGACCTCCTTCGCGATGATCCGCGGTGGCCACATCCAGCTCTCCATCCTCGGCGCCCTGCAGGTCTCCGAAAAGGGCGACCTGGCCAACTGGGCGGTGCCCGGCAAGATGGTCAAGGGCATCGGCGGCGCCATGGATCTGGTGGCCGGCGTGCCCCGCGTGGTGGTGCTGATGGAGCACACCGCCAAGGGCGAGCCGAAGATTTTGAAGCAATGCGCCCTGCCCCTGACCGGCGTCGAGGTGGTGGATCTGGTCATCACCGACCTCTGCGTGTTCGAGGTGGATGGCAAGGGCCTGACCCTGATCGATGTAGCACCGGAAGTCAGCCTGGATGAGATTCGCACCAATACCGAAGCGGCATTTTCTGTCCGAGAGGATGTCGCGGCGCGCTTCAAAGCAGGTGTAGCGACTGTTTGAAATCTGTAGCTCCTCCGCCTCTAGAGAGGCTTTTATGCGCCCCCAGTTTTTGGGGGCGCTTTTTTTTTGCGGACAGCCATGCCGCGCTGCCGCCGGGGCTGGCGACCGAGAATCAGACGGATGGCGACCAGATTCCAAACTACGCTGCTGACCTAAATTTCCCCGCGAAAATTCATAACGAATAATTTCATTATCTATTTCATACCCTTACAAAATACCCATAAGGAATTTTCCGGCCTGGCACGCCGGCTGCGTAGACCTTCGGCTAGCCCCACAAGGGGGGCTAAGCAATCGCTGCCGGGAAAAGCTCGCGCCCACCCGGCAGCGATATTTCACAGTGGCCGACACGTGGGTCCATTGCGGAAATGAAAAACAACTAACTTGGAGAACTATGTGAAAAGAAAACTCATCGCCCTGGCCATTACCGGCCTGATTTCCGGCGCATCCTTCGCCCAGTCCAACGTCACCGTCTATGGCCGTCTTGACTACGGTTTCATGAATCGCGGCGACGGCGGCGGCGCCTTGGCCGATTTCGGAACCAAGAACGAATTCGGCTCTGGCATCCAGTCCGGCAGCCGCCTCGGTTTCAAGGGCGCCGAAGATCTTGGCAATGGCTGGAAAGCCCTGTTCGAAACAGAATTCCAATTGAATATTGACGGCGCCGATGGCACTACCACCACGGCGACCAATCAGTTCTGGAATCGTCATTCCTACATCGGCCTTACCAGTGCCAGCTACGGTACCTTCATCGGCGGTCGCGTCGATGGCGCCCGCTACAGCTACACTGGAAAATATGATCCGTTTGCCAACGGCACCGTCGGCAACTTCGCCTCTATCGCGGTACATCAGACCCGCGCCGACAATGCCGTAGCCTATATCTCACCAACCTTCGGCGGCGGCTTCAGCGTACTGGCGGCCTATTCAAACAACCTGAACGGCCAGGAACATACTGGTACGGCAGCCAAAGCTGCAACCGCCGCCACCCCGTTCGCTTTGGCAACTAAGGCTGCCCCCTCAACCTCGAGCAACGAAGGAGACATCAGTCTCTGGGCATTGGCCGGGATGTACGACAACGGCCCGATCAGCGCCGTGTACGACCACGAGGAAGCGGAGCTGGACGGCCTCGACGGCAAGCTCAAGGTCAATGTGTTGGGTGGTTCCTACGACTTCGGCACGATCAAGCTCTCCGGCTACTGGGAGAAGGTCAAGACCGAAGGCGCCCTGGCTGGCGCCCTGCCCTGGGACCAGAAGGCCTACTACGTCGGCCTGACCGCACCGCTGCTGACCAACGGCAAGTTCAAGATGCTGTGGGGCAAGGTAGATGACAAACTGAACAACGCCGGCGGCGACATCGCGCTGGGCACCTGCCGCAAGTTCGCCATCGGCTTCGACTATGCCTTGTCCAAGCGCACCAACGTCTACACGGACCTGGCCAAGATCACCAACGAACCCGGCGCGACCTGCAGCATCGCCACCTCGGGTACGGGCAATTCGCTTGATGGTTCAGGCGTCGGCGCCAGCGGTGTGAACAACACCGGCTACGGCACCCGCGGCTTCGATATCGGTATCGCCCACACGTTCTAAGCATTTCCCAAGAGCGGCTCCTCTTTATGACCGCCTTCGGGCGGTCTTTTTTTTGCTGAGGCACCCGCGAAAAAAAAGCGGGCCGAAGCCCGCTCTGCAGCCGGCTAGCCCGGCTTCAATCGGCATCCGAAGGCAGCGAGCGCCAGGAGTCCAGCGATTCGTCCAGGGAGTACTTCTTCAGCTTGAGGTACAGCGTGCTCTTGGCGATGCCTAACTGCTTGGCCGCCAGGGTGGCGTTGCCGGCGGTTTCTTTCAGCACCTTGCGAATCTGTTCGAATTCGCTGCGCGCTAGGCCGCCGAGGGCGGTGCCTTCGGGGCTGGCTTCGATCAGGCTACGCTCGAGACCGGACTGGCCGCCGAGCAACTCCATCGGCAGATCGCTGAGTTGGATGACTTCGTCGGGAACGGTGAGGATCAGGCTTTCGACGACGTTGCGCAGCTCGCGGACGTTACCCGGCCAGGCGTGGGCTTCGAGGCGTTCGAGGGCGCGCGGTTCGAAGGTCTTTTCTTCCATTTCGTGGAATTCGCAGAGCTGGCGCATGAACACCTTGACCAGCTCCTTGACGTCGCCGCGGCGTTCGCGCAGCGGCGGAATCTGCACGCTGGTGACGGATACACGGTAGAACAGGTCCATGCGGAAGCGGCCGTCGGCGACTTCCTGGCGCAGGTCGCGGTTGGTGGCGGCGATCAGGCGGAAGCGCACTTGCCGCGGGCTGTTGTCGCCGAGACGGTAGATCTGCCCGTCTTCCAGCACCCGCAGGAAGTGGGGTTGCAGGTCGAGGGGCATTTCGCCGAGTTCGTCGAGGAACAGGGTGCCGCCGTCGGCGGCTTCGATCTTGCCGGCGACGCCGCCGCGGCGGGCGCCGGTGAAGGCGCCTTCGACGTGGCCGAAGAGTTCGCTGGCGAGCAGCTCGCGACTGAGGCCGCCGCAGTTGAGGGCGACGAAGGGGCCGTCATGGATGCGGCTAGAGGCGTGGATGCCGCGGGCGAAGACTTCCTTGCCAACGCCGGTTTCGCCCAGCAGCAGGATCGGCACCCGCGAACGGGCCAGGTGGGTGGCTTTTTCGATCGCCCGCTGCAACTCGGGGCTGCTGCCCTTGGCGCCGGAGAAATTCCATTGCCCTTCGCTTTCGCGCACCACCACCGCTGCGGTGCGGGTGCGGAGCTTTGCTTGTTGGGCGGGAAGCCGCACCAGGGAGCCGACACGTTCGCCTTCGTCGAAGATCGGTTCAATCCAGTCGGGGCGTAGCCAAGCCGGCAAGGCACTCCGGTCAGCGACGGAAACCTGCCCAACGTTGGCAATGCCGTCGATCTTGGCGGGCTTGTTCAGGTCCAGGGAATAGCCGAAGGAACGCAGCAGCGCCGGGGCGTTTTCGTTCATCTTGATCGGGAAGCCGTGGCGGTCGAGCAGGATCGTACCGGTGCCATCAGCGGTCGCCAGGCGCGCCATCGAACGCTCGATCAGGCGCCAGCGCAACTGCCACTCGCGCTGCGCCAACAGGGATTCGACGCGGTGGGCGGCATTCACCACCAGCGACAGGCTGTGCCGGGAATAGCTGCGATTCAGGCCAGAGACGTCGATCACGCCCAGCACGTCGCCGTGCAGCGGGTCGCGCACCACCGAGGCGGAACAGGTCCAGCGCTTGATGCCTTCGCAGAAGTGTTCTTCGGAATGGATTTGCACCGGCTGGCCCAGGGATAGGGCGGTGCCGATGGCGTTGGTGCCGCATTGCACCTCGTTCCAGCTAGCGCCGGGCAACAGGTGCACCTTTTCCGCGGGGCGCATGGTGGAGCTATCGCCCTCGACATCGAGCACGATGCCTTTTTCGTTGGTCAGAACCATCACGGTTCCGGTTTCGGAGAGAAAGTCGCTGGCCTGCTTCATCACCGGTTTGCAGGCATCGATCAGGTCGCGATGCTGCATCCGCAGGCCGGAAACGCCGCGCTCTTCGAGAGGGTCGGGGGCTTGGTAGATGGAGGGGTCGACGTTCGCGCCCATGCAGCGCCGCCAGGAATCTTCGACTAGGTCACGCATGGCCTCGGGGGTGCAACCGCCGTTTCGCAGGAAGCTTTCCCAGGATTTGCGGACCCCATCGTCATGCTCGGGCCTGGAGAACAAATCGCGCACGTCACAACCATTCATTTTTCTCTCCTCCTCAGGATTGCCGCCTTGAATGAGCGGTCATCTTGGTGATGGATGCGGGAAGAACAACCGGCTTTCCAAGCTTGGTTCGTTCGCTCCACACTTCAGCCTCATCCACACCACTATCGTTGCCCTTTATTGGAAAGGCTCCGACCTCGGGCTAGGTCATGACCCTAACAACGCAATTTCCTTGCCAATGAATTCAATTATTGAGATTTAAGGTAGCGCCTCCCACCTTAGGCCAAATACACCAATAGTGATAGGCAAAAACCACCCGAATGAGGCTCGGCCGCATCTGAATTAATCAACAAGATGCGGCACACCGTCCGATGGACCGTCCGAAAATCGGACGGTCCATCGGACGGTGAAATAGAAAAGCAAAAAGCCACCCGAAGGTGGCTTTTTGCTTGTTATGGCGCGCCCGGAGAGATTCGAACTCCCTACCCCTTGGTTCGTAGCCAAGTACTCTATCCAGATGAGCTACGGGCGCTGAAAGAAGGCGGCATTCTACAGAAAACTTTACGTTTGGCAAGGGTTCAGCGCATTAATGGAAATCGCGGCTCAAGGTCGGCAGTTCGCCGAGCAGTTGGCTGTGGTCCAGCAGGCGTTTGGCGATCAGGTGCACCACTTCGCCTTCCCGTTGCAGCACGCCCAGCACGCCGAGCAGGCGGGCGCCCAATAGCTCGCGGCGTTGGCGTTCGGCGAGCTTGGGATGGACGATGACGTTGGTCAGGCCGGTCTCGTCTTCCAGGGTCAGGAAGATCACGCCAGCGGCGCTGCCGGGGCGTTGGCGGCAGGTGACGATGCCGGCGCAGCGGGCCGGGCGCCGGTGCTCTTGATCGCGCAGTGCGGCGGCGGTGGCGTAGCGCCAGCGGCCCAGGTGGCCGCGCAACAGCAGCAGCGGATGGCGACCGAGGCTGAGGCCGAGGCGGACGTAGTCGGCGATCAGGTCTTCGCCCTCGCGGGGCGCGGGCAAGGCCAGTTCGGTTTCCTGCAACGGCGCATCGAGCAGCAAGTCCTGCTGCAGCGGCACGGCGGCGCCAGCCCAGGCAGCCTGGCGGCGATGCCCAATTAGAGAGACAAGGCCCCCCGCCTCCACCAGCAGATCCAGGTCACGCCGAGCGAGGCCGGCACGGCGCGCCAGGTCGGCGCTATCGAAGAAAGGAGCGACGGCCCGGGCCGCGGCGATGCGCTCGCCAGTCCCTTGCGCCAGGCCGCGCACGCGTTGCAGGCCGAGACGCACCGCCGCGCCTTCCAGGGTGGTCTCCCAATGGCTGCGGCTCACGTCCGGCGGCAGCACCTCGACGCCGTGGCGGCGAGCATCCTGCACCAACTGCGAGGCCGAATAGAAGCCCATCGGCAGCGCATTCAGCAGCCCCAGCAGGAAAGCCGCCGGCTCGTGGCACTTGAGCCAGGCCGAGGCGTAGGCCAAGAGGGCGAAGCTGGCGGCGTGGGATTCGGGAAAGCCGTATTCGCCGAAGCCTTCGATCTGGCGGAACAGGGCCTCGGCGAATTCGGGCGCGTAGCGGCGCTCGGCCATGCCGGACAGCAACTTCTCCTTGAAGGGTGCCAGGCCGCCCTTGCGTTTCCAGGCGGCCATGGCCCGCCGCAGCTGATCGGCCTCGCCGGGAGTGAAGCCGGCGGCGACGATGGCGATCTGCATCGCCTGCTCTTGGAAGATCGGCACGCCCAGGGTGCGCTTCAACACATCGCGTACCGCGTCGCTGGGATAGCTCACCGCCTCCTTGCCCTGGCGCCGCCGCAGATAGGGATGGACCATGTCGCCCTGGATCGGCCCGGGGCGGACGATGGCTACTTCGATCACCAGATCGTAGAACTCGCGGGGCTTCAAGCGCGGCAACATGGCCATCTGGGCGCGGCTTTCGATCTGGAACACGCCGATGGTGTCGGCGCGCTGGATCATAGCGTAGGTCGCTCCGTCCTCGTCCTGCTGGGAAAGACTGCGCACCTCGCCGTAATGCGATTTGAGAAGATCGAAGGAGCGCCGCAGGCATGA
>DATDMT010000176.1:0-3386 GCA_036518635.1 Rhodocyclaceae bacterium | reverse complement strand
CGGCGGGTCATGGCTTGCGGGTTTCCTTGCGCACGGTGGGCGGACGGATCACCCGGTCGGCGGTGGCGTTTTCCTTGACCCGGGCCGGCGTCGCCGACTTGGACAGGGCCGCCAGGGCGACGAACCAGGCCTTGGGCATGTCCGACGGCAGGCCGATGGGAATGCCGGCCACCTTGGGGGTTTCGGTGAAGGGATGGCCCGGCTCCTCGAAGCCGGGTTCGGTGCAGCGCACGCAGGGGTAGCCGCCGGTGAGGCAGGAACCGCTGCCGTTCCAGGCCCGCAGGTTGCAGTCGGCGTGGGCCTGGGTGCCCTTGCAGCCGAGGTGCTCCATCATGCAGCCCTGGTCGGAGAGTTTCTCGGCGCTGGCCTTGAATTCGTAGTACTCGTTGCGGGCGCAGCCGTGGTGCACCAGCTTGTCGGCATAGAAGCGCGGCCGCCCCAGATCGTCCAGCTCGGCGCTGCCGAGGCTGCCGCGGGCAAGGCCGATCAGGGTTTCCGTCACCCAGTCGGGGTGGGTCGGGCAGCCGGCAACGTTGATCACCGGCAGGCCGCTGGCGCTGCGGAAGTCCACGCCGAGCAGGCCGCCGGGCACCGCCCCGTCGTACTGCAGGCCGCAGGCATCGGTGGGGTTGCTGCCGGCGGAGGTAACGCCGCCATAGGCCGCGCAGGTGCCGATGGCCACCACGTGCTTGGCGCGCCGCGCCAATTGCCCGGCCCATTCGATGAAGGGGATGCCGGTGCCGGCCATCAGATGGAAACGCCCGCTGCCGTTGGGGCCGCGCAGCAAGGAGCCCTCGACGCAGAGCACGTCGAATTCGAGCTGGCCGTTGGCGCAGGCGCGCAGCAGTTCCTGGGCCTCGCTGCCGGTGGCTTCCGACAGGCTGGGATGCCAGAGAATCTCGACCTTCTCGTCGGTCAGGGTTTCAAACAAGGGCCCCATCTCGCTGCCGATCCACGACAGCGTGCAGCCGCCGCAGCCGCCGGACTGGAGCCAGAGCATTTTCATTCGCCCTTCTCCAATCCATAGCGCGCCAGCTTGGAGCGCAGGCCGACGCGGGACAGGCCCAGCTCCTCGGCGGCGCGGGTCTTGTTCCAGCGCTGGCGCACCAGCACCTCTTTGATGACGCGCGCTTCGAGTTGCTCCATGCGGTCCTTGAGACTGCCGTCGAGGCCCGCCAGCAGGGACAGGTCGCGGGCCTGGCTTTCCTCGCCGGCGGCCTGCACCACCCGCGGGCTGAGCAGGTCGGCGTCGATCCAGTCGCCCTCGCACAGCGCCAGCATGCGCAGCACCTCGTTCTGCATTTCGCGCACATTGCCCGGCCAGCGGTAGCTGCGCATGCAATCCATCGCCGCCTTGGTGAAGCCATTAACCCGCTTGCCCAGGTGATCCATGCCGCGCTCCAGCAGGCCCTCGGCGATCAGCGGGATGTCCATCTGCCGATCGCGCAGCGCCGGCAGATGGATGGTGGCGCCGGCCAGGCGGTAGTACAAATCCTCGCGGAAGCGGCCGGAACGCACGTCCGCTTCCAAATCGCGATTGGTGGCGGCGATCACCCGCACGTCGATGGAGATCGAGCGGGTGCTGCCCAAGGGACGGATCTCGCCCTCCTGCAACACTCGCAGCAGCTTGACCTGGAAGGCCGGCGAGGTCTCGCCGATTTCGTCGAGCAGGATGGTGCCGCCGTCCGCCTGCTGGAACAAGCCGATGCGATCCTCGTAGGCGCCGGTGAAGGCGCCACGCTTGTAGCCGAAGAGTTCCGAAGCCAGCAGCTCGTCCGGCAGCGCGCCGCAGTTCTGCAGCACGAAAGCCTTGTCGGCGCGGCGGCTGGCGTAGTGGATGGCCTTGCCCAGCAACTCCTTGCCGGTGCCGGATTCGCCGGTGATCAGGATTGTCAGGTCGTAGGCGGCGATCTTTTCGGCATAGCTGCAAAGGGCGTCGAGGGGGCTGCCCTCGCCCCGCGCCAGGCGATTGAAGCCGGCGCCGGCGCGGGCGCGGGCGCGCTTGTCGGCCACCCGCGCCTTGAGGGTCTGCGGGCTGTCGCGCAGTTCCAGCGACAGACGCTGATTGTCCTGCTGCAACTGCCAGGCCTCGGCGGCGCTCTTCAGCGTCAGCAGCAACTGGTCCGGTTGCCAGGGCTTCAGCAGGTATTGCCAGATGCCGGCGTCGTTGATGCCGGTGATGATGTCTTCGGCGTCGGTGTAGCCGGAGAGGATGATGCGCACCGTGTCCGGCCAGCGGCCCCGCACCTGGCGCAGGAAATCCACGCCCGAAGTGCCGGGCATGCGCTGGTCGCACAGCAGGATCTGGACAAACTCCCGCTCCATCAGCGCCATCGCCTCGTCGGCGGAGGCGGCGGTGAACACCTCGAAGTCCTCTTCCAGGGTGCGGCGCAGGGCCTCCAGGGAGCGGATTTCGTCGTCGATCACCAATACGGCGGGCAGCGTGCTCATGCGGGAATGGTCCAACCCGGGTTGCGATGAAGTGCCAAGTGCCGCGGCGTCCAGGACTGGGGCGACTTGCGGACGAAATGATAACGGGCTACGTGATAGCTCGGGTCGAAACCGTAGAAGTTACGCCGCATCTTCAGCAGCTCCTCCTCGCGGTAGTCGTTCAGCGGCTTCAGCGCCTCGTCGCGCTGGCGGCACTCGCGTTTGGCGGCGAGGCGCAGCTCGAAATCGGCGGCCTCGGCCAGTTCCTGGGCACGGCGCGCGACGTCGACGCGAAAGGCTGCCGGATCGCCGGCCAGGCGGGCATCGGCGAAGCCGCAGTCCACCGCGGCGGCGGCGGTCAGCGGCATGCGGTTCTTCATGATCGCGGCGGCGCCCTCCTCGCCCACCCGCGGCGGCAGCAGGTAGGTCCAGTACTCGGAGCCGAACAGGTTGCCCATGTTCTTGTAATGCGGGTTCAGCAGCACGCCGTCGCGCAGCCACATCTGATCCGTGGCGCGGGAAAGGAAGCAGCCACCGGCGCCGGCATTGCCCTGCAGGGCGGCGACAGTGAGATGGCTGTCGCAGCGGATGATGGCCTCGGCCAGATCGTCGATGGCGTTGATGTTGGCCCAGGATTCGTCGGCCGGACTGCCCTTGCTGTCAATGGCGGCTTCGATCAGGTTGAGGTGGATGCCGTTGCTCCAGAAGTCCGGCCCGCCCATCAGCACGATCACCTTGGTCGGCAGCGTCGCCGCCCAGCGGAAGGCCTCCAGCAGACGGCGGCACTGGCCGGTGCCCATGGCGCCGTTGTAGAAGTCGAAATGCAGGAAGCCGACCTCGCCCGCTTCCTGATAGCGGATGTCCTGCCAGGTCTCGCCCGCCACCGCCCACCAGCCGGGCAGCGGCAGTTCCGGCAGGATCAAAGCCTGGGCGGCGAAAGCCTGGGCCGCGGGCAG
>DATDMT010000175.1:0-14208 GCA_036518635.1 Rhodocyclaceae bacterium | reverse complement strand
TTTGGCTCGGACGCCGCCAACGTGCAGCCGCACTCGGGCGCGCAGGCCAACGAGGCCGTGTTCCTGGCATTCCTCAAGCCCGGCGACACCATCATGGGCATGAGCCTCGCCGAAGGCGGTCACCTGACCCACGGCATGCCGCTCAACATGTCCGGCAAGTGGTTCAACGTCGTCGCCTACGGCCTGAATGACAAGGAAGAGATCGACTACGACAAGATGGAGGCACTGGCCCGCGAGCACAAGCCGAAAATCATCGTCGCGGGCGCTTCTGCCTACGCGCTGCGCATCGATTTCGAGCGCTTCGCCAAGATCGCCAAGGAAGTCGGCGCCATTTTCTGGGTGGACATGGCCCACTACGCCGGCCTGATCGCCGCCGGCTACTACCCGAACCCGGTGCCGCACGCCGACGTCGTCACCTCGACCACCCACAAGACCCTGCGCGGCCCTCGCGGCGGCATCATCCTGATGAAGGCTGAGCATGAGAAGGCGCTGAATTCGGCGATCTTCCCCGGCCTGCAAGGCGGCCCGCTGGAACACGTGATCGCCGCCAAGGCGGTGGCCTTCAAGGAAGCCGCGACGCCCGAGTTCAAGACCTACCAGGCGCAGGTCGTCGAGAACGCCATCGTCATGTGCAAGGTGCTGGCCTCGCGCGGCCTGCGTATCGTCTCCGGCCGTACCGAATCCCACGTCTTCCTGGTGGACCTGCGCGCCAAGGACATCACCGGCAAGGAAGCCGAAGCCGCCCTCGGCGCCGCCCACCTGACGGTGAACAAGAACGCCATCCCCAACGATCCGCAAAAGCCCTTCGTCACCTCTGGCATCCGCATCGGTACGCCGGCCATGACCACCCGCGGCTTCCGCGAGCTCGAGGCGGAAACCATCGCCCACCTGATCGCCGACGTGCTCGACGCGCCGGCCGACGAGGCGGTGCTGGCCCGCGTGCGCGGCGAAGTGGCGGCGCTGTGCAAAAAGTTTCCTGTCTACGGTGCTTGAGTTCGCGCTGACTGCGAATAACAGTGCCTGCGGGGCACTTCATGCGGCGCGAGGCGCCGCATGAAGTGCCCTTTTTGTTCCAGCGTTGATACGCAAGTGCTTGACTCGCGGGTCAACGAAGACGGCGACACCATCCGCCGCCGTCGCCGTTGCCCAGCTTGCGACAAGCGCTTCACCACCTACGAGCGGGTCGAGCTGCAACTGCCCCAGGTAGTGAAAAAGAACGGCAGCCGCATCGACTACAGCCGCGACAAGCTGCGCTCCAGCATGGCCCTGGCGCTGCGCAAGCGGCCGGTCACCACCGAGAGCGTGGATGCCGCGGTGGCCCGCATCGAAGAGAAGCTGATCAGCCTCGGCGAACGCGAAGTACCCTCCACGCGGGTCGGCGAGCTGGTGATGCGCGAGTTGAAGAAGCTCGACAAGGTGGCCTACATCCGCTTCGCTTCGGTCTATCGCAACTTCGAGGACGTGCAGGAATTCTCCGACGTGATCCGCGAAGTCACGCCCAAGGGCTGATGACCGCCTTTACTGCCGCCGATCACGAATTCATGGCCCGCGCCCTGCGCCTGGCGGCGCAGGGTTTGTACACCACCACGCCGAACCCCCGCGTCGGCTGCGTGCTGGTGAAGGACGGCGCCGTCGTCGGCGAAGGCTGGCATGCGAAGGCCGGCGAAGCCCATGCCGAGGTGCATGCCCTGCGTGCCGCGGGCGAGCAGGCGCGCGGCGCCACCGCCTATGTGACCCTGGAACCCTGCTCCCATTTCGGTCGTACCCCGCCCTGCGCCGACGCGCTGATCGCCGCCGGCGTCAGCCGTGTGGTGGCGGCCATGAGCGATCCCAATCCGCAAGTGGCCGGCAGCGGCCTGGAACGCCTGCGCAAAGCCGGCATAGTTGCCGAGGCCGGACTGCTGGAACACGAGGCACGGGAACTCAACATCGGTTTCGTCTCGCGCATGGGCCGTGGCCGGCCCTGGGTGCGCTTGAAGGTCGCCGCCAGCCTGGACGGCAAGACCGCGCTGCTGAACGGCAAGTCGCAATGGATCACCGGCGAGGCGGCGCGCCAGGACGGCCACCGCTGGCGTGCCCGCGCCTGCGCCATCCTCACCGGCATCGGCACGGTGCGCGACGACGATCCGCAACTCACGGTGCGTGGCGTCGATACGCCACGCCAGCCGCTGCGGGTGGTGGTGGACAGCCGCCTGGAAACGTCGCCGCAGGCCCGGGTGCTGGCCGGCGGCAATACCCTGATCTTCGCCGCTGTGGATGACACGCTGCGCAGCGCTGCGCTCATGGCCTGCGGCGCGGAGATCGTGGTCTTGCCCAATCCTCACGGCAAGGTGGAACTGCCGGCCCTGCTGCTGGAGCTAGGCCGGCGCGGCATCAACGAACTGCACGTCGAGGCCGGCTTCAAGCTCAACGGCTCCCTGCTGCGCGAGGGCTGCGTGGACGAGTTGCTGATCTACCAGGCGCCGCTGCTGCTGGGCGACAAGGCGCAGGGCATGTTCGATCTGGCCGAGTTGACCGACCTTTCCGGTAAGCGCGAACTGAAGATCATGGACCGCCGGCAACTGGGCCAGGACATGCGCTATCTGGCCCGATTCGGATAGCCCAATTCGGCCCACGGCTGGCGACGGGAGAACTGCATGATTGAAACCTACGTCAGCACCGACATCGAGGCCGATGGCCCGATTCCCGGTCCCCATTCGATGCTGAGCCTGGCCTCGGCGGCCTATGGGATGGACAAGCAGTTGATCTCCACCTTCAGCATCAACCTGGAAACCCTGCCCGAGGCCATGCCCCACCCGGTCACTATGGCCTGGTGGGCGCAGCAGCCCGAGGCCTGGGCCGCCTGCCGCGAGAACCCGGTGGCGGCGCCGGCGGCGATGGCGCGCTATCTGGCCTGGCTCAAGACTCTGCCGGGACGCACCGTGTTCGTCGGCTATCCGGCGGCCTTCGACTTCATGTGGGTGAACTGGTATCTGCTGCGCTTCACCGGCGAATCGCCCTTCGCCTGCGCCGCCCTGGATATCAAGAGCTACGCGATGGCGCTGCTGAAGAAGCCCTATTGCCTGAGCAACAAGGCCTGCATGCCGGCGGACTGGCGGGTGGAACTGCCCCACAGCCATGTGGCGCTGGACGACGCGCTGGAGCAGGGCGAACTGTTCTGCCGGCTATTGCGCGCCAACGGGCTCTAGTGGGCCACTCGCATCCGGCGGATAGTTAATCCGATTGGCTAATGAATCTTTTGAAGTCGGTGCTCAACAGTTAATCCAAGTCAGGGAGTTTTTTCGCGGTACTCCGTTGGGCAAGGTCAGTCTGTCTGCTCGGCGACCTCTACCAATACCTCTTCTACGCTTCGGCTTGATGCGCGTCGAATTTCGATGGGAACCTTTGTGCCGGGCGTAAGTGATGCGGTGGCGCGCACAAGGTCAGTTACTTTTTCAATTCCGTGTGGCCCAACCCTAAGGATGATGTCGTCTCTTGCTATTCCTGCTTGCCCCGCGGTACTGCCTTTTTTTGTCGTAGCTACGACTACTCCAGCGGGCTTCGAAAGGCCCCATGCCTTGGCCAACTCCGGATGTAAGTCATAGACAATCAGTCCTAGAGAAGGGCGCTTCACCGCCGTCTTCGAAGCGGATGCCTCCATTGACGAGATAGTAATATGCGTTGCCGTTGCCGTTGCCGTTGCCGTTGCTGTTGCCGTTGCCGTTGCCGGCGGCCATCCATTCGCTGGGTTGAATTTTCCATTGCCGGCTGGGCGCCATTGGGCGATCAATTCGCTCAATTGCTGCCGTTGATCTTGACTCAGAGACTGGGTCCTGGCGTCTAATTCTGACTGTGCATCCGAGTATCCTTGCGCAGCGGATAGCGAAATCCACATGATCGCTTGCAAGGGGGCAATGGCATTCTCTGCCGCTAATAGTTTGCCAAAATGGAACTGGCCATATCTATCGCCTTGAGTTGCAGATCGTTGGAACCATTCCTTTGCTAGGGCGAGATTTTTAGGCCTTAGTTCGCCATTCAAATGGGCCAGCCCGACGCGATTCTGAGCGGCCGCATCTCCACTCTCTGCCGCAATTGCATATAAGCCAAGAGCCGCCTGTAGGTCGGGTTTGTCCCCTATGCCGTACTCAATCATGTGAGCAAGATTATTTGCAGCAGCAGCTTCCCCACCGCGGATCGCTGAATCGAACAGCTTACGAGCCAGGCTGAAGTCTTGCGGTACACCGCGACCCTCGGTGAAGAGGACGCCCAATGTGTTTTGAGCGCCCGCATTTCCTTGGTCGGCAGCAAGTTTTAACCACTTGGCTGCTGCGCTGTCGCTTTGTGGAGTGCCAATTCCGTGCAGAGAAAGCAATCCGAGATTCGCCTGTGCCTTCGGATTTCCGGCCTGAGCTGCCTTGCGTGTCCAATATGCAGCTAGTGCCGCGTCCTTGGGTACTCCGAGGCCAGTCGAATACATGGAGCCAAGATTGAGTTGCGCACGTACATCACCTGCTTTTGCCAAAGGGGCCAGTAGCTTTGCGGCCTCTAAGTAGTTCCCCTTCTCGAATTCAGCACCAGCCTCCTGAAGGTCCGCATGTGCCATTCGCACAACCAAGAAAAGCAGAAGAGCGAGTTTCCGCATACGAGCCTTTCATCGAGGGTATGAATGAGGGGGGCAAACCGCAGATTCGCGCCAATGATAACGTCAGCCGAAATGTCTTCGGCATTTGTGGCGAGGTTATACCAACTACCGCTCGCCGCAGACCTCGCAGCCGGGGTCGCGGGGGATGCGGATCTCGCGCCAGTTCATCGACAGGCCGTCGAGCAGCAGCAGACGGCCGGAGAGGGACTCGCCGCAGCCGATGACCAGTTTCATGGCTTCCGCCGCCTGGGTGGCGCCGATGATGCCGGTGATCGGGGCGAAGATGCCGGTCACCGCGCAGCGCGTGGCTTCGACGTCCTGGCCCTCGGGGAACAGGCAGTGGTAGCAGGGTTTGTCGGCCACGCGCGGATCGAACACCGCTACCTGGCCGTCGAAGCGGATCGCCGCGCCGGAGACCAGGGGCTTCTTGAATTTCACGCAGGCGCGATTGACGGCATGGCGCGTGGCGAAGTTGTCGCAGCAGTCCAGCACCACGTCCACGGCCGCGATCTGCTGTTCCAGGGCTTCGCCTTCGAGGCGCTGCAGCAGCGGGACGACATTGCATTCGGGGTTCATCTCGGCCAGGGCGATGCGCCCCGACTCGGCCTTGGGCATGCCGACCCGGCTGTCGCGGTGGATGATCTGGCGTTGCAGATTGGTGGCGTCCACCGTGTCGCCGTCGGCCAGCAGCAGGGTGCCGACACCGGCAGCGGCGAGATACAGCGCGGCCGGCGAGCCCAGGCCACCGGCGCCGACGATCAGCATGGAGGCGGCGCGCAGCCGTTCCTGGCCTTCGATGCCGATTTCCGGCAGCAGGATGTGCCGGCTATAGCGGAGCAGTTGATCGTCGTTCATGGCGGGTGCGGGTGATGCGGGCGGGGGCTGCCCGCGGCCGGGGGGGTCAGCGTTCGTCCCGGAGGTCCGGCGGCGTGTCGTCGTGGTCGCCGTGGGGATGGTGTTCCCAGGCCTTGGTGTAGATTTCCTGCGACTTCTTGATCAGGCGCTCCGGCTGGGCGGCGTTGCGCAACTGAGTCTCTTCGCAGAAGTAGATCACCGCCCGCGCCATCTGGTGCAGCACCGAGTTGTCGAGGTGGAAGCCCTGGCGGATCAGGGCGGTTTCCAGGCCCTGCAGGGTGTAGTCGAACACCCGGTAGCGCACGGTAATGCCATTGTCGTGATGCCCAGGCTCCACTTCCAGGCCTTCGAGTTCCGCCAGCAGCAGTCGGGCTTGTTCCAGTTGCTCCGGACGCTGGGCGTCGAAGCGAATCTCACGCTGCTTGCGGTCCCCCGGGTAGGGGTCGATCAGGGGCTGGCGCGGGTCCGTGCCGCGCTGTTCGTCGCGCAGTTGGCGGGCCTTTTCCGGCGTCATCTTGCCCGTGTGGTTCATGGCTTATTTCTTCTGCACGATGCTGAGGGCCTTCAGCAGGTTCATCGCCTGGCCCAATTGGTAGTCGTCCTTGGAGGCGTATTCCAGGGGCTTCACATTTTCCTCATCGCCCTCCGGCGCCTTGTCCTTGCCCTTCTTCGGCGCCGGCTTGCTCGGCTCCTTGGCGGGGGTGGCCGGTGCCGGCGTGGCGGCGGCGTCCTTGTCGTTTTCCAGGTGGCGTTCCAGGTCGGCTTCGCGCATCCGGTCGTGATTGACGCCGCCGTTGGGCGTTTCCTGGACGATCACGTCAGGGACGATGCCCTTGGCCTGGATCGAGCGGCCGCTGGGGGTGTAGTAGCGCGCCGTAGTCAGCTTGATCGCGGTGTTGGCCGAGAGCGGCAGCACGGTCTGCACCGAGCCCTTGCCGAAGGTCTGGGTGCCGAGAATGATCGCGCGCTTGTGGTCTTGCAAGGCGCCGGAAACGATTTCCGAGGCCGAGGCGGAACCGCCGTTGACCAGCACCACCAGGGGCACGTTGCGTACCGCCGGATTCAGGTCGTGCAGCACGTCGCCGCGGCCGCGCTGGTAGTCCTCGGCGGCGGCAACGTAGCGGCGCTTGGCGTCGTCGGTGCGGCCGTCGGTGGACACCACCAGGGTCTTCGCCGGCAGGAAGGCAGCGGAAACGCCGACCGCGGCGTTGAGCAGGCCGCCCGGATCGTTGCGCAGGTCGAGCACCAGGCCGCGCAGGGGCTCGCCCTTGTTTTCCTTGTCCTTGTAGAGCCGGTCCAGGTGCTTGACCAGATCGGCGGTGGTTTCTTCCTGGAACTGGGTGACGCGGACGTAGCCGAAGCCCGGCTCGATCAGCTTGGACTTGACGCTGGTGACCTTGATCTTGTCGCGGATCACGGTGATTTCCAGGGGCTTGGATTCGCCCTTGCGCAACACGGTCAGCTTGATCGGCGTCTTCGGCTTGCCGCGCATGCGCTTGACCGCCTCGGAGAGGGTCATGCCGCGCACCACGGTGTCGTCCAGCTTGATGATGTAGTCGCCGGGCTTGATGCCGGCGCGCCAGGCGGGGGTGTCCTCGATCGGCGCCACCACCTTGACGATGCCGTCTTCCATGCCGACTTCGAGGCCGAGGCCGCCGAATTCGCCCTGGGTGCTGACCTGCAGATCCTTGAAGGCGTCGGCGTCCAGGTAGTTGGAGTGGGGGTCCAGGTTGGAGAGCATGCCGCTGATCGCGTAGGTCAGCAGCTTCTTGTCGTCCACCGGCTCGACGTAGCCCTGCTTGATGGCGTTGAAGACGTCGGCGAAGCTGCGCAGCTCCTCCACCGGCAGGCCACCGACGGTCTTCGGCTCGTCCTTGCCGATGGCGGAGAAATTGAGGCTGATCATCACGCCGACAACCATGCCGGCACCGATCAGACCAAAGTTGCGCAACTTGTTTCGCATATTGAATTCCTGTGTCGTATCAGCGTGCTGCAGCCCATTTGAGCGGGTCGAAGGGCTGCCCCCGATACCTGAGTTCAAAGTATAAACCCGATTCCGGATTGCCCCCGCTGTTGCCGGCGGTGGCCACGGATTCGCCGCCCTTGACGCTCTGGCCGGCCTCCCGCAGCAGGGACTGGTTGTTGCCGTAGATCGACAGGAAGCCGTCGCCGTGATCGACGATCAGCAGGTTGCCGAAGCCGCGCAGCCAGTCGGAGAACACCACGGTACCAGCGGCCACGGCATGTACATCGGTGCCCTCGGCGGCGCGGATGAAAATCCCCTTCCAGGTGCTGCCGCCCTCGGCCCGGGCGCTGCCGAAACGGGCGGCGATCTGGCCGGAAAGCGGCAGGCGCAGGCGTCCCTTGAGGGTGGCAAAGGCGCCATCGGCGCGGCTGACGTCGGCCTCGCGGGCCGGTGCGGCGGCCGGGCCGCGTTCCAGGTCGCGGCTCTTGGCCCGGCTCGGCTTCGAAGGAACGATCCGCGCCAGGCCCTCGATCAGCTTGGTCAGGCGCTTTTCGTTGCCCTTCAGGGTGTCGATTTCCTTGCGCTGGGATTTGATCTTGTCGGCGATCTTGGCCAGTACCGTCTGGCGTTCCCGCTGCTTCGCCAGCAGAGCGGCACGGCTGTCCTGCTGCTGTTTTTCGATAGCGGCCAGTTCCGCCGCCTTGTCGCGCCGGGCATCGGCCAGGCGCTGCTTTTCCTGCAGGTCGCCGCGCAGCTTTTCCAGCATCCGCGCCTGGGCGCGGGAGAGTTGCTTGAGGAAGTACTGATCGCGGGCGATGCGGTCCGGCTCCTCGCCGGAGAGCAGCAGTTGTAGGGCGTCGGCTTCGTTGCCGCGGATGAACTGGCGCCGCAGCAACTTGCCCAACTGCTTCTGCTGGGCCTCGATCTGGCGCGTCAGTTGGGCGGACTGCTGGTCGAGGCCGGCGATGTCGTGAGCGATTTCGCTGCGGCTGTCGGCCAGCTCGCGCAGCCGGCGGTTGGCGCCGGAGATCGCCGATTCGGTGTCGCGTAGCTGGTCGCTGGCACTGGCGCGGGATTCCTCGCTCTTCGCCAGGTCGTGGCGCAGGGCCTCGATGCGGGCCTGGGTTTCCTTCAGCTCGGCCTTCTTGCTGTCGGCGGAGGCGGCCTGGGCAGCGAGAGGGAGGAGGGCTAGAAGAAAAAACCTTTTCACCACGGCGACACGGCGAGCACGGCGAAAATCAAGATCAAAACCTCTATTAAGGGTTTTGCCGTGTTCGCCGTGTTCGCCGTGTCGCCGTGGTGAATGCCTTTTCAAGCCTTGGCTTTCCCCTGCGCGGCGACCGCGGCTTGGGCGGCGGCGATGGCTTCCGGGCTGGCCAGGTAGTAGTTGCGGATCGGCCGGCAGTTGGCGTCCAGCTCGTACACCAGGGGCTGGGCGGTGGGGATGTTGAGGTTGACGATGTCGTCGTCGGAGACGCCGTCCAGGTACTTGATCATGGCGCGCAGGCTGTTGCCGTGGGCGGCGATCAGGATTTTCTTGCCGGCCAGGATCTGCGGGACGATCACGGTTTCCCAATAGGGCACGGCACGGGCCACGGTGTCCTTGAGGCACTCGGTGCGGGGGAAGTGGTCCTGCGGCAGGCCGGCGTAGCGCGGGTCGTCGGGGGTCAGGCGCTCGTCGCCTTCGTCCAAGGCGGGCGGGGCGATGCCGTAGGCGCGGCGCCAGATCAGCACCTGTTCGTCGCCGAACTTGGCGGCGGTCTCGGCCTTGTTGAGGCCCTGCAGGGCGCCGTAGTGGCGTTCGTTGAGGCGCCAGCTATGCTCCACCGGAATCCACAGTTGATCGAGCTGCTCCAGCACGACGTTGAGGGTCTTGTTGGCGCGCTTCAGCACGGAGGTGTAGGCCAGGTCGAAGGCGTAGCCTTTTTCCTTCAGCAGCTTGCCGGCGGCGACGGCTTCGGCAACGCCCAGCTCGGTGAGGTCGACGTCGGTCCAGCCGGTGAAGCGGTTTTCCTGGTTCCAGGTGGATTCGCCATGGCGCATCAGCACGATCTTGTACATGGGGGTCCTTGCGGTACGGGAGTGGGTCGGTAGGTGGGTGGCGCGCCGAAATTGCCGGTGGGGCAGGGCGCGGGTCGCGTATTCTATAATGCCCCGCCTTGCCTGGCCCCACCCAGCCACAACTCCAAGCCGCCATCTCCGCTTCATGGACCACCACGCCATCCAGGATTTGAAGAACAAGCAGGAGCAGATCGAAACTGCTGCCCGCGCCCTCAAGTCCATCGCCCACCCGCTGCGCTTGAAAATCCTCTGCGTGATCGGCGGTGAGGAGGTCTGCGTCCAGGACATCGTCGATGCGGTGGGCACCTCCCAGAGCAACATCTCCCAGCATCTCGCCATCCTGCGCGAAAAGGGGGTGCTGCATACGCGCAAGGACGCCAACCGGGTCTACTATCGCGTCGCCGATCAGCGCACCCTGCAACTGATCAGCATGATGCGCGAAGTATTCTGCGGCCCGTCCAACTAGTTATTCCGCACCGAAAGCCCCTGATGATCGAATTCCTGCAACAAAATCTGATGCTCGTCGCCATCGCCGTTGCCAGCGGTGCCATGCTCGCCTGGTCCTTCATCTCCGAAGGCGGCGGCAAGGGCGGCATCTCGGTGGCCGACGCCACCCTCAAGATCAACCGCGAGGACGCCCTGGTCCTCGACGTGCGCGAGCCGGACGAATGGAGCAAGGGCCACATTCCCAACGCCCGCCACATCGCCCTCGGCCAACTGGAAAAGCGCTTGCACGAGATCGAGAAGTTCAAGGAAAAACCGGTGGTGGTGTGCTGCGCCAGCGGCGTGCGCTCGGCCAAGGCCGGCGACACCTTGCGCAAGGCCGGTTTCGCCCAGGTGTTCAGCCTCAACGGCGGCGTCTCCGCCTGGGGCGAGGCCAACCTGCCGCTCACCACCCGCTGAGCCGAGCCATGACCCGGGTCCTGATGTACACCACGGCGGTCTGCCCATACTGCATCCGCGCCAAGCAGTTGCTCGGCGCCCGCGGTGTTAAGCAGATCGAGGAAGTGCGGGTGGACCTGAGTCCGGATCGCCGCGAGGAAATGATGGAAAAAACCGGTCGCCGCACCGTGCCGCAAATCTACATCGGGGAAACCCATGTCGGCGGTTGCGACGATTTGTATGCGCTGGACCACGACGGCGGCCTGATGCCTCTGCTGACTGCCGCTTAACCTTCACCTGATTAAAGACCAATCACCATGAGCGAAGAACAGGCCGTATTTGCCATCGAAAAGCTGTACGTCAAGGATCTGTCCCTGGAAGTGCCGAACGCACCGCAGATCTACCTGGAACAGAACCCGCCCGCCATCGACCTGGAGCTCGATACCTCGAGCGGCAAGATCGACGACGGCATCTTCGAAGTGACCATCAAGGTCACCGTCACCGCCTCCCGCGAAGACAAGGGTTACTTCCTGGTCGAAGTCGCCCAGGCCGGCATCTTCCGCATCCAAGGCGTGCCCGACGAGGCGCTCGATCCGATCCTCGGCATCGCCTGCCCCAACATCCTCTTCCCCTATGCCCGCGAAGCGGTGTCCGACGCCGTCAATCGCGCCGGCTTCCCGCCGGTGCTGCTGGCCCCGGTGAATTTCGAGGCGATGTACCAGTCGCGCATGGAAGCCGCCGCCAGCGAGCAGCTCAGCCCCTCCGGCATCATCGTCCAGTAGGCGCATGAAACGCGGGCTGTTGTTGCTGCTGGCCGGGCTGGCCTTGCCGGCCCTGGCCCTCGACTACCGTTCGGTGACGGAACCGGCGGTGCTCTACGACGGCCCGACGAGCAAGGCCCGCAAGCTGTTCATCGTCGCCACCGGCACTCCGGTGGAGCTGGTGCTGAGCCAGCCGGGTTGGAGCAAGGTGCGCGACGGCAAGGGCGACCTGCTGTGGATCGAAAGCCGTCTGCTGTCGCCCAAGCGGATGCTGATGGTCAAGGTGGAAAAGGCCCAGGTCCGCGCCCAGGCCGACGACAAGGCTCCTCTCGCTTTCGAGGCAGAGACCAACGTGTTGCTGGAACTGGTCGAGCCCGGCCCCGCCGGCTGGGTCAAGGTCAAGCACCGCGACGGCCAGGCCGGCTTCGTCCGCGCCAGCCAGGTCTGGGGCCTGTGAGCGGCCGACCATGAAACTCGTGGTTCTCGGCGCCGGCGCCTGGGGCACGGCCCTGGCCATCGCCTTCGCCGGCCGCCACCAGGTTACCCTGTGGACCCGCGAAGCCGATCGGGCTGCGGAGATGGCCGCCAGCGGCGAAAATCATCGCTATCTGGCGGGCTTTCCCTTACCGAAGAATCTTGTCGTCAGCGCCACCCCCGACGCCCTCGATGGCGCCGATCTGGCGCTGATCGTCACCCCCGTCGCCGGCCTGCGGCCGACCCTGCAATGGCTGGCCCAGGATGCTCCGGCGCTGCCCTTCCTCTGGGCCTGCAAGGGCTTGGAATCGGGCAGCGGTCTGCTGCCCCATCAGGTGGCGGCGGAAGTCGGTGTCGGCGCCGCCCATGGCGTGCTGACCGGCCCCAGCTTCGCCCAGGAAGTGGCGCAGGGCCTGCCCACCGCCGTCACCGTCGCCTCCCGCGATGGCGGCTTCGCCCAGCGCACCGCCGAAGCCCTGAACAGCAGCCGGCTGCGGCTCTACGCCAATGACGACCTGGTCGGCGCCGAAGTCGGCGGCGCGGTGAAGAATGTATTAGCTGTCGCCAGCGGCATCAGCGACGGCCTCGGCCTCGGCCTGAATGCCCGCGCCGCCTTGATCACCCGCGGCCTGGCGGAGATCACCCGCTTCGGCCTGGCCCTGGGCGGCCGCCGCGAGACCTTCATGGGCCTGGCGGGCATGGGCGATTTGATCCTCACCTGCACCGGCGACCTGTCGCGCAATCGCCGCGTTGGTCTGGCCTTGGCCGAGGGCCGGGCGCTGCCGGAGATCGTCGCCGACTTGGGTCACGTTGCCGAGGGCGTGCTGACGGCGCGGGAAGTGGCACGCCGGGCGGCCGAGCTGGGTGTCGAAATGCCCATCACCAATGCAGTGGTTGCCGTGCTGGACGGCAGCTTGTCCGCCGCCGAGGCAGTCGCCCGGCTGATGGCGCGCGACCCGAAGGCCGAGTAAGTCAGTTCCCGCCGGCGAAATCTAGCTGGCGCCAGGCCTCATAGACCACCACCGCCACCGAGTTCGACAGGTTCAGACTGCGGTTGCCGGGGATCATCGGCAGGCGGATGCGCCGCTGCGGATCGATGCTTTCCAGAATCGCCGCCGGCAGGCCGCTGGTTTCCGCACCGAACAGGAAGGCGTCCCCCGCCGCATAGCGCGGCTGGTCGTGGCGCAAGGCGTTGCGCGTGCTGGCGGCGAACAGCCGGGCGCCATCCAGTGCGGCGAGGCAGGCGGCCCAGTCCGGATGCACGGTGACGTGGGCTAGGTCGTGGTAATCCAGCCCGGCACGGCGCAACTGCTTGTCGTCGAGACTGAACCCCAGGGGTTCCACCAGATGCAGGCGACAGCCGGCGTTGGCCGACAGGCGCAGGACATTGCCCGTATTGGGGGGGATTTCCGGCTGATATAGGACGATGTGGAACATGGGGTGACTGATAGGCTGCAAACTCGGTCCGAGGTGGCTTGGGCCGCGAATACTAACGGAGTTGGCATGGCGCGCCCGGAAAAGGTAAGGCTTGGAGACCTACTGATCACGCAGGGGCTGCTCACCCAGGAGCAGTTGAAGATGTCCCTGGACGAGCAGAAGCGCAGCGGCCGCAAGCTCGGACGCATCTTCGTCGAGAGCGGCTACGTCACCGAAGAGGGCATCGCCAAGGCCCTCGGCCGCCAGTTGAACGCCGAGTTCATCGACCTGCGCACCTTCCAACCCAGCCCCGATTTGATCAAGTTGCTGCCCGAGGCGGCGGCCCGCCGTTTCCGCGCCCTGGTGCTGGGCGAGCAGAACGGCATGTTGCGGGTGGGCTTCTCCGATCCCACCGACCTGGCGGTGTACGACGAAATCGCCCGCATCGTGAAGCGCGACATCGAACTGGTGGTGGTCACCGAAAGCCAGTTGATGCCGCTGATGGACCGGGTCTATGCCCGCACCGCAGAAATCTCCGGCCTGGCCAAGGAACTCACCCAGGAAATGGGCGACGTGCCGGTGGAGTTCGGCAACGTCCTCGGCATCGCCCCGGGGGCCGAAGACGCGCCGGTGGTCAAGCTGCTGCAGACCGTGTTCGAGGAAGCCCAGCGCACCCGCGCCTCGGATATCCACATCGAGCCGCAGGAAAAATCGCTGATCATCCGCTTCCGTATCGACGGCGTGATGCACGTCCAGACCGAAGCCGATTCGAAAATTTCCACCGCCCTGGTGCTGCGTCTAAAGCTGATGTCCGGCCTCGACATCTCGGAAAAGCGCCTGCCCCAGGACGGCCGCTTCAACATCAAGCTGCGCGGCCATCAGGTGGACGTGCGGATCTCCACCATGCCGACCCAGCACGGCGAATCCGTCGTGATGCGTCTGCTGGCGCAGGATGCCGGTCTGTTGATCATGGCCCGGCTGAGCATGCCGCCGCGGGTGCTGGAGCGTTTTCGCCATGCCATCAACCGCCCCTCCGGCATCGTCCTGGTCACCGGCCCCACGGGCTCCGGCAAGACCACCACGCTGTACGCCGCGCTGAACGAACTGAACACCCCGGAAAAAAAGATCATCACCGTCGAAGACCCGGTTGAATACCGCCTGCCGCGGCTGAA
>DATDMT010000174.1:0-5851 GCA_036518635.1 Rhodocyclaceae bacterium | reverse complement strand
CGCATAGCGGCTCAAATCCTTGAGGATGGCGATGATCGTCGGATCCTTGTAGATCGGCGTCTGCGGCAGGGCGTTGGGGTCTTCCGGGGTGAAGGCGGCGTTGGTCACGTTCAGGGTGTCGCCGCGCTCCTGGTTGAAGCCTACCGCCTCGCGCGCCATGGCGGTGATCTGTTTCACTTCGTCGGCGGTCAGCGGCACGGACTTGGCCTTGCCATTGCCCGGTTTCTGGTTCACCAGCACCGCCACCGACAGCCGGCGGATCGAGCCGGGAGCCACCTTGGTGTGGCGGATGGTTTTATCCACCTCGAAGTTGACCGTCGAATTGCGTGTGTAGTTCTGGTTCGCCGCAGCACTATTTGCGGCGGCGCCATTCGCTGCAGGGGCGGTGAGCGGCGCGGTGGCAGGCACCGGCGGCTGGTTGGTCAGTGCGCCGGGGACGCCGGCAGCCGGCGGGTTGCCGTTGCCGGCCTCATTGGTCTGCTGGCTGCGGATCGCCGTTTCGCCGGTCGGGTTCGGCTTGAAGCTCTCGGCCACCTGATCCACCTGGGAGAAGTCCAGGTCGGCGGTGACCTGGGCCTTGACGTTGCCTGCGCCGACGATGGGGGTGAGGATGGCTTCGACGCGCTTGCCGTAGTCCATCTCCAGGTCGCGCACATACTTGACCTGGGCCGGGTCGAGGCCGGCGGTGCGGCTCGGGTCCGTCTGCTGCGAGATCAGGTTGCCTTCCTGGTCCACCACGCTGACGGCGGCGGCGTTCAGGTCCGGCACGCTGGCGGAGACCAGATGCACGATGCCGGCGATCTGCACGCCGTCCAGGCTGCGCCCCGGCTGCAGGTTCACCAGCACCGAGGCAGTGGGCTTCTGCTCGTCGCGGAGGAAGGCCGACTGTTTGGGCATCGCCAGGTGCACCCGGGCGCCCTTGACCGAGGAGATGGTGGAAATGGTGCGAGCCAGCTCGCCTTCCAGGGCGCGCTGATAGTTCACCTGTTCGAGGAACTGACTGGCGCCGAGCTTCTGGTTCTCCAGCACTTCAAAGCCCACCATGCCGCCCTTGGGCAGGCCCTGGGAGGCCAGCTTGAGGCGGATGTCGTGCACTTGGGCGGCGGGCACCAGGATCGCGCCGCCGGTGTCGGAGAAGCGGTAGGGGACGTTTTGCTGCTGCAGGGAGGTGACGATCTCGCCGCCGTCCCGGTCGTTCAGGTTGGAGAACAGCACCGTGTAGTCGGGCTGTTTGGCCCACAACCAGGTGCCGACAATCGCTGCCGCCGCCACCGAGACGCCGACCATCGCCGCCAGTTTGATGCGCGTCGGCAGACGATTGAAAGCGCCCAGGTTGAGCGGGAAGTTGCTAGCGGTTTCGACTGCCTCGGCCATTGTTCAGTGGGTCTTTTCCGTTGATTTGCTGACTATTTTTGCCCGTAGCGATTGTGCGTGGCTGAAGCAAGGCCGGTTCCCGGGATAAACGGCAATAATTGCCGCCATTTCGCGCCCCCCTTTTTGATGAATCTGCCATCATCGGCCGCCATGGAACAGGCCACTACTCCGGATACTGCGACGGACGCCAATACCGACCGAGCCGCCGAGGCTGCGCGGCTGGCGGAGGCCTTTCAGCTTTTCAACCGGGTTTCCGACGAACTCTCCAACGCCTACACCCAGTTGCAGGGCCAGGTGGCGGCCCTCACCGAGCGTATGGCGCTGCTGCAGGACGCCCTGCCGGCGGGGGTGCTGGTGCTCGACGCCGGGGGGCGCATCGTACAGGCAAACCCGGCGGCGGGCCGCTGGTTCGGCACGGGCCTGATCGGCGCGGACTGGAATGCCCTGGCGGCGGAACACCTGAAGGCCGCCGACCTGCCGGGGGAGTTTCTCGCCACCGGCTCGGACCGGCGTCTGTCGCTGATCGAAAGCGCCGCCGACTCGGCCGGCGGCCGCATCGTGCTGCTGCACGACATCACCGAAGCCCACCGGCTGAAGACCCAGGCGGCGCGCAACGAGCGCCTGGCGGCGATGGGCGAAATGGTGGCGCAACTGGCCCATCAACTGCGCACGCCGCTGGCGGCGGCCCTGTTGTACGCCGGCAATCTGGAGAACCCGGACCTGCCCGAGGCTTCCCGCACCGGCATTGCGCGGAAGACGGTGGAACGGCTGAAGATGCTCGAGCGCTTGATCCAGGACATGCTGTTGTTCGCCCGCGGCGAGGCCCTGGGCCGGGAACAGATTGCCATGGGCGAGATGCTCGATGCGGTGGCCCACACCATCGAGCCCCTGGCCCGCTCCCGCGGCGCCGCCTTCAATGTGGTGGATGGCGTTGGCGCGGTGATGGTCCATTGCAACCGCAAGGAATTGGAAGGCGCCATCGCCAATCTGCTGGAGAATGCCCTGCACGCGGTGGATGCCGGCGGCGAGGTGGCTCTCGAAACCCGCGCCAACGAGCAACGCATCGAGTTCCGGGTGCGCGACAATGGCCGGGGGATGACCCAGGACGTGGTGGCGCGCTTGTTCCAGCCCTTCTTCACCACCCGCGCCGAAGGCACCGGCCTTGGCCTGGCCATCGCCCAGGGCGTGGCTCGCGCCCACGGCGGCAATATCGAGGTGCGCTCGACGCCGGGCCAGGGCACTGAATTCATACTGAGCATTGCGCGCGCTCTAGCGCCGAACGGAAACGATTGATGACTGCGAGAAAACTCAAGCTGCTGGTGGTGGAAGACGACGATGCCCTGCGCGACGCCTTGGCCATCACCCTGGAGGCCGCTGGCCACCAGGTGACCACCGCCGACGGCGGGCCGCGGGCGCTGGAGCTGATCGCCGGCCAGGAGTTCGGCATGGTCATCTCCGACCTGCGCATGGACCCGATGGACGGCCTGCAACTGCTGGGCGAAATCCGCATCCGCAAACCGGGCCTGCCGGTGCTGCTGATGACTGCCTTCGGCGATGTGGATAAGGCGGTCTCGGCGATGCGCGGCGGCGCCTGCGACTTCATGCTGAAGCCCTTCGAGCCGCGCGAACTGCTGGCCCAGATTGAGCGCTATGCCGTGGCTCCGGCCGCCGAGGGCGTGGTCGCCGAGGACCCGCGCACCCGCGAAGTGCTGCTGCTGGCGGCGCGGGTGGCGAAGAGCGATGCGACGGTGCTCTTGACCGGCGAGTCCGGCGTCGGCAAGGAAGTCTTTGCCCGCTACATCCACGAACATTCGCCGCGCTCCCGCTGCCCCTTCGTTGCCATCAATTGCGCGGCGATCCCCGACAACCTGCTGGAGGCCACCCTCTTTGGCCACGAGAAGGGGGCCTACACCGGCGCGCAGAACGCCCAGGCTGGCAAGTTCGAGCAGGCCGATGGCGGCACTCTGCTGCTGGACGAAATTTCCGAAATGCCCCTGGCCCTCCAGGCCAAGCTGCTGCGCGTGCTGCAGGAGCGGGAGGTGGAGCGGGTCGGCGGCAAGAAGCCGATCCCGGTGGACATCCGCGTGCTCGCCACTTCCAACCGGGACATGGCCGACGAGGTGCGCCAGGGGCGCTTCCGTGAGGACTTGTTCTACCGCATCAACGTCTTCCCGCTGGACATCCCGGCGCTGCGCCAGCGGGTCGGCGACATCGTTCCCCTGGCGCGGCACTTCCTCGCCCTGCTCGGTGCGCGGCAAGGGCGGCATGTGGAACTCGGTGCCTCGGCCGCGGCAAAAATTGCCGCCTATGCCTGGCCCGGCAATGTCCGCGAGTTGGAAAACGTCATGCAGCGGGCGCTGATCCTGGCCCCCGACAGCCGGGTCGAAGCCGAGCATCTGCTGCTGTCCCGCGACAGCATGAGCAGCACGCCGCCGCAGCCGCCGGCGCCGGTGGCTTCCTTTGCGCCGCCGCCAGAAGTTCCTGTCAATCCGGCGGAAAGCCCCGCCAGCAGCGGCTCCGCGAACATGCGTGACCTGGAACGGCAGCACATTCTCGACACCCTGGCGAAGGTTGGCGGCTCGCGCAAGAAGGCCGTGGAGCTACTTGGAATTTCGGAACGAACCCTGCGCTACAAGCTGGCCCAGTACCGGGAAGAGGGGTTCTGGAACGAGGACTGAAAAAAGCGGTTTGCAGGCACAGGGATTGCTCATAGAATCGTGACTCGTCGACCTAGAGCCGGAAATCACCATGTCCATCGACACGCGCAACATTGACGCCATGCTGTCCGAACTGCGGTCAGCCACGGCGCTGACCCAGGGAAAGTCGGCCTCCGCCACGCCCGAAGCGGGGGCCGTCGACTTTTCGCAGGTGCTCAAGGGTGCCATCGAGCAGGTGAGCCAGGCCCAGCAGAGCGCGCAGAAAATGACCGAAGATTTTGCCGCCGGTCAGAGCGACGTCAATCTGCAGGACGTGATGGTCAATCTGCAAAAGGCCAGCCTGTCTTTCCAGCAGATGACCCAGGTGCGCAACAAGCTGGTCAGCGCCTACCACGACATAATGAACATGCAGGTTTGATGCGACTCAACTCTGCGCTCTGCCAAGCCCCGGTCCGCCGGGGCTTTGCATTTATACTGGGCCTATGAGTGAGCAGAACCGCAACGAGAACATTCGCTGCCTGACCGACACGGAGGCTGCCTACGGCCGTTTCGTGCCCTACCAGTTTCTCGACCTGCTCGGCCGTCCCAGCATCGTGGACGTGCAGCTCGGCGATCATGTCGAGAAGGAACTGACCCTGCTGTTTTCCGACATCCGCGATTTCACCATGCTGTCGGAGTCGATCCTCCCCGCCGAGAATTTCCGCTTCATCAATTCCTATCTGTCCACCATGGAGCCGGTGGTGGCGCGCCATGCCGGCATGGTGGACAAGTACATCGGCGACGGCATCATGGCGCTGTTTCCCGGCTGCGCCGACGACGGCGTGCGCTCCGGGATCGACATGCTGCGGCGCCTGGTGAACTACAACCAGGGCCGCGCCCGCGCCGGCTACGTGCCGATCCGCATCGGCATCGGGGTGAATACCGGGATGGTGATGATGGGCACCGTCGGCGGGCCGAACCGGATGGACAGCACGGTGATCGGCGATGCGGTGAATCTCGCCTCGCGTCTGGAAGGGCTGACCAAGAACTACGGCACGCCCTTGATCATCAGCGAGCACACCTACCATTCGCTGGAAGACAAGAACGCCTATTGCATCCGTTTCCTCGACCGGTTACGGGTCAAGGGCCGCTACCAGGCGCAGTCGGTGTACGAGGTCTTCGATGCCGACCCGGAGCCGATGTGGTTGTCCAAGCAGGAAACCAAGGGCGTTTTCGAGGAGGCGTTGGCCTATTTCCACATGGGCCATCCGGAGCGGTCGAAGCCCTTGCTGGAGGAATGCCTGCGCGTGGCGCCCGACGACAAGGCGGCGCGGGTCTATCTGGACCGCTGTGTCGAGGCCGAGCAGCACGGCAGCCTGGAAACCGCCGGTGAGTCGATGCGCGACATCGCCTGGCGCAACGAGTACTCGGTGCTGATCAGTGAGATCGATGCCCAGCACCAGGACTTGCTGGTGAATTTCGGCATTCTCGCCGAGCAGGTGAATCGCGGTGCCAGCAACGTGCCGGAACTCCTGGCCGCCCTGTCGGAGCAGACCGCCGCCCACTTCGCCACCGAAGAAAACCTGATGCGCCGCTACAGCTACCCCTTCTCGGAGGAGCACCTGCGCCAGCACCAGACCTTCATCAAGTCCCTGGAAGAATTCCGCCGCGAGATTCTCTCCGGCGAGCGCGACAAGCTCTATCTGCTGTTCCTGATCCAGTTGCGGCTAGTGGACTGGCAGATCAATCACACCACCAAGAGCGATTACCACCTGGGGCACTTCCTGCTGCGCGCCGGCTTGAGCTGAAGCTTGTAAGGAATCGCCGGCAGCGGCGACCAA
>DATDMT010000173.1:0-2892 GCA_036518635.1 Rhodocyclaceae bacterium | reverse complement strand
TCGTTGGGGATGGCGTTCTTGTTCACCGTCAGGTGGGCGGCGCCGAGGGCGGCTTCGGCTTCCTTGCCGGTGATGTTCTTGGCCCGCAGATCCACCAGGAAGACATGGGACTCGGTGCGGCCGGAAACGATGCGCAGACCGCGCGCGGCCAGCACCTTGCACATGACGATGGCGTTCTCGACGACCTGGGCCTGGTAGGCCTTGAACTCGGGCGTCGCCGCTTCCTTGAAGGCCACCGCCTTGGCGGCGATCACGTGCTCCAGCGGGCCGCCCTGGAGGCCGGGGAAGATCGCCGAATTCAGCGCCTTCTCATGCTCCGCCTTCATCAGGATGATTCCGCCGCGGGGGCCGCGCAGGGTCTTGTGCGTGGTCGAGGTGACGACGTCGGCGTGGGGCACCGGGTTGGGGTAGAAGCCGGTGGCGATCAGGCCGGCGTAGTGGGCCATGTCCACCCAGAAGATCGCGCCGACTTCCTTGGCGATCTTGGCAAAACGCTCGAAGTCGATGCGCAGGGCGTAGGCGGAGGCACCGGCGATGATGATCTTCGGCTTGTGCTCGCGGGCCAGGGCTTCCATCTTCGGGTAGTCGATTTCTTCCTTCTCGTTCAAGCCGTAGGCGACGACGTTGAACCACTTGCCGGACATGTTCAGGGCCATGCCGTGGGTCAGGTGGCCGCCCTCGGCCAGGCTCATACCCATGATGGTGTCGCCGGGCTTGGCGAAGGCCATCAGCACCGCCTGGTTGGCCTGGGAGCCGGAATTCGGCTGGACGTTGGCGGCATCGGCGCCGAACAGCTTCTTCAGCCGGTCGATGGCCAGTTGCTCGACCACGTCCACGTGCTCACAGCCGCCGTAGTAGCGCTTGCCGGGATAGCCCTCGGCGTACTTGTTGGTGAGCTGGGAGCCCTGGGCTTCCATCACGGCGCAGGAGACGTAGTTTTCCGAGGCAATCAGCTCGATGTGGTCTTCCTGACGGGTGTTCTCCGCCTGGATGGCCGCCCACAGTTCGGAGTCGGTCTTGGCGAGGGTGTTTTGCTTGGAAAACATGGCGCTATCCCTGATGAATGAGGAAAGCGGCGCATTTTACCACTGCGCCGGGGGCCGCCTTATTGCAGCTCGTCGAGGGCGTTATCCAGGTGGCGCTGATCGGCCCAGAGTTCCACCTGCCAGCCGTTGGGGCCGACGCTGATCCAGTTGAGGGCGGCATTGGGGATCGGGAAATCGCGGGGGCCGGAAAGATCGCGGCCCATGGCGCGGCGGTAGATCACGTCGAGCACGCCGCCGTGGGCCACCAGCAGCACGGTCTGGCCGGCATGGGTTTCCGCCAGGCGGGTCATGGTGCTGCTGATGCGGTGGGCGAAGTCGTGCAGGCTTTCGCCGTCGCCGAATTCGTAGTGCTCGTCGCGGGATTTGTAGGCTGCGTAGGCCTCGGGGAAGTGGATCGCCACCTCATCGGCGGTGCGCCCCTGGAACACGCCGTAGTGGCGCTCGCGCAGGTCCGGCTCCAGGTGCGGCTTGATGCCCAGCACGGCGGTAATGGCCGCGGCGGTCTCGCGGGTGCGCAGCAGGTCGCTGGCGAGGAAGGCGTCGAAGTGCAGGCCCACCAGGCCCTGGGCGGCGGCGGCGGCCTGACGGTGGCCCACCGGATTGAGGCCGATGTCGATATGGCCCTGCAGGCGGCGCTGGGTGTTCCAGTCGGTCTCGCCGTGGCGGACGATGCAGAAGCGTACCGGCTGCACCTTAATTCCCGGCAATCGTCATGCGGTCGATCAGGACCGAACCCACTTGCTTCGAGCCCCGCACCAGCACGTCGTTGCCGATGGCGCCGATGCCGCGGAACATGTCCTTGAGGTTGCCGGCGATGGTGAACTCGTGCACCGGGTAGGCAATCTCGCCGTTCTCCACCCAGTAGCCGGCGGCGCCGCGGGAGTAGTCGCCGGTGACGTAGTTCACCCCCTGGCCGAGGAGTTCGGTAACCAGCAGGCCGCGCCCCATTTTCTTCAGCAGGCCACGCAGATCGTGCTCGCCCGGCGCCACCAGCAGGTTGTGGCTGCCGCCGGCATTGCCGGTGGTCTCCATGCCCAGCTTGCGCGCCGAGTAGGTGGAGAGGAAATAGCCCTGCACCACGCCGCCGTCCACCACTTCGCGATCCCGCGTCACCACGCCGTCGTCGTCGAAGGGGCTGGAGGCCAGGGCGCCGGGGATATGGGGGCGCTCGGAGATGCGGACGAAGTCGGGGAAGACCTGCTTGCCCAGGCTGTCGAGCAGGAAGGTGGATTTGCGGTATAGGGCACCGCCGCTCACCGCCTGGACGAAGGCGCCGATCAGGCCCGCCGCCAGGGGCGCTTCGAAGATCACCGGGACCTTGCAGGTGCGCGGCTTGCGGGCGTTGAGGCGAGCCAGAGCGCGCCGCGCGGCGTAGTCGCCGATGGCCTCGGGATGGGCCAACAGCGCCGGATCGCGCTGGCTGGAATACCAGTCGTCGCGCTGCATGTCGTCCCCCTCACCAACGATCACCGAGCAGGAGATGTAATGGCGCGAGGCCGCATAGCCGCCCATGAAGCCCAGGCTGTTGGCCGAGATGAAATGAGATTGCTGCACCGAGACGCTGGCGCCCTCGGAATTGCGCACCTCGGGGCTGACGGCAAAGGCTGCAGCCTCGCAGCGGCGGGCCAGGTCGATGCCGGCTTCCACCGACAGGTCCCAGGGCCGGTAGAGGTCCAGGCCGGAGGCATCGGCCTTCTTGCCCAGCGCCAGCAGCTTGGCCTCGGGCAGGCCGGCGGCATCGTCCTCGGCGGTGAAGCGGGCGATCGACAGAGCGGCGGAGACCGTGGCCTGCAAGGCCTGGGGCGAAAAATCGGAACTGCTGGCATGGCCACGGCGCTGGCCCAGA
>DATDMT010000172.1:0-7069 GCA_036518635.1 Rhodocyclaceae bacterium | reverse complement strand
CTGATTTTTTGTGGAACAAGGCTCGCAAAGGCAGCTTGAATGCGCTGCCATCTCGGGTGGGCATGCTGTGGCATTTCAGCGAACGCCATCTGGGTAACCGCTTAGGAATGCAAGGTATCTACCTTCAGGAAGGTTTGCGCTACACACGGATATCCATCAGTCCAGATTGGGCCATTTCGCCCACTGGTTGCCGGTTGATAGTCAGTCGCGTTGGTGGATTTGAAGTCATTGAACTGTGCAAAGAAAGTGAGAAATAAGGCGTCGATAATTGGCAAAGCGAATTGGCTTTCCCTTCCGGAAATCCACTCTTTCCGCCGCTATGCGGCTGATGTTCAGCTTCCCCTCTGCCACGCCGAGCGAAGCGAGTTTACCCACCGGCCCGGAGAAGCTTCCGGAGCGAGGAATGCCTGACGCAGTCGGGCCGGGGCTACGGGGTAGCGGCAAGCCGCGACCCCGTAGGGAAATGATGCCCCACGCTCCCCGCCCTGAGGGCGGGGGGTAACTAGTCACCTCCTCCGCTTGGCGGAGGAGGATGGGAGGTGGTGCTTCGATTGGGCCATGGCCGATGGGCGTAGCCCTTCGGCCGCCGGGACGAACTCCCGGCACCTGCGGTTAATCCCGCGTGGCGGTTCTGACCCCCCCCACCTGCAACTCACGATCCGTTGAGCGTAAACGCTGCTCTCTCGATGTCTGCGCGCTACGCCACATAACCCTATCCGCCATTCGGCTGACCAGTGCGATGGCGGTCGATGGCAAACAGCGGAAAAGCCCCGCCATATGGCCTGCCATGGGCCTTTCAGCCCATACGGACTGCTGCACCACGGCGGCTTACCCGACTAAGGTTGTACACATCAACTGAGCATCGCTTCAACCCAATTAGCCCTCGATTCTGGAAGAAAGCGGTTGTCGCCGAATGCGCGCTACCGCCTTTCTTCAAAGCAGATTTGGTAAGCGCCGAAGCCTGGTTCGATACCGTTTATCAAAGGAGAGCATCATGAAGTTGAACAGATTCGCCACGACTTTCGCCCTTACCGCCCTTGCCGCAGTGAGCGGGACGGCACTTGCCGCCACTTATGAAAATGAACCTGGCCGGCCCAGCGATTCCGGTTCGGTCGGCACGTCCGCGGAATACAACGGTCCATCCGACAACACTGCAACCATCGAACCGCGGCGTGGTGCCCGGGTTCCGACCGAGACCGGGATTCAGGCTTTTGATCCCTGGGAACAAGCCCGCGGCAAGGCCGCCTACGGTACGCCCAGCGAGGCCATGCCTGCGTATGTGGACGGCAATGCCGCCTATAAGCAGGCGCTACCCGGTGACTGAAGGCCGCTACTGACATTGCAGCCATCACAGTGCGGCAGCCGACTCGACACGCCAACAGCAGATGGCGGCGTGTCGAATGCCGAATCGATCAAGGAAGCTGCGCGCTCCCGGGTGTGGCCGTGCCGTTGAGCGCGATGCGCTCTGGCTCGGCCTCGGCGACGGGCGATCGCGCGTTCGCCGCTTCAGCGCGGACGTAGGCGGTAGCAAAGGATTCATTGGCCGCGAGTGCGGTGAGCAGTGCCTGAAATCCACGCGGGCCGGAACGGTTGAACCAGCGGCTGACTTCATGGCGCGCCGTGCCGTAGGACTTTTGCATATTCTCGCCGTACTCCCCGGTAACCCGGGACCAATCGGCCATCGACGCCAGGGTGGCGAGTGGCGGAGCATCCGCCCCGTCGCGGGTGGCGGCCTTCCAGGCATCTTCCGAGAATTCCTCGGCCATGCTCACCATCACCGCCTGCCCTTCATCAAACCACTGGGGTATCCGCGCCATGACTTTGGCCATGCCGCCGAGCCGCTTGCTGAGTTCGACATGGGCCAGTTCATGGGCAACGATCGCTGCGCGTTGGCCGCGGGGGGCGATCACCAGGTCGGCACCGTCGGTGTAGCCCAAGCCGATGGCGCCAAAGGATTGATAGCAATTCATGCTCGCGCAGAACACGATGTTCGGCTCCGCTTGCACGGTCCCATACACGGCGGTGACGCGCCGCCGCGCTGCGGCGACGAGTTCCAGCAGACCGGCGACCCGATCGGAAGCGAGCTCGGGATCGACATACACCTTGCCCGCGACATGGCGCATGCCCGCGGCCTCCGGGGCAGCCAGTGAGGCGCCAAGCGTAGTACGACTGACAAACAGGAGAAAAATGGCGAACAGGGCAAGGCAGGGCAGATTGCGGGTTCGCGTCACAGTGGGCGTTCCAATCGAGGAGGGAAAGCGGTTGGCTCACTGGTGACGGTATGTCTTTCGGCGTAGAAAGTAAACGTGGCAGACGCCGTGCGCCTGCGCACCGACAGCATCGATGCCGGCGGCCCAAAAATCCGGGCGGTTAGGCAACAATCTGGGAAGGGCTAGGTTTTTCGCGTCGTCTAAAGGAGACCCCCATGAACAGCAATCCGGTCGGCTGGTTTGAAATCTACGTGCAGGACATGGCCCGCGCCAAGGCCTTTTACGAAGCGGTGTTCGAGACCACCTTGCAGCAGCTCAACCCGCCAGGCGGCGGCTTCGAGATGTGGGCCTTCCCGATGGAGCAGACCCAGTACGGCGCCGGTGGGGCGCTGGTGCAGATGCCTGGCTTCCCCTCGGGCGGCAACAGTACCCTGGTGTATTTCCACTGCACCGATTGCGCCGTCGAGGAAGCCCGCGCGGAGAAGGCCGGCGGGCGGGTGCAGCGGGCCAAAATGTCGATCGGCCAATACGGCTTCATCTCCCTGCTGTTCGACAGCGAGGGCAATATGATCGGGCTGCACTCGATGCAATAGCCCGTCTGCCGCAGGCCGTGTCTAGGGCGCGTCCTCCGAAAGCCTCAGGCGACGCTGAGGTCGGTACTCTGACCGATCAAAGTCTGGATGACTTCCGTGGCGATGGTAGTTTCCTGTTCGCTGCGGGTTTCAGCCACGATCACCACCTGACCACTGGCGATCGCATCCTGGATCAGGGTCGAGAACTTCCCGTCCTTGCTGCCGGCACCGGCGGCGGCGCCGATGAAGCCGCCGAGACTGGCGCCCCAGCCCAGCATGGCAAGCGGCGCGACCAAGGGGCTGGCGACGAACAGGGTGACGTTCGCCGCCACCAGGGCGAGTTCGGCAAGCATGCCGATACCAGAGCCGACGGCGGTGCCGATGGCGCCATCCACCAGCACATCCTTGAGAACTTCATTACTGCTGGCGGGCTTGACCGTGGCGCCGGGAAGCGAATCTGCATCGAGAATCTGCAATTGATCACGCGGCAGCCCACCGTCCACCAGCCGGGCAAGCGCGCCTTCGGCGTCTTCGCGGTGAGGGAAAAAGCCCGATACGTGGTGGCGATATTGATCCATGTTGTTTCTCCTTGGCGTGACCCGTACTGGACGGATAGAGCTTGAGCCTATCCGGGCTGGCGCAAGGCGGTCTGTCTGGCAGACCACATGGGCGACGCCATGATTCATGGCACCGCGAGCGACGAACTCAGTCGCCCTTCTTGATCGACAGGAAGCTCCAATCGTCGAGACTGGCCTCCTTCGAGCCTTCGTCGAAATCCTTCAGGCTGCGGGCGAAGCGCTCGACGAAGCCGGAGCAGAAATTCGCCACCATTTCCCCGCTGTCCTTGTTGGGGGTGAAGCCCTTGAGCAGTTCGGGCTGGTTGCGGATCAGGCTGGCGAGGAACTCGCAGGCGGCGAGGTGATGGGTGTCCATGGGATTACCTCTGGTGACATGCGCCCGGGGAAGGCGCTTACCCATGCTACGCCGATTACCGCCGCCACACCGCCGCCGAGCGGCGGTCAGGATCAGGCTTCGGCCAGCAGGGCCGGCAGTTCGCGTTCGAGCAGCTTGGGATCGCCGGAATTCAGCTCCACCAGGCGGCGCAGGTGGGTCATGCTGTCCACGTCGATCTTGTCGCAATGCAGGCCGGCGAAGTTGCCTTTGAGATGGGCGACGCTGGCCCACATGGAAATGGCGACGCCTTCGGCCAATTCGAGGTGAAACTGGCAACGCTCGCCATTCTTGCCGTGCCAGGTGTCGGGCATTTTCAGCAGCACGCCCTTGAGCGAGATATCCAGCACCTCGCCGTGCGCCGTGCCGGCGCTGTCGATCAGGCGGGCGGGGGCGTGGAAGGCGGCGCGCCAGAAGTTGCGGCGGTTTTCGTGGTTCATCATTTCTCCGGTAACTCCTTGTAGTCCTCTAGATCAGGCCGCCCACCGGGCGCAGACCGATGCCCAGGCGCTCGGCCAGGGCACGGGGCGCGATGGGGTGGCTGAACAGGAAGCCCTGGCCGACGGTGCAACCCAACAATAGCAGGGTATCCCGCTGCCCCGGGGTTTCGATGCCCTCGGCGACGATGCCGAGCCCGAGTTCCTGGGCGATGGCGACCATGGCGCGGACCAGGGCGACGTCGCTGCGGTCGGTGCTGATCTCGCGGACGAAGCTCTGGTCGATCTTGAGTTTGCCGATCGGCAATTGCTTGAGATAGGCCAGACTGGAATAGCCGGTGCCGAAATCGTCCACCGACAGGCTGATGCCCAGGTCGGCCAGGCCGTGCAGGGTGGCGATGGCGTCCTGGCCGGTTTCCATCACCATGCTCTCGGTCAGCTCCAGCTCCAGCAGGTGCGCCGGCAGGCCGCTGCGGCGGAGGATGCCGGCGACGGCATCGACCAGGCCGCCGCGGCTGATCTGCGACGCCGAGAGATTGACGGCAACGCGAATGCCATGGCCGGCGCGATACCAGCGCTGGGCCTCGACGCAGGCGGTTTCGATTACCCAGAGGCCGATCTCGGCGATCAGGCCGCAGCTCTCGGCCACCGGGATGAAGCGGCCCGGGCTGACCACGCCGAGCTCAGGGTGGCGCCAGCGGATCAGCGCTTCGCAGCCAATGATCTCGTCGGTGGCGATGTTGAACTGGGGCTGGTATTCGAGATACAGCTCGCCGTTCTCGATGGCGCTGGCGAGGCGATGTTCGAGTTCGATGCGTTCCCGCGCCTTGCGCGCCATAGCCTCGGTGAATACCGCGAGCTGGGAACGGCCGCGCGCCTTGGCGACGTAAAGGGCGGTGTCGGCGCTGCGCAGCAGGGCGTTGCGGTCGGTGCCGTGATCGGGAAATCGGGCGATGCCGGCCGAGGCATGGACGATCAGCTCGCGGCCGCCGATGTTCATCGGCTGCTGCAGGCTATCGAGGAAGCCGCTGACGCGGGCGGCGATGCGCGCCTCGTCGGGGATGCCGGAGAGGACGATGATGAACTCGTCGCCGCCCTGGCGCGCCACCGTGTGCGGATCGTGGAAGGCTTCTTCGAGGCGGCGGCCGACTTCCTTCAGCACCATGTCGCCGACGTGGTGGCCGAGGGAATCGTTGATGTCCTTGAAATTGTCCAGATCGAGATACACCACTGCCAGGCCGTCCGCCTCCAGCCCGCTTTGCGACAGCAGGTCGGCCAGGCGGTCGGCCAGCAGCAGGCGGTTGGGCAGGCGGGTGAGGATGTCGCGGGTGGCGAGGAACTGGATGCGCTCTTCCTGCAGCTTGCGCTCGGTGACGTCGAACAGGGTGCCGATCACCCGCCGCTGCGAGGCGGAGCTTTCGTCCATGAAGCTGCGGCCCTGCACCTGCAGCCAGATCCATTGCTTGTCGGCGCGGCGGATGCGGTGGGTGGACACCAGGTCCGGCGAATCTCCCTGCAGGGCGGCCTCCAACTGGCGGCGAAAGCTCGCCGCCTCGTCGGGATGCAGGCGTTCGAGATAGTCCGCCAGCGGCACTTCCGACGCATCGAAGACCCGCCCAAGCAGGGCCGCCAGGCCGTCGGAAAAGCGGATGTAGCGCAGATCGGCGTCCCACAGGATCTGGCCGGTAGACTGCATCGCCAGCTCCAGCCGGCTCCAGGCTTCGACCAGTTGGCCTTCGGTGGCCTTGCGCCGCGAGATGTCGGTAATCGAGCCGGCCATGCGCCGCGCGCTGCCGTCCTCGGCAAAGGTGGCGACGCCGCGCGAGAGGCCCCAGGCCCATGTGCCGTCGGCGCGGCGGATGCGATATTCGCATTCGAAGTGCGGCGTCTCGCGGCGCAGGTGGCGCGAGTTCTCTTCGTTGTAGCGGGCTTGGTCGTCGGGGTGCACCAGGTCCAGCCAGTCGTCGGTGGTATGCACCCGATAGTCTTCCGGGTAGCCGAGGATGCCCAGCAGGCGCGGCGACAGGTAGAGCGACTTGGTCACCGGATGCCATTCCCAGATGCCGTCGGCGGCGCCGCGCAGGGCCAGGGAAAAGCCTTCCGGGCTGGCCTCGATGCGGCTGTTCAACTGCTCGTCGGCGACGGTGGACTCATGGACGACGAACAGGGACAAGTCGCTGGCGCCGGGCAGGCGGGTGCGGCTGGCCTCCAGGTAGCGGCGGCGGCCGTGGCGCTCGAACTGAAAGCGCAGGCGCTTGTCGTAGGGCAGCGGATCGGCGTCCTGGGAGCCGCCGCGACGTTCGATCAGGGCTGCGAGGGCCACCCCGGCGGCGCTCTGCGGCGTACGCCCGAGCAGGGCCGCCCAGGCCGGGTTGCCATAGGCCACGCCGAGGCCCGCATCCAGCAGGGCGGCCGGCAAGGGCAGCACCTCCGCGGTACGGAACCATTGAGCTGCTTCCTGCGGGGCGGCTTGCTGCGAACCGGGATCGGGCATGAAAGACCTTGTGCCAATAAAAGCTTTTGAACATTAGCACGGCCGCGAGACCGGAGGTTCTGCAGCGCGGGATAGAATCGGCCGGCGATCGGCCAACCATCGGCGCCCGACGCCGCCCTTACGATCAGGAACCCGCCCGTGAAAATCGCCACCTGGAACGTGAACTCGCTGAAGGTCCGCCTGCCCCACGTGCTCGACTGGCTGGCCGCGGAACAGCCCGACGCGCTGTGCCTGCAGGAGACCAAGACCGAGGACAAGGGCTTCCCCTTCGCCGAGCTGGAAGCCGCCGGCTACCGCGCCCTGCACAACGGCCAGAAGACCTACAACGGCGCCGCCCTGCTGACCCGGGCCGAGGCAAGCGACATCCAGCGCGACATTCCCGACTTCGACGATCCGCAAAAGCGC
>DATDMT010000171.1:0-17165 GCA_036518635.1 Rhodocyclaceae bacterium | reverse complement strand
GCCGATCTTGATTTCAGCGACGCTGCTCTCCGGGCCGAGAGCGGTTTCGATCTTCTGCTGCAGCGCCTGCAGGCCGAAGTGCAGGCCGGCCGCCGCCGCGATGCCGAGCAGCAGCAGGGCGACGAGGGCGATCTTCAGCAGGCGGTAGCGGTAGCGGGAACGGGTAGCCATGATGCGATCAGCTTAACGCGATGCTGCGCTGCGCATCCACCACAGCGTTGCCGCCGCGGTGAGCAGCACCATCGGCAGCGCCAGCAGGTTGAGGAAGTTCCAGCCGGCGCTGCCGATGGCCGCGCCGGAAGCCAGGGAGGTGACGCCCTGGACGGTGTAGACGATGAAGTCGTTGCTGCCCTGGACCTTGGCCCGCTCCTCGGCGGCGCAGGTCTCGGTGAGCAGGGTGGTGCCGCCGACGAAGAGGAAGTTCCAGCCGATGCCGAGCAGGGTCAGCGCCCACCAGAAATGCATCAGGCTGACGCCGGCGGTGGCGATGGCGATGCACGCCGCCATCAGCCCGGCGCCGCAGAGCAGGATGCGGCCGAGACCGAAGCGCTTGATCAGGCTGCCGGTGACGAAGGAGGGCGCGAACATGCCGATCACATGCCATTCGAGGACCAGGGCCACCGCGGAAAAGGGATGGCTGCAGATGTCCATCGCCAGCGGCGTGGCGGTCATCAGCAGGTTCATCACGCCGTAGCCGCAGGCGGCGGCGAGCAGGGCGACGACGAAGGCCGGCTGGGCCATGATGGTTTTCAGCGGCCGGCCCCGGGCCGCGCGCTCCGCCGCGGTCAGCGGCGGGATTTGCAGGCGGCTGGCGATCAGCAGGGCCAGCACGGCGACGGCGGCGAGGCTCAGGTAGGTGGCGAGAAAGGTCGGCGCCAGCAGGTCGCGGGTGTGCTTGCTCATCTCCGGGCCGAGTATGCCGCCGAGGATGCCCCCGGCCAGGGTGAGGGAGATGGCCTTGGCCTTCCATTCGGCCGGCGCCGCATCGGCGGCGGCGAAGCGGTACTGCTGGCCGAAGGCGTTGTAGGCGCCGCCCAGCAGGGTGCCGCAGCAGAGCAGCCAGAACTGCTGGCCCACCACGGCGGCAGCGCAGGTGAGGGCGCTGGCGATGCCGAGCAGGCAGCCGAGCATGAAGCCGGCGCGGCGACCGAAGCGCTTCATGAAAAACGCCGCGGGCAGGGTGGTCAGCGCCGTGCCGATCACTGCCGCGGTGACCGGCAGCGTCGCCAGCCGGCGGTCGGCGGCCAGGGCCAGGCCGACCAGGCCGCTGATGGCGATCATGCCGACGCCGTTGATCAGCAACAGGCCTTGGCTCAGGGTCAGCAGGGCGATGGTGCGCTTGGCGGAACTCATTCGGAACGCAAGGCCTCCAGCGGATCGAGCATCGCCGCACGGCGGGCCGGCAGCACTCCGGCGATCAGGCCGATGAGCACGGCCGAGACCTCGGCGGCGATGGCGTAAGACCAGGGGGTTTCCACCGGCAGGGCGGGCAGCAGGGTGCGGATCAGCAGGGCGATTAGCCAGCCCAGGGCCAGCCCGGCGGCGCCGCCGAGCCCGGCCAGGGCGGCGGCCTCGCCGAGGAAGATCAGCAGGATGCGCCGCTGGGTGGCGCCGATGGCGCGCAGCAGGCCGATTTCCGAAGTGCGCTCGGAGACGGCGATGGTGAGGATGGTGAGGATGCCGATGCCGCCCACCAAGAGGGATATGCCGCCGATCGCGGCGACGGCGAAGGTGATGGTGTCGAGGATGGTGCCGAAGGTTTCCAGCATCTTCTGCTGCGGCGTGATGGTGTAGTCCTCGCGGCCATGGCGGCTGTTCAGTACGTTACGGATGCCGGCCTCGACTTCGGCCAGGGGGGCGGTGGGGTCGTAGCTGAGGTGGATTTCGGCCAGGCTCTCGCGATTGAACATTTCCAGGGCGCGGCCCACCGGGATGTACACCGTGTCGTCCAGGTCGAAGCCGAGCACCTGGCCCTTGGGTTCCATCACCCCGATCACCCGGTAGCGCTCGCCGCCGATGCGCAGCCGTGCGCCCAGGGGCGTGGCGTCGCCGAACAATTCCTGCGCCACTTTCGAGCCGAGCACGGCGAAGGCGCGGGCGCTGCGCGGATCGTCGTCCGGCAGGAAATCGCCGGAGGAAACCTTCATCCGCAACAGCTCGGCCATCGAGTGGCTGACGCCATAGATCATCACGCGGCGGCTGCGCGATTCGAATTCCACGTCGCCATTGCCCTGCACCGTCGGGTCGGTGAACTGCACGTGGGGCGCTCGGCGCAAGGCCAGGGCGTCGTCGATGGATAGCGGTCGCACCGTGTTGATCGCGCCGATGGGCCCGCCGCGGGTATCGGTGCGGCCCGGGGTGATGCCGATGATGTTGGTGCCGAACTGGGTGAACTCGTGGATGATGAACTGGTGCAGGCCCTGGCCGATGCTGGTCAACAGGATCACTGCGGTGATGCCGATGGCGATGCCCAGGGCGGAAAGGAAGGTCCGCAGCCGGTGCGCGGCGAGGGACTGGAAGGCGAAGCGGAGGAAGTCGGAGGTTCTCATGGGACTATGGCTTGGAATCGCCTTCCGCCGCCGCGTTGAGCGATGGGCTGACGATTTGTCCGGGAGACCGTGGGGTACCGTTGGATGCCCAAAACAACACCAGTGCCAATGACGCCAACAGCGGGACAAATCCCCAATTTTCGTTGAGCGGGGCTGCGACCAAGGGGGAGAGCGAGAACAGGGCATCATAGGTCGTATGAATGACAATGGCGGCGGCTATGCTGCCCGACTGAATGTAGACGACGCCGAGCAGAATGCTCGCGAAGAATATTTGCCCAAAGACCCACACCGTCGGCTCCCAAACGCCGATGTGCCAGGCGGTGAAGATCGCGCTGGTGCCGAGCACCGCTTTGGCGCTGCCAAATCGTTGGGCCAGCAGGTTTTGCAAGATGCCGCGGAATAGGAACTCTTCCTTCACCGCCACCGCTATGCTGGCCACGGCGAAGAAGATGGCGATGGGCTTGGCCAGCGCGTAGTTTCCGATTAGTACCGGGATCGAGAGAAACAGCAGCAGGCCGACGATTGCCGGCGGCTTCGCCAGTGTGGCCGGGCTGCCGCTGCGGGAAAGAATCAGCGGCCGCAGCAGCCACCAGTAAATCGACACAGTGGCGATACGCAGGACGGTTCGTATCGCCTCCGCTTCGAAGGATGTCCACGCGTAGTAGTGCAGCACGAGTCGCGTCGCCACCACGAATAGCAACTCGGTCAGGCAGACGATGACGAGCGGTGTGGTCATTTTCACTTGCGCGCCGAAAGCGCCAGCACCGGATCGAGCTGTGCCGCCTGGCGCGCCGGGGCGACGGAGAACAGGACGGCGGTGACGATCGCGGTGAGCGGCGCGGCGACCATCGCCCACCAGGGGATGCTGAAGGGGATGTTGGGAAAAGCCTGGGCCACGGCGAGCTGGCCGAGCTTGCCGACCAGGAGCCCCGCCGCGCCGCCGGCCAGGGCCAGCATCGCCGCTTCGGTGAAGAACAGCAGGCGGATTTGCGGGCCGCTGGCACCGAGGGCTTTCAAGAGGCCGATCTCGCGGCGGCGCTGGGTGACCGAGATCAGCATCACGTTCATGATCAGGATACCGGCCACCGACAGGCTGATGGCGGCGATGCCGGCCACCGCCAGGGTCAGGGCGCCGAGGATGCGGTCGAAGGTGGACAGCACCGCGTCCTGGGTGATCACGGTGACATCGCGCTCGCCCTCGTGGCGCGCGCGGAGGATTTCCAGCAGGTCTTCCTTGGCCGGCGCCACGGCGCTGCGCGACTTGGCTTCGACCAGGATGCGGAACAGGCTCTCGCTGTTGAACAGGGCCTGGGCAGCGGCGAGGGGGACGATGATGATCTCGTCGGTGTTGAAGCCTAGGGATTCGCCCTGGGGCGCCAGCACACCGATCACGCGAAAGCGCCGGTCGCCGATGCGCAGCCATTCGCCGATGGCCGGCTGGCTGCCGAACAGCTCGCGTTTCAGCTTGGCGCCGAGAACGCAGACCGGCTGGGCGTGGTGCGGGTCGCCCTCGGGGAGGAACTGGCCCTGGCCCATGTCCATCTGCCGCACCTCGATGAATTCGGCAGTGGAGCCGAGCACCGGGGTGGCGCGGGTCAGGGCGCCCCAATGCACGTCGCCGGCGCCGACGATCAGCGGCGCGATGCGGCGTACGTGGCGGCTGCGGGTGAGGGCCAGGGCGTCGTCCAGAGTCAACAGGCGCGGCGTCTTGCCAATCAGGAAGCCGGGGGTACCGCCGGCAGTCTCGGAGCGGCCGGGCAGTACGATCAGCAAGTTGGCGCCGAGGCCGGAGAACTGCTGCAGCACGTAGCGCCGGGCGCCTTCGCCGAGGGAGGTGACCACCAGCACGGCGGCGACGCCGATGCCCATGGCGAGCAGGATCAGCAGAGTGCGGGCGCGGTTGCCGTTGACTACCTGCCAGGCGAAGTCGAACAGGTCAGCCGGGCGCATGGCGTTCGTCGGAAACCAGTTCGCCGTCCACCATGCGCAGGCGGCGGCGGGCGCGATTGCCGAGTTCCTGATCGTGGGTGACCATCACCAGGGTGCCGCCGGCGGCATGGAGCTGCTCAAGCAGGGCGATGACCTCCTGGCCGGTGTGGCGGTCGAGGTTGCCGGTGGGCTCGTCGGCGAGGATCACCGGCGGCTGCATGGACATCGCCCGGGCGATGGCGACGCGCTGGCACTGGCCGCCGGAAAGCTGGTCGGGGCGGTGGTCGGCGCGGTTGGTCAGGCCATAGTCGCGCAGCAGGGTTTCCAGCCGCGGCCGGCGCTGCTGGGGGTCGATGCCGGCCAGCACCATCGGCAGCTCGATGTTCTGCGCGGCGCTGAGGCGCGGCACCAGGTGGAAGAACTGGAAGACGAAGCCGATCTTTTCGCGCCGCACGCGGGCCAGTTCGTCGTCGGAGAGGCCGGTCACGTCACGGCCGTCGAGGGCGTAGCGGCCGGCATTGGGCCGGTCGAGCAGACCGAGGATGTTGAGCAGGGTGGACTTGCCGGAGCCCGAGGGCCCCATGATCGACAGGTATTCGCCCTGTTCGATCTTCAGGTCGATGCCGCGCAGGGCATGCACTTCCTCGTCGCCGACGCGGTAGTCGCGCTGGATGCCGCTGAGCTGGATCATCGCTGGCCTGCGGCTCGGAGCCGGAATGACGGGAGGCGGGGGCGTGGCACGACGTGGTTCCGTGAATGGGGCCGTGGGTGGGCAGGCCCCAAGCATACCAATGCCGGCAGGGTAGGGCGGCGGGCGCTGGGCAATTTGCCTGGGCGGCGACGGGTGCGCTGCCCTTTGGCTGCTGCCGGCGTGGCCGTATTGTGAATGCCAGCAAAACCACAACCGAGGAGCAAGAGAATGAACAAGACCCTGAGCTGGCTGGCCCTGACCCTTTGCGCGGCCCTGCCGCAGATCGCCCAGGCCGGCGATTTGGCCGACGTGAAACGCCTCGGCGTGCTGCGCGTGGCGGTGTACAAGGAGTTCCCGCCCTTCTCCGACGAGGGCAAGGGCATCGACGTGGATCTGGCCAAGGCCCTGGCGGACAAGCTCGGCGTGCGCGTCGACGTGGTGGCGGTGGACGCCCAGGAGAACATGGACGACGACCTGCGGGTCTGGGTCTGGAAGGGCAAGCTGGAAGGCCTCGGCAACCGGGTCGCCGACGTGATGCTGCATGTGCCGATCGACAATGTGTTCGCTGCGCGCAATCCCCAGGTCAGCATCCTCGCGCCCTACTACCGGGAAACCATGGCCATGGTGCGCAACACCGAGAAGCTCTACAACATCGAGTCGGTATCCAATCTGGCCGGCGCCACCATCGGCGTCGAGGGCGATGCGATCGCGGCGATGGTGCTGGGCTCGGTCGATGGCGGAAAAATCCGCAACAACCTGAAGCACTACCTGAAGCTGGATGACGTGCCCGCCGATCTGCAGTCCGGCGCGATTGCCGCCTTCGTCGGCACGCGCAGCCAGGTGGAGCCCATCGCCAAGGCGGCCGGCAACGGCTTCAAAATCTCCATGCCGCCGCCGATGCCGGCCATGCCCCAGGCCGGCTGGACCCAGGGACTGGCGGTGAAGAGCGAGTACAAGGATTTGGCTGCGGCCCTGTCAGTGGCGATGCAGAGTCTGGAACAGGAAGGGCGGCTGGATACGCTGTTCACCAGCCATGATGTGAAGCGGATGAAGCCGCTCTAACTTAGGGTTTTTTTGGCGCGGCGGCTTCGGCCGTCGCCCGCGCCCCGGCCTTGACGCCTTCCCGGTCGAGGGACGTGACCACCTTCTCGCCGGCCTTGAGGCCGCTTTTCACTTCGGTGTATTCCCAGTTGGAGAGACCGGTTTCGAGCTTGCGCTCTTCCAGCTTGCCCTCGCTCAGCAGCAGCACCTTGTTGCCCGACATCAGCGCGGCGGTGGGGATGCGGGTGACGTTGTCGCGGGTTTCGGTGACCACCTCGATATCCGCCGAGTAACCGACCAGCAGCTTGTCTTGGTTGCCACGCAGCTTGGGATCGTCGAACTCGACTTCCACCTCGACGGTGCGTGCCTGCTTTTCCAGGGCCAGCACATAGGGCGCGATGCGCCGCACCTTGCCGGGGAAATGCTGGCCGCGATAGGCATCCAGACTGATCCGGCCGACCATGCCGACCTGGAGCCGGGCCGCATCCACCTCATCGATCGGGGCGGTGACGTAGAGGCAGGAGTCGTCGATCAGGTCCACCGCCGGCAGGGTGGGGATGCCGGGCGGCGAGGGCGTCAGGTATTCGCCGACCTCGCCATTGATCTCGGCGACGATGCCGTCGAAGGGAGCGCGCAGCACGGTGCGCTGGGTGTCGGCGCGGGAGGCGGCGATGCGGGCATTGGCTTCCTGGGCCTGGGTGCGGGTGGATTCGCAGGTGGCCTGGGCCGACTTGGCCTGGGCTTCGGCGCGGGTTACCCGCTCGGCGGAGACGAAGCCCTTGTCGCGCAACTGGCGCGCCTGGCGTGCCTCGCTGGCGGCGGCGTCGGCCAGTTGGCAGGCCTCGGTGATGTGGGCGCGGGCGGTGGCCAGTTGCTCGCGGGAGATGCGTTCGCGGGCCTGCAAGTCGTCGTTCCACAGTTCCAGCAGCAGTTCGCCGGTCTTCACCCGCTGGCCTTTTTTCACCGGCAGCTGGGCGATGCGGCCGCCGGCATTGGGCGCCAGCTTGGCGCGGCGGCAGGCGGCGACGGAACCGGCGCGGGTATTGGCGACGGTGGTTTCGACCCGGCCGTTATCCACCGTGGCAACCACCACGGCGATGGGCTTGGGGCGGGTCAGGTACTGGAAAGCGGCCCCGGCGGCGAGCAGGGCCAGGGCGGCGACGGCGATCCGCTTCTTCGCAGCGGGGGTCATTGGACTACTCTCCCCCCAACCCACTCCCCAAGAGAGGGGGCGACGGATGTTCGCCGCTTTGCGGCTCCTTGTCGTGGCTGCGCCGCCCTTGGGGCGGCCCGGCGGGTGGCGCTCATGCCGGGATATCCGGCTCCAACTGGCCTTCGACGAAGGTGATGCGGTCCTTGAGGTGCAGCTTGCGCTTCTTTAAACGCCGCAGCAGCAGATCGTCCCCGGGGGAATTGCCGGTGAGGCGCACGATGGCTTCGTCCAGATCGCGGTGCTCGATCTTCAGTTCGGCCAGGCGGGCGCGCAGGGTTTCCTTATCTTCAATAGGCTCCATGCAGGCATGGTATTCGTGGCCGGGATTGCAGGCAAGGGCGGCGATATTTGGAATTGCCCTGTTGAAATCCGCCGCGGCGCCGTTATCTAGCTTACACAGCCACCGGCGGGAGCCAGCCATGAACGTGATGTCCAACAACCCGATTTTTTATGTGATCGAGTATCCCGATCAGGATGCGCTGGAAATTTTCGACAAGCGCAACCGCCGCGGCGGCCTGATGCAGGGGGCCTTGGCGCAGCGCTTCCGCCTCGACCTGGGCGAGTTCGCCACGCGAGAGACCGACGAGGACGATCTGGAGACTTTTCTCGAAGCCTATAGCGCGATGATCGATCAGCCCCTGGTCAAGCATTGATCGCCGGCCGGGGCCGGTAAACGCAAAAGGGCGGCCTAGGCCGCCCTTTTTGTTGCACTGCCAAATTCAGGCGAGGATGTTGCCGATCCGCTCCCGATCCTGCAGTTCGTCTTCGAATTGCTGCAGCTCCGGGCCGAGGGCATCGCGCGCGGAGATCATGCCCAGCGGCTTGCCGTTCTCCACCACCGGCACGTGGCGGAAGCCGCCTTCGTACATGAAATGCAGGGCGTGGGCGAAGGGCCGGTCGGGGCCGATGGTCTGCGGATTGGCGGTCATCACCTGGGACAGCAACACCTTGGTCGGGTCCAGTCCTTCCGCCATGACGCGGAACAGGGCGTCGCGCTCGGTGAAGATTCCGGTCAACTTGCCGTTTTCGTCAACTGCGATCAAGGCGCCGACCCGCGCCTGCTTCATCCGCTTGGCGGCCTCGGCGACGGTGATGTCGGGCGGTGTGGTCAGCGGGGTTTGTTGTTCGATGATGCGGCGGATGGTGCGGCTCGGCATAACGATCTCCTCGGACGTTTGTGATGGCTACTCGGCAAGCGGTTTCTTGTTATTTCGATCCAGTGTATCCCCATAAATTCCTTAGGACAATTTGCACTGCACAGCAACCGATATTAGGCAAACATCATGAAAGCGGCGGGCTAAAATCCGGCCATGAGCAAGACTATCGGCCGGTTTGAGATCAAAAGCGAGTTGGGGCGCGGCGCGCAGAGTGCCGTCTACCTGGCCTGGGATCCGCAATTGCAGCGCGAGGTGGCGATCAAGACCATGCACTTCGACGAAGTGCAGGCCAGCGAAAGCGCCCGCCTGTTGGAAGAGGCGCGGACCGTCAGCGCCTTGCGCCACCCCAATCTGGTGCCGATTTTCGATGCCGGCGAACAGGATGGCGATCCCTATCTGGTGATCGAGTTCGTCCCCGGCCGCACCCTGGCCGACCAGTTGCATAGCGACGGCCCGATCGAGCCCTCCGTCGCCGCGGCGATGATGCGCAACATCCTCGACGCGGTGGCCCAGGCCCACGCCCAGGGCATCATCCACCGGGACCTGAAGCCTTCCAACATCCTGATGGATGCCAGCGGTGCGCCCCAGGTGATGGACTTCGGTATCGCCTCCCGTGTCGCCACCTCGGCCGAAAGCGACCAGCAGGGCCTGATGGGCACGCCGTCCTATATGGCGCCGGAATACATCGACAAGCGGGTGATCAGCCCGCAGATGGACATCTTTGCCGCCGGCCTGATCCTGCTCGAAATGCTCACCGCCCGCCGCGCCATTACCGGCGATACGGTCGGGCAATTGGTCTATCGTATCCTCAACGAGGACGTGAAGCTGCCGCCGGGCATGGATGAGCGCCTGGCCGACATCATCCTCAAGGCTTGCGCCCGCGACCCTGCCCGGCGCTTCACCAAGGCGTCGCAGATGCGCGACGCCCTCGACCAGTACCTGGGCGCCGGTGCGCCGATTTCCGCCGAGACGGCGGAGGCCAACAAGCAGAGCACCCTGGAATTCCTGCTGCGGCGGATGCGCCACAAGAGCGATTTCCCCGCCCTGTCGGATTCCGTGTCGGCGATCAACAAGCTGACCAATTCGGACAAGGAGAGCATCAACAAGCTCTCCAACACCATCCTCAAGGACTATGCGCTGACCAACAAGATTCTGCGCCTGGTCAACTCGGCCTATTACCGCCAGGCCGGCGGCGGCAATATCAGCACCGTGTCGCGGGCGGTGATCGTGCTCGGCTTCGACGCGATCCGCAACATCGCCATCACCGTGCTGCTGTTCGAGCACCTGCAGGACAAGGCCAACGCCCGCGAACTGAAGGAAGCCTTCCTGCGCTGCAACCTGGCCGGCCTGCTGGCCCGCGACGCCGGGCAGAAATTCGCCGCCCGGGAGATGGAAGAGGCCTTCATTTGCTCCCTGTTCCACGACCTGGGCAAGCTGCTGGCGCAGTACTACTTCCCCGAGGAAGTGGAAACCATCCGCATCAGCATGCAGCAGAAGCGCATCAGCGAGGAGCAGGCCTCGGCCCAGGTGCTGGGCATCTCCTTCGAAGACCTGGGCATCGGCATCGCCCGCACCTGGGGCTTCCCCGGCAGCATCGTCAATGCCATGCGCAAGCTGGGCGACGGCCCGGTGAAGAAGCCGGCCACCACGGAAGAAATGCTGCGAGTCCTGGCGGGATTTTCCAACGAGTTGTGCGACCAGATGGTGGCCTCCGGCGCCGACAGCCGCAGCTCGGTGATCGCCTCGATTTCCAAGCGTTTCGCCGCCAGCATGAGCTTCTCGGAGAACCAGTTGCTGGGCGTGGTGGAAAAGTCCTTCGAGGAATTGACCCAGGTCGCCAACATCCTCCACGTCAATCTGAAGCAGAGCCCCTTCGCCCGCCAGATCAAATCCTTCTCTCATAGCACCACCGTTCCCGGTGCCACCAAGCCCGGCAGCGACGGCTTCAGTTCGGCGATGGAGAAGACCGTCCTCAACGACACCTTCACCGCCGACACGGTGGGTATCGATGGTGTCGATGCAGACGAGGAGGGCGCCAGCGCGGACGCCGAATCGATACTGACCGCCGGCATCCAGGACATCAGCAATTCCCTGGTGGACGACTTCACCCTCAACGACATCCTGCGCATCATCCTCGAGACCATGTACCGGGCGATGGGCTTCAAGCGCGTGCTGCTGTGCCTGAAGGATCCGCGCACCGGGCAGATGGCCGGGCGCTTCGGTTTCGGCCCGGACACCACCGAGCTGGCGCGCAAGTTCCGCTTCCCGATCAGCTATACCCCCGACGTGTTCCACGTCGCGGTCAGCAAGGCGGCAGACATCCTGATCTCCGACATCGACGACCCGAAGATCAAGGACAAGATTCCTACCTGGTACCGCGACCTGATGCCGGCCCGCACCTTCGTGCTGTTCCCGTTGTGCATCAAGGGCAACCCGGTGGCCCTGATCTATTGCGACAAGGACAAGGCCGGCAGCATCGCGATTCCCGAGAAGGAACTGCAGTTGCTGAAAACCCTGCGCAACCAGGCGGTGCTGGCGATCAAGCAGGCCGCTTAAGCATTGCCTACATGGCTGTTCGCAAGATGGCACCCCAAAAATATCGAGCCGCGCAGCGGCGAGCCGCCATCACCCCCTGCCTCGGGCAGGGGGCCGGGGGGATGGCTGTTATTTTTGCCAAGGTGGAGCGCTTGCGCTTTACCGGCTTTATTCATGGGGCGCTAGCGCCATGAGTAAAGCATTCACTCGCGAGAGCGAGCAGGACGAGGACGACGAGGTCGAAGCCGCCTCGGCCCTGCCGGCAGGCACCCGCAACTACATGACGCCGCGGGGCCACGCCGCCCTGCGCGCCGAGTTCGAACAACTGGTCAAGGTGGACCGGCCGGCCCTGGTGCAGGTAGTGTCCTGGGCTGCCGGCAACGGCGACCGCTCCGAGAACGGCGACTATATCTACGGCAAGAAGCGCCTGCGCGAGATCGACAAGCGCATCCGCTTCCTGACCAAGCGCCTGGACAACTCGACGGTGGTGGACCCGGCGGCGCAGGAAAATCTGGAACAAGTGTTCTTCGGCGCCACCGTCACCATCTGCGACAGCGATGGCAGCGAAAACACCTATCAGATCGTCGGCATCGACGAGGCCGATGCCGGCGCCGGCCTGATCAGTTGGATATCACCCCTGGCACGGGCTCTGATGAAGGCCCGCGAGGGCGATCTGGTGCGTTTCCAGAGCCCGGCCGGGCTGCGGGAAATCGAGATCGTCGAAATCCGTTACTGCTGAGGCGGCGCTTCGCCCGCCGCCAGGCGGGCGATCACCAGGGGGAACAGCCCCGAGCCGATCAAAGCCACGGCCGAGACCAGCAGGGCGATGCCGGCGCCGGTATCCGCCAGCAGGGGGTGGATCGCCTGGCCGTAGCCGGCCACCGCGGCGATGCCGGGCAGGGCGGTGAATAGGCCGAGGGCGGTGAGGATCAGAAAGCTCAGGGGGTAGCGGCGCATGGGGGCGGCTCCAATCGGGATGGGGCATTTTACAAGCAGCCCTTGAAATTCTCCCGCCCGCCCCAATCTCGGCCCCAGGTTTAACTAGGAGGCTTTGATGACCACCACCGTAGATTCCAGCGCCCAGAAGGAAACCCTGGGCTTCCAGGCCGAAGTGAAGCAACTGCTTCACCTGATGATCCACTCCTTGTATTCGAATCGCGAAATCTTCCTGCGGGAGCTGATTTCCAACGCGTCCGACGCCTGCGACAAGCTGCGCTTCGAGGCCCTGCACAACGGCGCCCTGTTCGAAAACGAGTCGGAATTCCGTATCCGCATCAGCTACGACAAGGATGCCCGCACCCTGACCATCGCCGACAACGGCATCGGCATGAGCCGCGAGGAAGTGATTGCCAACCTGGGCACCATCGCCAAGTCCGGCACCCGGGAATTCTTCGGCAAGCTCACCGGCGACCAGCAGAAGGACGCCCACCTGATCGGCCAGTTCGGCGTCGGCTTCTACTCCTCCTTCATCGTCGCCGACAAGGTGACCGTCCGCACCCGCCGCGCCGGCGTGGAACACGCCCAGGGCGTGCTGTGGGAATCGGAAGGCGCCGGTGAATTCAACATCGGGATGATCGAGCGCGCCCCCCGCGGCACCGAGATCACCCTGCATTTGCGCGAAGGCCAGGACGACCTGCTGTCCGGCTGGAAGCTGCGCTCCATCATCCGCAAGTACTCCGACCATATCGTCCAGCCCATCGTGATGAAAAAGGAGGAGTTCAAGGACGGCGAGCAGCAGGTGCTCGACGAGGACGAGACGGTGAACAAGGCCTCGGCCCTCTGGGCCCGTTCCCGCAACGACATCAGCGACGAGGAATATAAGGAGTTCTACAAGCACGTCGGCCACGACTTCGAAGACCCCCTGGCCTGGAGCCACGCCCGTGTCGAGGGCCGCCAGGAATACACCCAACTGCTCTACATCCCCTCCCGCGCCCCCTTCGACATGTGGGACCGCAACCAGCGCCACGGCGTCAAGCTCTACGTCCGCCGTGTGTTTATCATGGACGATGCCGAGCAGTTGCTGCCGATCTACCTGCGCTTCGTCCGCGGTGTGGTGGATTCCGCCGACCTGCCGCTCAACGTCTCCCGCGAAATCCTGCAGGAATCCAAGGACATCGAGGCGATCCGCAACGGTTGCAGCAAGAAGATCCTCGGCATGCTGGAAGACCTGGCGGAGAACGACAAGGAAAAGTTCACGACCTTCTGGGGCGAATTCGGCAAGGTGCTGAAGGAAGGCCTCGGCGAGGATTTCGCCAACAAGGACAAGATCGCCGGCCTGCTGCGCTTCGCCTCCACCCAGGCCAACACCCCCGACGAGACCGTCTCTCTGGCCGACTACATCGGCCGCATGAAGGAAGGCCAGGACAAGATCTACTACGTCACCGCCGACGGCTTCAATGCGGCGAAGAACAGCCCGCACCTGGAAATCTTCCGCAAGAAGGGCATCGAGGTGCTGCTGCTGTCCGACCGGGTGGACGAATGGGTGGTCAGCCACCTCACCGAGTTCGACGGCAAGTCCCTGGTCTCCGTCGCCAAGGGCGGCCTGGACCTGGGCGCCCTGGCCGACGAGGCCGAGAAGCAGGAGCAGGAGAAGGAGGCCGACGAGTTCAAGGACCTGGTGGGCAAGATCAAGGGCAGCCTGGGCGAGCGGGTCAAGGATGTGCGCATCACCCACCGCCTGACCGACAGCCCCGCCTGTTTGGTGGCCGACGAGCACGACCTGTCCGGCAACCTGGCGCGCATCCTCAAGGCCGCCGGCCAGAGTGCGCCCAACAGCCAGCCGATCCTCGAAATCAACCCCAAGCATCCGGTGGTGCTGCGCCTGAAGTACGAGGACCAGCGCTTCGACGACTGGGCCGCGGTGCTGTTCGACCAGGCGCAATTGGCAGAAGGCGGCCAGTTGGACGATCCGGCCACCTTCGTGCGTCGGGTGAACGACCTGATGCTGGCGCTGTCGGCCGGCAAGTAAGGCGCGGCGGCTCGTCGTGAGCCTCCTGCGGGGCCTGCCGCCCATCGTCGATCAAGGAGCCCGGGTGCTGATCCTGGGCTCCTTTCCTTCCGAGGCCTCGCTGGCGGCGGGCCAGTACTACGCCCATCCGCGCAACCAGTTCTGGCCCATCCTTGCCGCCATCCTCGGCCAGCCCCTGGCACAGCTTGCCTACGAGCAAAGAATGGCGGCGGTGCGTGCCGCCGGCCTGGCGATCTGGGATGTCTATGGCCAATGCAGCCGCCAGGGCAGCCTGGATTCGGCGATCCGCGACGGTGTGGCCAACGATTTCGCCGCCCTGAAAATGAACGCGCCCCAACTGGGGCGCGTCTGCTTCAATGGCCAATCGGCGGGACGTTTCGCCCCGACCCTGGCGGCGATGGGTTTCGAAACCCTGATCCTGCCGTCCACCAGCCCGGCTCATGCCGGGATGAATTTTGCCGCCAAGCTGGAGCGCTGGCAGGCGGGACTAAAGCCTATTTCGCAGGCTTGACCTCGGGCGCCGGTCCGTTGGGACCGCCCGGGCCACGCTTGCCGGGGCCACCGCGGGCCGGCATCTGCTCGCGCATGCAGGAACGATAATCCGTCGCGCTCTTGCCCTTGCAGGCCTCCTGGGCCTTTTGCATGGCCTCGCAGCGCTCCGGGTGGCGCGACTTGCTGCAATCATTGGGTGGCATCTGGTCGCGCATGCATTGCCGGCGCTCGGCCAGCTTCTTGTCCTTACAGGCTTCGCGAGCCTTTTGCATGGCTTCGCAATGTTGCGGATCGCGGCTCTTGCTGCAGTCCACGACCGCAGGGCCGCGCGAACCCGCACCCGGACCTGACCCCATGCCGGGGCCGGGCTGGGCCTGGGCGGCGGTGGCAAAAAACAAACCGGCGGCCATGGCGAAAGCGAGGGAAAGATGTTTCATCGATGTCTCCTTTTTCGTTGAGAAAAGCAAAGCCGGAATGCCTATGCGATCAGGCTAGTCGCGGTTTGCCCTACGTGCCATGCGCTACATCAAATCACCCGTGAAATCCCGCCATTGAGCGCTACCGCGGCCTCGGCTATAGTCGCCCCATACCCGACGGAGAACCCATGAATCAAGCCGCCACCGCAGCAAAGCCTGAACATCGCCTGACTCTGGCCGAGCTGGTCGAAGCCCTGCTGGCAGCCGGCATGATTCCGGCGGAGGAGGGCGCCCAGTTCCTCAAGGAGCGGCGCTACTTCAAGGGCGAGGTGCATCCGGTGGTGGTAATCGCCCAGCAGCGCTGGAAGATGCCGCAGCCGCCGCACACGCTGCTGGACGTGGATACCCTGACCCAGTGGCTGGCGACCTGGTCGGGCCTGCCCTACTTCCACATCGATCCGCTGAAGATCAATTTCTCCGCCGTCACCGAGGTGATGAGCATCGCCTATGCCACCCGCTTCCGTGTGCTGCCGGTGGAGGTGCGCGCCAATGAGGTGATCATCGCCACTGCCGAGCCCTTCGAACGGGGCTGGGAGACCGAACTGAAGCCGGTGCTGCGCAAGGACATTCGCCGCGTCATCGCCAACCCGGAGGACATCGCCCGTTTCCAGGTGGAGTTCTACAACCTGGCCAAGTCGGTCAAGGGCGCCATGGGTCGGACCGCGGCCGGCAGCTCGCTGACCAACTTCGAGCAGTTGATCGAGATCGGCAAGCTCAACAAGAACCTCGATGCCAACGACCAGCATGTGGTGCAGATCGTCGATTGGCTGTGGCAATACGCCTTCGAGCAGCGCGCCTCGGACATCCACATGGAGCCGCGCCGCGAGTTCGGCCTGGTGCGCTTCCGCATCGACGGTGTGCTGCATCAGGTTTATCAGATTCCCTCGTCGGTGCTGGCGGCGATGACCAGCCGGATCAAGATTCTCGGCCGCATGGACGTGGTGGAAAAGCGCCGCCCCCAGGACGGTCGGATCAAGACCCGCACCCCCGACGGCCAGGAGGTGGAACTGCGCCTCGCCACGCTGCCCACGGCCTTCGGCGAAAAGCTGGTGATGCGGATTTTCGACCCCGAGGTGCTGGTGCGCGATGCTTCAGAACTGGGCTTCTCCGCCGAGGACAGCGCCCGCTGGACGAAGATGACCAGCCAACCCAACGGCATCATCCTGGTCACCGGCCCCACCGGCTCGGGCAAGACCACCACCCTGTACACCACCCTGAAGCAGCTCGCCACCGACGAGGTGAACGTCTGCACCCTGGAAGACCCGATCGAAATGGTCGAGTCATCCTTCAATCAGGTGCAAATCCACAGCGAGATCGGCATGGGCTTCGCCGAAGGCATCCGCGCCCTGATGCGGCAGGATCCGGACATCATCATGGTCGGCGAAATCCGCGACCTGGAGACCGCCGATATGGCGATCCAGGCCGCTCTGACCGGCCACCTGGTGATCTCCACGCTGCACACCAACGACGCGCCGAGCGCCATCACCCGCTTGCTCGATCTCGGCGTGCCGTCCTACCTGATCCAGTCCACGGTGCTCGGCGTCATGGCCCAGCGCCTGGTGCGTACTCTCTGCCCGCACTGCAAGAAACCCGGCTCCATGCGCGCCGAAGACAATACCGCGTGGACAGCCTTGGTGCGGCCCTGGAAGTCGGCCATGCCGACGACGCTGTACCACCCCCAAGGCTGCCTCGAGTGCCGCCGCACCGGCTACCAGGGGCGGGTCGGCCTCTACGAAATCCTGCTGATGACCGAGAGCCTCAAAGAACTGATCAACGACCGCACCGACATCGCCAAGGTGCGCGACCTGGCGATCCGCGAAGGCATGCAGCCGCTGCGCATCTCCGGCGCCCGCAAGATCGCCGCCGGCATGACCACCATCGAAGAGGTGATGAAAGTCGCGCCGCCGCCGCCGGTGGATAGCCCGCAGACCTGAGTCGGTAGTCGAAGCGGACTACGCCGCTCAATACTTGTTTTTGTAATCCTTGCCGTAGAAGGCCGGCCGGCGGCCCACCAGGTTTTCCAGCAGCGTCAGTTCGGCGTCGTTGTGGTTGATCACCGCCGCCGGCACCATGCTGGTGGCCATTTTCGGATCGTTGTGGATGTAGATCGGGTG
>DATDMT010000170.1:0-5329 GCA_036518635.1 Rhodocyclaceae bacterium | reverse complement strand
GAGCCGCCGCGATGCTGGATGTAGGGCCAGCCCTCCTGATTGACCGTGGCCATGTAGAAGCTGTCGCGGGCGGCGATGAACTCGCGCTCGGCGGCGCCGAAGGCGTCGTGCGCCGGGCCGTTGTCGAGGGCGCGCTGGTTGAGGTCGCGGGTGCCGTGGCGCACCTGGGCGGCACGCACGCTGGCGCTGAAGGAAATCGACTTGAAGCGGTCGGACATGGCGGACTCCGCGGCGCAAGGATGCAAGGCCGTCACTTTGTCATCGCCGGCGGCAGCGGGTAAAGGGGCCGCGCCGCACATCACTCTTGCGAAATCCGGTTTAATGCCGCATGGACAAGCTCAAGGCAATGGAAATCTATGTCCGCATCGTCGAGGCCGGCAGCCTGACGGCGGCGGCGGAGCGCCTCGACACCTCGCTCAGCGCCGTGGTGCGCGCCCTCGCCGGGCTCGAGGGCGAACTCGGCGTGCGCCTGCTGAACCGCACCACGCGCCGCACCGCGCTGACCGAGGAGGGCCGCGAATATTTCGACCGGGCGAAGCGCATCCTGGCCGAGGTAAGCGACGCCGAGGCCGCCCTCTCCGCCGGCCAGGAGCCGCGCGGCCGGCTGAGCATCACCGCGCCGACGATGTTCGGCCGGCTGCACGTGATGCCGGTGGTCGCCGCCTTCATGGCGCGCTACGGCCAGGTGCAGGTGGACCTGAGCCTGCTGGACCGGGCGGTGGACCTGCTGGAAGAGGGCATCGACGTCGCCGTGCGGATCGGCCAGTTGGCCGACTCGTCCCTGGTGGCGCTGCCCCTCGGCGAAACGCCGCGGCTGTTCTGCGCCAGCCCGGCCTACCTGGCGCGCCACGGCACGCCGCGCCGGCCCGGCGAGCTGCTGCGGCACGCCTGCATCGTGCCGAACAGCGCGGCGCACTGGTCGGAATGGGAATTCCAGCGCCGCGGCAAGGTGGAAAAAATCCAGCCCGCCGCCAGCTTTCGCACCAACCAGATGGAGGTGGCCCTGGCGGCCTGCGTGGCCGGCATCGGCTGCGGCCGCTTTCTCGGCTACCAGGCGGCGACGGCCCTCGAGCGCGGTGAACTGGTGCGCCTGCTGCAGGAATGGGAGCCGCCCGCGGCACCGGTCAGCATCGCCTTCCCCCATGCCCGGTTGATGTCATCCCGGGTGCGCACCTTCGTAGACTTCGCCGCACCGGCGCTCAAGGCGCGTCTGGCGGCGGGCCGCTAGCACCGCTTCAGCGGCAAATTCGGCAGGTATCGCAGCGCTCGGTCGGCTGCGCCAGATAGACCAGCAGATCGGCTTCGAGCATCGGCCTGGCGAAGTGGAAGCCCTGCACCGAGTGGCAGCCAAGCTGCTTCAGGTACAGGCATTCCTCGCAACTCTCGACGCCCTCGGCAACCACGTGCAGGTCCAGGCCATCGGCCAGATGCATCGCGGCACGGGTGATCGAGGCGTTGTAGCGGTCCTTGTGCAGATCGCGGATGAAGGCCTGGTCCACCTTCAGGGTGTTGAAGGGTAGCTGTCGCAGATAGCCGAGGCTGGCGTAGCCGGAACCGAAATCGTCCAGCGCCAGGGAAACGCCGATCTCGGCGAGGCCGGCGAACACCTCGCGGACCTTGGCCAGGTCGCGGATAAAGATCGACTCGGTGACCTCCAGTTCCAGGCTGGCGGCCGGCACTTGCGCCGCAGCCAGGGCCGTGCGCACTTCCGCCACCAGATCGTGGCGCAGCAACTGCAGCGGCGAGACATTCACCGCCACGCGAATCTCGCCGTAGCCGGCGGCGCGCAGCCGGGCGAGCATGGCGCAAGCCTCGCGCAGGGCGAAGGAGCCGATGTCGGCGATCAGCGCGCTGCGCTCGGCGATGGGAATGAAATCCGCCGGCGGAATCAGGCCGCGCACCGGATCGCGCCAGCGGATCAGGGCCTCCACCGCGGCCATGCGCTGGCTGGCGAAATCCATCTTCGGCTGGTAATGCAATTCCAGTTCGCCATTGCCCAATGCCTGGTAGAGGCGGGCCTCGATGTACAGCGCATGGTCGGCGAAGCGGGCCACCTCCGGCGCGTAGAAGCGGTACAGATTGCCGCCGGCCTCCTTGGCGCCGCGCATCGCCGCATCGGCCAGGTTCAGCAGGGTATCGAGATCGTTGCCGTCGTTCGGATAGAGGGCGATGCCGATGCTGGCGTTGACGCGCAGTTGATGGCCGGCGACGGCGAAGGGCTGGTCGAGGGACTCGAGGATCCTGCCGGCAACGGCGGCCACGGCGCTGGGCTCGGTGACGTCGGCGACGATGCCGATGAACTCGTCGTTGCCCGAACGGGCCAGGGTGTCGTGCTCGTGGAACAGCGCGCCCAGGCGCCGCGCCACCTCCCGCAGCAACTGGTCGCCGGCCTGGTGGCCCAGGCTGCCGTGCACCTGCTTGAAACGGTCCAGGTTGACCACCACCACGCCGAAACTGTCGCGCCGCCGCTGCGCCCGGCGAATCTCCTGCAGGCCGCGATCGAGCAGCAGGGTGCGATTGGCCAGGCCGGTCAACGCGTCGTGCAGGGCGGAATGGCGGGTGCGTTCCTCCGCCAGGCGGCGCTGGGTGATATCGGTCATCAGGCCGAGACGATAAGGCCCCAGCGCGTTGCCCTGATCGAGGGTGCGGATTTCCAGCCATTCGAGATAGAGGGAACCGTCCTTGCGCCGATTCCAGATTTCCCCGCACCAGCTTCCGCTGTCCTTCACCTCATCCAGCATCGCTTTGTAGAACTGCGGCCCGTGCCGGCCGGAGCGCAGGATGCGCGGCGTCTGGCCGATCGCCTCGCCCGCCGCGTAGCCGGTGATGCGGGTATAGGCCGGATTGATGTAGACGATCTCGTTCTGCGCCGTGGTGACGACGATGCCGAGCTCGAGGCTCTCCGTCACCAGGGCCGGCAGCCAGTTGGCGGCGCAGGCCGCCGCATCGGCCTGCCGCTCCGGCTCCGGCGCAGCCGTTGCCGCAGCCTTGTCGGGAAACGGCAGGCTGATTTCGAGAATCGAAATATCGTCCTGGATGCGCGAACAACGCTCGCCGATGGCTTCGGTCAAACGGGCCAACGCGCTGTCGGGGTGACGCGCCAGCAAGGCCACCAGATTCTCGGTGGAAAACGAGGGGCCGCTGTGCGGCTGCAGTTCGGTAAGGCCGTCGGAGCAGAGGAACAGGGTCACCTGCTGGCCGCGCATCAGGCGATAGTGCTCGGTCACCACCGGGGCTTCGTCGGCCAGGCCGATGGGCAGGTTGAGGGAGGGAAACTGGCGCAGCAGGAAGCCATCCCGGGAGATCAACAGTGCGTCGGGCATGCCGGCGTTGAGCACTTCGATCTCGCGACCGCTGATCCGCACCAGCAGGCTGCAGACGAAATAGTGGCTGAGGTTCTGCTCGACGAGGAAGCGGTTCAGCGCTAGATAGATCCCCTCCAGGGAGTCGCCGCGGGCCACCGCCTCGTCGAAGATGTCGGGAGCGCGCAGGCCGAGAATCGCCGCCGGCAGGCCGTGGCCGACCGCATCGGCAAGCAGGCCGAACCAGCCCAGCTCCGGGTGCTCCGCCGCGCAGTGGAAGTCACCGCTGATCGCCCCCAGGGGCAGCGACCAATAGCGCACCGAGTCCCGCTGCGGCGCCGAGGCGCTGGGGCCGCGCATGCTGCGCACCAGTTCGATCGCCTGAGCGTACTCGTGACCATGCCGCCCCTGCGGCGGCTCATCGTCATCCCGGTCCTGGCCTGTCATGGCGTGACAAGCCAGCCCAAGCGGGCAGCGTCGATCAGCATTGCTTCTCCTCTGTTGTCGGTATCGAGCCCCTGGCCTCCGGCTCTTTTATGCTTAAAGATTATATCTATAAGTCACAATATTTCCATGTATAGATCATTGTCATTACCGCCCAAGCATGCGACGCACCCATTCGGCCGTTCGCGCCGGTTCCTGAAATTCCACAGCGGCGACACGGATATCCTCCAGCCCCATGCGCCAGCACCTTTGCCGCACCGCCTCGGTCGGCCATCCCTGCAAACATTCGTTACATTTCCCCAAAACTCCCGAAAATTTCCCCCGGCATCATCGCCGCAACCTGTTTCGACAGCCCCCTGCCCCATCCTCCGGAGAATCCCCTGTGAGCATCAAGATTCTGGTACCCCTGAAGCGGGTCATCGACTACAACGTCAAGCCGCGCCTCAAGGGCGACGGCAGCGACGTGGACCTGGCCAACGTCAAGATGGCGGTCAATCCCTTCGACGAGATCGCCCTGGAAGAAGCCCTGCGCCTGAAGGAAAAGGGCCTCGCCGCGGAGATCGTGGTGGTCAGTTGCGGCACCACCAGCAGCCAGGAAACCCTGCGCGCCGGCCTGGCCCTGGGCGCCGACCGGGCGATCCTGGTGGAAACCGACGCGGTGCTGCAGCCCCTGGCAGTCGCCAAGCTGCTGAAGAAAGTCTGCGAACAGGAAAACCCGCGCCTGGTGATCTGCGGCAAGCAGGCCATCGACGACGACGCCAACCAGACCGGGCAGATGCTCGCCGCGTTGCTGGGCTGGCCCCAGGCCACCTTCGCCAGCAAGCTGGAACTGGGCGCCGATGAAGCCACGGTCACCCGCGAGATCGACGGCGGCCTGGAAACCCTGGCGGTCAAATTGCCGGCGGTGGTCACCACCGACCTGCGCCTGAACGAGCCGCGCTACGCCACCCTGCCGAACATCATGAAGGCGAAGAAAAAGCCCATCGAGAACTGCTCCGCCGAGGGCGTGGACACCGCGCCGCGCCTCACCCTGAAGAACGTCGCCGAGCCGGCCAAGCGCAGCGGCGGCATTCGCGTCGCCGACGTGGCGGCCCTGGTCACGGCCCTGAAGAACGATGCGAAAGTGATTTGAGGACACCATGAAAACCCTCGTCATCGCCGAACACGACAACGCCGGCCTGAAGGCCGCCACCCTTAACACCATCACCGCCGCGCTCGCCCTCGGCAACCCGGTGGATGTCCTGGTCGCCGGCAGCGGCTGCCAGGGCGCGGCGCAAGCCGCCGCCGCGCTGCAGGGCGTCGCCAGCGTGCGCATCGCCGACAACCCGGCCTATGCCGACGGCCTGGCGGAGAACCTGGCCGCGCTGGTGCTGTCCATCGCCGCCGGCTACAGCCACATCGTTGCGCCAGCCAGTGCCTACGGCAAAAACTTCCTCCCCCGCGTCGCCGCCCTGCTCGACGTGGCGCAGATTTCCGACGTGATCAAGGTGCTCGGCCCCTCCAGCTTCGTCCGCCCGATCTATGCCGGCAACATCCTGGCGACGGTGGACAGCGGCGACGCGGTCAAGGTGCTGACCGTCCGA
>DATDMT010000169.1:0-5237 GCA_036518635.1 Rhodocyclaceae bacterium | reverse complement strand
GGGCAGGTATACTCCTGCCCCATGTCTTCCCCTGTAGTCCTCATCACTGGCGCGGCCCGTCGGGTCGGCGCCGAAATCGCGCGCACGCTGCATGCGTCCGGCGCGCGGGTGATGCTGCACTATCGCCGCTCCGCCGACGAGGCCGAAGCCCTGGCGGCTGCGCTGAATGCCGTGCGTGCCGACTCCGCTGCCACGGTCTGCGCCGACCTCGCCGACAGTGCCGCCCTGGCTGCCGCGGTGGCAGTCACTGTCGCCCGTTTCGGCCGGCTCGATGGCCTGGTGAACAACGCGTCGAGCTTCTGGCCGACGCCGGTCGGCAGCATCAGCGAAAACGACTGGCAGCAGTTGATGGACGGCAACCTGAAGGGTGCGCTGTTCCTCTCCCAGGCCGCCGCACCCCATCTGCGCGCGACCGGCGGCGCCATCGTGAACATCACCGACATTCACGCCGAGCGGCCCCTGGCGGGCTACCCGGTGTACAGCGCGGCCAAGGCCGGCCTGCTCGGCCTGACCCGGGCCCTGGCGATCGAACTCGCGCCCCAGGTGCGGGTCAACGCCGTGGCGCCGGGGGCCATCGCCTGGCCCGACGGCGGCGATGATTTTCCCGCTGCCGAACGGGAAGCCATCGTCGCCCACACCCTGCTGAAGCGCACCGGCGCGCCTTCGGATATTGCCCGCACCGTCCAGTTCCTGCTGTTCGATGCGCCCTACATCACCGGCCAAGTCATCAATGTCGATGGCGGCCGTACCGCCCATTTGTAAAGCCATGACCCAGACCGCCCCCCTCACCGCCAAGCAAGCCGATAAGCCCCGCGTCGAAGCCAACAAGCTGGCCAAGCGCATCCGCCGCCATGTCGGCCAGGCCATTGCCGACTTCAACATGATCGAGAACGGCGACAAGGTGATGGTCTGCCTCTCCGGCGGCAAGGATTCCTTCGGCCTGCTCGACACGCTGCTGCATCTGAAGGAGCACGCGCCGATCCACTTCGACGTGGTGGCGGTGAACCTGGACCAGAAGCAGCCCGGCTTCCCCGCCGAGGTGCTGCCGAATTACCTGAAGGGCCTGGGCATTCCTTTTCACATCGAGGAGCAGGACACTTATTCCATCGTCAAGCGGGTGATCCCCGAGGGGCAGACCACCTGCTCGCTCTGCTCGCGGCTGCGGCGCGGCATCCTGTATCGCGTCGCCGACGAACTGGGCGCCACCAAGATCGCCCTCGGTCACCATCGCGACGACATTCTCGAAACCTTCTTCCTCAACATGTTCTTCGGCGGCAAGCTGAAGTCGATGCCGCCGAAGCTGGTGTCCGACGACGGCAAGCACATCGTCATCCGCCCGCTGGCCTATTGCTGGGAGAGCGACATGGCGGCCTGGGCCGAGGTGCGCCAGTTTCCGATCATTCCCTGCGACCTTTGCGGCAGCCAGGAGCACCTGCAGCGCAAGCAGGTCAAGGCGATGCTGCAGGATTGGGACAAGCGTTTCCCCGGCCGCATCAAGACCCTGTTTCGCAGTCTCGGCCGCGTCGTGCCCTCGCACCTGATGGACCACGATCTCTACGACTTCCAGAATCTGAAGGCCACCGGCGTGCCCGATCCGGACGGCGACCGGGCCTTCGATCACGAGGAGTACCGCAGCCCCGACGTGATTCCGCTGACCCTGGCGGACGACTGAGCCCGGCGCCGCCCATGCCCCAGTCCCAAGCCAACTACTGCCTGGTGTTCGCCGATGTGGCGGGCAGTTCGCGGCTCTATGAGGCGCTGGGCGATGCAACGGCGTTGCGCGCGGTGGATCAGTGCATCGTCACGGTGATCGCCGCCGCCGCGCCCTACCAGGGCCGCCTGATCAAGACCATCGGCGATGAGGCGATGCTGGCCTTCGCCCGCGCCGAACAGGGCCTGCTGGCCGCCTGTGAAATCCAGCAACGCATCGCCGCCCTGTCGCCGGTGGACGGCATGCGCCTGGCGGTGCGGGTCGGCGCCCATTTCGGCAGCGTGATCGAGGAGGGCGGCGACGTCTTCGGCGACACGGTGAATATCGCGGCGCGCCTCACCGATCTGGCCAAGGCCGGCCAGGTGCTGGTCAGTGCCGAGACCCTGGCCGCCGTGCCGGCCCTGCTGCGGCCCCCCAGCCGCAGCCTCGATGCGGTGGCGGTGAAGGGCAAGCGCGAGCCGGTGTCGGTGGTGGAGTTGCTCTGGTGCGCCGGCGCCGATGCCGACCTGACCCTGATGCCGGACCGTGCCATCGAGCGTAGCCGCCCGTCGCGGCAATTGCTGCTGCAGCATCGCGGCCGCGAGCTGATGCTCGATGGATCGCGGGCACAAGTGGTGCTGGGGCGCGATCCGGCCAGCGACCTGGTGATCGAGGATGCCCGGGCGTCGCGCAGCCATGCGCGCATCGAGCTGCGTCAGGAGAATTTCGTGCTGGTGGATCAGAGTACCAACGGCACCTGGGTGGTGGCGGAGGGCCAGGAGGGCTACATGGTCCGGCGCGAGGAAACCATCCTGCGCGGTAGCGGCCGGCTCGGCTTCGGCCATGCCTGGCGGCCCGAGATCGAGGCCGTGGAGTTTCGCGTAGCGGGCTAGCGAAACCGCTTGCGGGCGCCTTGCGCGCCCGCAAGCTTGGTGTTGCTTACTTCTTCGCGTCGGCTTCGCACTTCTTCATGAAGGCGCCCTTGGCAGCGCCGGCCAGGGGCTTGCCGTCCTTGCCGACGGCCTTGGCCTCACAGCCGGAATCGGCGGGCTTGGCAGGGCCGCCCATGTCCTTCTCGCACTTCTTGATGAAGGCGGTCTTGGCGGCACCGGCGAGAGGCTTGCCGGTCTTGCTCACGGCCTTCTCGGCGCAGTCGCTGGCAGCGGCCATGGGGGGCTTGGCGTTATCGGCGGGCTTGCTGCCGGCTTCCTTTTCGCACTTCTTCATGAAGGCGCCCTTGGCGGCGCCGGCCAAGGGCTTGCCGTCCTTGCCGACAGCCTTCTCGGCGCAGTCTTGCAGCGCGACGAGGGGGGACTTTGCTTCTTCGTCGGTCTTGGCTGCGGTGGGGGCTTTGGCTTCGGCTGCGGGCTTGGCTGCTGGCTTGGCTGCGGTGGCGGGCTTGGCATCGGCCTTGGCGTCGGCGGCCAGGGCGGCTTGGCCGGCGAGGGCCAGCAGGGCAGTACAGGCGATGGCGAACAGTTGCTTCATGGCTTACTCCTCAGAGTGGTTGCGGTGAACGGGAAATCAGTCTTCGCCGAGGCCCTCTTCCAGGGCCTTTTGCTGACGGTCGAGGAATTCCTGCATGCAGTCGATGCCGCGTAGCTGCAGGATGGTGGCGCGCACGGCGGTTTCCACCAGCACCGCCAGGTTGCGGCCGGCGGCCACGGGAATCGTCACCTTGCGCACCGGCACGCCGAGGATGGTTTCGTTCTGGGCATCCAGCGGCAGGCGAGCGGCCTGTGGCACGCCAACCTGGGGCCGTTGCAGGTGGGTGATCAGGCGCAGGCGCATGCGGCGGCGACAGGCGGTCTCGCCGAAGACGGTGCGGATGTTGAGCAGGCCCAGGCCGCGGACTTCGATGAAGTCCTTCAGCAGGTCGGGGCAGCGGCCTTCCAGCACTTCGGCGGCGATCCGGGAGACCTCGACCACGTCATCGGCCACCAGGCCGTGACCGCGGGTGATCAGTTCCAAGGCCAGTTCGCTCTTGCCGACGCCGGAGTCGCCGGTCAGCAGCACGCCGGTGCCGAGCACGTCCATGAACACGCCGTGCAGCGAGATGGTTTCGGCGAAGGTGCGCGACAGGTGGCCGCGCAGGGCGTCGATCACCAGGGCGGCGGATTGGGGCGAGGTGATCAGCGGCGTGTTGGCCGCTTCGCATTCCTCCCGCAGCACCTGCGGCACCGGGCAGCCGTCGGCGACGATGACGCCGGGGCATTGGCCGGTGACGATGTCGCGCAGCGAGCGGCGCAGTTTTTCTGCCTCCTGCTCAAGGGTCCAGTCGAATTCTGGCGCGCCGAAGACCTGGATGCGTTCCGGGTGGATGACATTCAAGTGGCCGACGATGTCGGCCGGGGAGACGTTTTCCTTGGGCGAGGCGATGATCCGAGCGGCGTCGCCGCAGACCCATTCGAGATCGAGGATCTCGCGCTGGGCGGCGAACAGCTCGGCAACCGTCAGCTTGCGCGCCATTGTGAGAACAGGGCGTGAAGGGCTGCCGCGTCGGGGGCGCTGGTCAGGCTTTCACGAAAGTCTTTGTCGGAGAACATCTGTGCCAGCTCGGAGAGCAGTTGCAGGTGTTTTTCAGTCGCGGCTTCCGGCACCAGCAGGACAAACAGCAGGTTGACCGGGTGGCCATCCGGCGCATCGAACTGCACCGGGGAGGTCAGGCGGAAAAACGCGCCGAGGGTTTCCTTGAGGCCCTTGATGCGGCCGTGGGGAATTGCCACCCCCTGGCCGAGGCCGGTGGAGCCGAGCTTTTCGCGGGTGAACAGGGCGTCGTAGACGGTGGCCCGGCCCAGCTTGTGCTGGTTCTCGAACAACAGCCCGGCCTGCTCGAACACCCGCTTCTTGCTGCTGGCGTCCAAGTCCGCCACCACATTGGCAAGCGGCAGAATTTTTGAAATCTGGTTCATCGAAGTGTTGTGGCTGTCGGGGGTGGCGGGCGCATCGCTGCAGGCCGTGCCAACCCCCGGTGAACCTGCTTATTCGATCGGATGCCGCTTGTCGTGGCTGTGATCGGTGACCTTTTCCTTGTGCTTCACCACCTGGCGGTCGAGCTTGTCCACCATGGCATCGATAGAAGCGTAGAGATCCGCATCATCGGCGTCGGCATAGATGTCCTTGCCTTTCACATGCAGGGTGATTTCGGCCTTCTGCCTCATCTTCTCCACCGACAGAATGACGTGGGTGCTGGTCACATGATCGAAATGTCGAATGACCTTTTCCACCTTCTGGCTGACGTAGTCGCGGATCGCCGGGGTGACTTCCACGTGGTGTCCGGTGATATTGAGGTTCATGGCTTCTCCTTTCAGAGAGTCTTTCTGAGGTTAACCGGCGGAATGTTCAGGGACTCGCGGTACTTTGCCACGGTACGGCGCGCTACAACGATACCCTGTTCGCCGAGGATTTCCGCGATCCGGGAGTCGGAAAGCGGCTTGTGGCCGTCTTCCGCACTGACCAGTTGCTTGATGAGCGCTCGGATCGCAGTGCTGGAAGCCGCGCCGCCGGTATCCGTGGCGACGTGGCTGCCGAAAAAGTATTTGAGTTC
>DATDMT010000168.1:0-3830 GCA_036518635.1 Rhodocyclaceae bacterium | reverse complement strand
CACCGGCGTCGGCTATGGCCTGCATCCGGGCAACGCCTCGGCGGTCGGCATCCCCGGCGACTACGGCCGGCCCGGGCTGCTGGCGGCCTTCGATGCGGCGACCGGCAAGCGCGTCTGGGCCTTCGAAGTCACCGGCCCCGGCTGGGAAGGCGACTATCGGGCGCGCACCGCCGACGGCAGCGAACTCAACCGCGACCTCGCCGCCGAGCGGGCCGCAGCGCCGGCCCACACCGAGGCCTGGCGCTACGGCGGCGGCTCCCTGTGGGCAACGCCAACGGTGGATGCGGCGCGGGGCCTGATCTTCTTCGGCACCGGCAACCCCTCGCCGAAGATGGCCGATTCCTCGCGCCCCGGCGACAACCTCTACACCGCCTCGCTGGTGGCCCTCGATGCGCGCACCGGCAAGTTGGTCTGGCACCACCAGCAGGTGCCCCACGACCGCTGGGGTTACGACGTGGCCAGCCCGGCGCTGCTGTTCGACCTGCAGCGCGACGGCGAAACGATCCCGGCCCTGGCGCAGCCGAGCAAGCTGGGCTGGGTGTATGTGCATGACCGCCGCGACGGCCGCATCATTTACCGTTCCGCGCCCTTCGTGCCGCAGCAGAACCTGTTCGCGGCACCGACCGCCGCCGGCGTGGTTATTTCGCCGGGCACCGCCGGCGGCGCCAGTTGGTCGCCCTCCGCCTTCGATCCGAAGCAGCAACTGCTGTATGTGCCGGCCCTCGACGTGCCGACGCGCTTTTCGGTGCGGGTCGGCAAACACCCCGACGGTACGCCCTTCGACTACGTGGTGAGCGAGCTGGCGAATCTGCGCGCCGGCACCCTCACCGCCCTCGACCTGGCCCATGACGGTAAGGTCCGCTGGCAACTGCCGATGGACGAACCGATGATCGGCGGCATGCTCGCCACGGCAGGCGGGCTGCTGTTCTCCGGCGCCGGCCACAACACCTTCGCCGCCTTCGACAGCGCCAGCGGCAAGCGCCTGTGGGAGTACCGCTGCGGCGCCGGGGTGAACGCGCCGCCGATCAGCTATGCCATCGACGGCCGGCAATACGTGGCGGTGGCGGCCGGCGGCAACGCCCTGTTCGGCTTCGAGCAGGGCGATACCCTGCATGTGTTCGCGCTGCCGCAGTAAGCCGGAAAGGAAATGCCAGTGGCCGATGAACCCGGCGCGCCCGCCGCGGAGCAACTGCGATGAAGCCAGTGCAGCCGCTCATGCCACAGCGGAGAGCACCACCCCACACATCTCATCGACCCCCATCCCGCCGCAGCGATAGGTGACATGGGCATAGCGGTGGTACAGCGCCTCGCGCTCGGCGAACACCTCCGCCAGGCTCTGCCCCGGTCGGCGGACGACGCCGCGGCGGATCAGGTCGCCGGCGCGGGCTTCCAGAGTCGGCAGGTCCACTTCGAGATGGACGATCCGCGCGCAGGCGTGCAGGGCCTGCATTTCCGCCGCGCAGTACACGGCGCTGCCGCCGGTGGCGATGACGGCACCGGCGGCCTCCTCGGCCAGGGCCTGGGCCTCGCGCAGGGCGGCGGCCTCGAGGGCGCGAAAGCCTTCGGCACCGTGGCGGGCCAGAAGGTTCGCCAACTCGTCGTCGGCATTGGCTTCGATCAAGCGGTCGGTGTCTATGAACAGGCGGCCGAGGCGCTGGGCCAGCAGGGTGCCGATGGTGCTCTTGCCCGCGCCGGGCATGCCGATCAGGACGATGGTGTTCGCTTTGCTGGCTTGGTTCATGGCGAGGTCGCCTCCCCAGATTCCCAGTAGCCGGCCGCGCCGTAGCGGGCCTTCAGGTGGTCGATGAACAGGCGCAGGCGCAGGGGCATCTGGCGTTGCGGGAAGACCGCCTGAATCGCCAGGGGCGGTGCAGCGTAGTCGTCGAGCACAGCCTCCAGCCGGCCGGCGCGCAGGTCGTCGCCCACCTCCCAAACCGAGCGCCAGGCCAGGCCGCGGCCGGCCAGAGCCCAGTCGTGCAGCACCGAGCCGTCGTTGCACTGGAGCGCGCCAGCCACCTTGACCAGCCGGGTCAGGCCGCGCCCAGCAGCAGCATCGGCGAAGACCCAGCCGGGCTGTTGCACCAGGGCCAGGCAGTTGTGCCGCGCCAGATCGTCCGGCGTTGTTGGCCGGCCGTGGGCGGCCAGGTAGGCGGGGCTGGCGACCACCACCCGATTCACTTCGCCGAGGCGCACGCCGATCAGGTTCGAGTCGCCCAGGCCGCCGATCCGCACGGCGCAGTCGATGCCTTCGTTCACCAGGTCCACGGTGCGGTCGGAAAGGTCGAGGCTGACGCTGACGTCGGGGTGGGCATCGAGGAACTCAGCCACCCGCGGCGCCACATGGCGGCGGCCGAAGCCGGCCGGGGCGGAGATGCGCAGGTGGCCGCTGGCGCGGATGGCGCCCAGGCTGACGGCGGCCTCGGCATTGCCCAGCTCGTTCAGCAGGCGCTGGCAGTCTTCGAGAAAGGCGGCGCCCTCCTGGGTCAGATTGAGCTTGCGGGTGGTCCGCACCAGCAGGCGCACGCCCAGGCGCGCCTCGAGGGCATCGATGCGCCGCCCCATCACCGCCGGGGTGACGCCCTCGGCGCGGGCGGCCGCGCTGAGGCTGCCGCGGGCGGCGGCGGCGACAAAAGCTTCGATCTGGACGAGGCGATCCATGGACAAGCAGGCTCCGGCTGTCTATTCCTGATTTGTGGGAGAAGGCTGCCCACAGCCACTTAATACTTTACGTACAAGATGGTTTGACTTTAGCGGGTATTCACATACCTATCAACTGGCAATAGACTGCGTTCCTCGCTAATGCCCATGGTCCCGCAATCGGCCTCTGGGTGGCGCCCTAAAACCTTGCTCACAGGAGTTCCCATGGCCCTCACGCTTCCCGCCGGCATGCAGATCAACGCCCCGATTCAACCCGGTTACGAAACCATTCTGACGCCCGCCGCGCTGGAGCTGGTCGCCAAGCTGCACCGCGCCTTCGAACCGCGCCGCCAGGAACTGCTGAAGGCCCGCGTCGCCCGCCAGGCCCGTATCGACGCCGGCGAAATGCCCGATTTCCTGCCCGAGACCAAGCACATCCGCGAAGGCGACTGGAAGGTCGCAGCCTTGCCCCGCGCCCTGGAAAACCGCCGCGTCGAAATCACCGGCCCGGTGGAAGCCAAGATGATCATCAACGCCTTCAACTCCGGCGCTGATTCCTACATGACCGACTTCGAGGATTCCAACAGCCCGAAGTGGGACAACCAGTTGCAAGGCCAGGTCAACATCTACAAGGCGATCCGCCGCGAGCTTTCGTTCAAGAACGAAAACGGCAAGGAATACAAGCTGAACGACAAGATCGCCACCCTGCAGATCCGCCCCCGCGGCTGGCACCTGGACGAGAAGCACGTGCTGATCGACGGCCAGCGCGTTTCCGGCGGCATCTTCGACTTCGCCCTGGTGTTCTTCCATAACGCCAAGGAACAGATCGCCCGCGGCGCCGGCCCCTTCTTCTACCTGCCGAAGATGGAGTCGCACCTGGAAGCCCGCCTGTGGAACGACATCTTCGTCATGGCCCAGGATCACTGCGGCATTCCGCAAGGCACGATCAAGGCCACCGTGTTGGTGGAAACCATCCTCGCCACCTTCGAGATGGAAGAAATCCTCTACGAACTGCGCAACCACAGCGCCGGCCTCAACGCCGGCCGTTGGGACTACATCTTCTCCTGCATCAAGAAGTTCAAGAAGAACGCTAACTTCTGCCTGGCCCAGCGCGGCGCGATCACCATGGAAGTGCCCTTCATGCGCTCCTATGCCCTGGCCCTGGTGCAGGCCTGCCACAAGCGCGGCGCCCC
>DATDMT010000167.1:0-29899 GCA_036518635.1 Rhodocyclaceae bacterium | reverse complement strand
GCGGCATAGGCCGGGCCGGTGGCGCCGAGGGTCCACGGCAGGTAGCTGACGGCGGCCAGCAGCACGGTGTACAGCAGGATGTGCAGGGTGGTCAGCGGCACGCCGTGGGTCACCGGCAGCATCGGCAGGCCGGCGGCGGCGTACTCGTCGCGCCGGTAGCAGGCCAGGGCCCAGAAGTGCGGCGGGGTCCACAGGAAGATGATCAGGAACAGGGCCAGGGAGGCCAGGCTGACTTCGCCGGTCATCGCCGCCCAGCCGAGGATAGGCGGCATGGCGCCGGAGGCGCCGCCGATGACGATGTTCATCGGCGTCGCCGGCTTCAGCACCACGGTATAGACGATGGCATAGCCGAGGAAGGTGGCCAGGGTCAGCCACATGGTCAGGGCATTCACTTGCGCACCCAGCAGCCAGAGGCCGATGCCGCCGGTGATGCAGGCCAGGGTCAGGGTTTCCATCGGCGTAATCAGGCCGCGCGGCAGGGCGCGGGCGCGGGTGCGCGCCATGCGCGCGTCGATGGTGCGCTCCACCAGACAGTTGATCGCGGCGGCGGCGCCGGCCACCAGGGCGATGCCGAGACTGGCGAAGAGCAGCCGCGGCAGGCTGGGCCAGCCGGGGGTGGCGAGGAACATGCCGATGATCGCGGTGAACACGATCAGGCTGTTCACCCGCAGCTTGCACTGGTCGAGGAAGGCGCGCAGCTTGAGCGTCAGCGGCTCGGCGTGGAGGCGGGCAGGTAGGTGCATGGTGCTTTCTCCTGGGTGTTCAGCTGAAGCGGAGCAGGCGCTCCAGGTCTTTCAGCACGGCTTTGGGTTGGGTGTCGGGGGCGTAGCGCATCACCACGCGCCCGGCCGGGTCCATCAGGTAGAGGCGGTGGCCGGGGCGATCCAGATCGAAGCCGATGCGGGCTTCGTTGCTGGCCACCGCGGCGATCAGGTCGGGCTGCTGGCTGCGCAGCGCCGAGGCCTCGACGGCATTGGCGGCATTGCTGAGCCACAGCCGGTCCACCTGGGGCATTTGCTTGTAGAGCGCGACATGGATGCGCCGCGCGTTGTCGAGCAGGGCCAGACAGTTGTCATTGCAGGCGCCGGCACCGGCCACCACCAGATGCCAGCGACCTTCCAGCTTGGCCAGCGGCAGGGCGGCGCCTTCCGGCGTGGATAGATCGCCGTGCAGCGCCACCGCGGGTTGCAGCAGTTCGCCGTTGGGTTTGCCGGTGGGTTGCCAGCCGCTGAAGTAGAGGGCGGTGGCGGCGATCACCGGCAGCAGCATCAGGCCGACGACCAGCAGCAGGGTGCGTTGGGTTTTGTTGATGGCTTTGCTCATGATTTCCGCCAACTGAGGAAGAACCAGATCAGCCCGGCCGAGATGGCGAAGCCGTACCACTGCAGAGCGTAGGACAGATGCTTTTCCCAGCGCTCGTCGGGCCGCGGCCAGTCGCGGGCGAAGCCGGCGGGTGAGGCCGCATCGAGCTGGATCACCACCGGCTGCACGGCATACGGCACCAGCTTCTTGAAGCGCGCCAGGTCCAGGTTCTGCCATACCGGTTGCCAGGTACTGCCGGCGGGTTCGGCGCCCAGGCTGAAGAAGCGGCGGCCGGGAATCACCGCCGTGCCCGTCAGTTCGATTTCGCCCTCGGGAGTGGCGATTGCCGGCAGGTCGCTGTGGCGCGGCAGGGCGGCGACCCAGCCGCGATTGACCAGCACCCGCACTTCGGAACCGGCGATGCGCAGCGGCGTCAGCACGTGATAGCCGGCCACTTCATGCAGCACCTGGTTGTCCACCAGGAACTGCTGCTGCGGCTCAAAGCGGCCGCGCACCATCACCGGGGCGAAGCGCAGGGCTTCGTCGTCGGCGATCGGGCTGGCCGGCAGGCTGATGCGGCCGCCGACGGCACGGGTATCCAATGCCGCTTGCGCTTCGCGCTTGCGGTCGGCCTTGCCGTGCTGCCATTGGCCGAGATGGACGAACAGGGCGATTGCCCCTAGCGCTAGCAGGGTGCTCCACCACAGCGGGTGGAAGCGGCGGCCGCTTGATAAGGCTGCGGCCGCCGCGCACAATCGATGCATCCCTTGAGAGAGAGCTGACATGCTTTTCAAATTCGTCGTGGTGCTCATGTTGCTCGGTGTGATCGGCAGCCTGTTTTCCGGACTGCTGTTCCTCTACAAGGACAAGGGCGAAGGGTCGCGGGTGGTGAAGGCCCTGACCCTCCGCATCTCCCTGTCCATACTGCTGTTCCTTGGCCTGTTGATTGCCTACTGGATCAATTCAGCATAGTTGCTGGATCGACGGCTTCTAGAGCCAGTAAACCAGCACGAAGAGCAGCAGCCAGACCACATCGACGAAGTGCCAGTACCACGCCACGGCCTCGAAGGCGAAGTGGCGCTTGCTGTCGAAGTGGCCCGATAGGCAGCGCAGCAGCACCACGGTCAGCATGATCGCGCCCAGCGTGACGTGGAAACCGTGGAAGCCGGTGAGCATGAAGAAGGTCGCGCCATACACGCCGGAGCCCAGGGTCAGGCCCATCTCGGTATAGGCATGGTGGTACTCCACCGCCTGTAGACCGAGGAAGATGAAGCCGAGCAATACGGTCAGCGCCAGGCCGAGGATCAACTGGCTGCGCTTGTCCTTCAGCAGGCCCCAGTGGGCCCAGGTCAGGGTGACGCCGGAGGACAGCAGCAGGCCGGTGTTGATCGCCGGAATGCCCCAAGCTTCCATCGGCGTGAACGCCGCGCCCTTGGGGCCGGCGGTCGGCCAGCCGCCGCTGAAGCCGGGCCAGAGGGTCATGCCGTGGGCGGCTTCGAGGCCGCCGAGGGCCGGTACCGAGATGTTGCGGGTGTAGAACAGGGCGCCGAAAAAGGCGGCGAAGAACATCACTTCCGAGGCGATGAACCAGACCATGCCGTGACGGAAGGAGCGATCCTCCCAGTCGGAATAGGCACCGCGCTGGTTCTCGGCGATGACCGCGCCGAACCACTTGAACATGACGAAGACGATGACGCCGGCACCGCCCAGCATAATCGTCGAGCCAATGCCGTACTGGTTCATCTTGAGGATGAAGCCCAGGGCCAGCAGGAACATGCCGGCGGCCATGATGAAGGGCCAGGGGCTGGGTTGGGGAACGTAGTAGTGTTGATTTTCGTGGGTCGTAGCGTGTGTCGAGCTCATTGCTTACCTCCCGAGGGGGTGTTGTCGGTGGGAGCGGGGAAGAAGGCGTAGGCCAGCGTCAGCTCCCGAATCTTGTCGTCGATTTCCGGATTGATGATGAAGGTGAGGGGCAATTCCTTGGTTTCGCCGGGGCCCAGGGTCTGTTGGCGGAAGCAGAAACAGTCCAGCTTCTTGACGTAGACGGTGGCCTGGGTCGGCGACACGCTGGGGATGGCCTGGCCGACGATGGGCTTGTCGGAGAGATTGCGCACCAGGAAACGGGTGGTGCGCATCTCGCCCGGATGCAGGTCGAAGCTCGGCTCCATGGGGCGAATCTCCCAGGGCAGGCCGGGCATCTGCGTCGCCATGAACTGCATGGTCAGCACCCGCGACATGTCCACCCGCATCGGCGCCACGTCGACGGCCGAGACCGCATCCTTGAGGCCCTTGCCGTTGAAGCCGACGGCCCGGCAGATGCTGTCGTAGAACGGCACCAGCGCGAAGCCGAAGGCGAAGCTGCCGAGCACCAGGGCCAGCAGCTTCAGCACCAGGGTGCGGTGCCGGGAGGCCTTGGTGGGCAGGGTGGTGGTGGTCATGCCGGTCTCACATTCAGCGCGGGATCAGGAAACCCAGCAGGTAGATCAGCGCCACGCCTGCGCCCAGCAGCCAGGCGGTGCGTTGGGCACCGCGCCGGCGCCGGGCCAGTTCGTCCGCATCGATCGAGGGGGCGGCGGGGTTCTGCATCTCACTTCACCTCCGGCTGGACTTCCCAGGAGTGATGGGGCGGCGGCGAGGAAAGTTCCCATTCCAGGCCTTCCGCTCCTTCCCAGACCCTGGCTGGCACCTGCTCGCCCTTACCGCGGCAGCACTGCCAGACGTTGTAGGCGAAGATCAGTTGCGAGAAGCCGAGGATGAAGGCGCCGACGGTGGAGATCGCGTTGAACTCGGCGAACTGCAGCGCGTAGTCGGGGATGCGGCGCGGCATGCCAGCCAGGCCGAGGAAGAACTGCGGCATGAAGGTCAGGTTGAAGCTGATCACGGTGAGCCAGAAGTGCAGCTTGCCGAGCTTCTCGCTGTACATGCGGCCGGTCCATTTCGGCAGCCAGTAGTACACCCCGGTCATCACGCCCATGATGCCGCCGGTGAAGAGGGCATAGTGGAAGTGGGCGACGACGAAGTAGCTGTGATGGTACTGGGCGTCCGCCGCCACGTCGGCCAGTACCAGGCCGGTGAGGCCGGCGATGCCGAATAGGACGATGAAGCCGAGGGCGAACAGCATCGGCGTTTCGAAGGTCATCGCGCCGCGCCACATGGTGGCGATCCAGCAGAAGAACAGCACCGCCAGCGGCAGCGAGATCGACATGGTGCTGTACATGAAATACAGCAGCGCCGGTACCGGCATGCCGGCGGTGAAGAAGTGGTGCGCCCAGACCACCAGCGACAGCACGCCGATGGCGATGAAGGAATACACCTGCGCCTTGTAGCCGTAGTTGGGCTTGCGGGTGAACGTGGACATCACGTGCGGCATCAGGCCCCACACCGGCAGCAGCAGGATGTAGACCTCGGGGTGGCCGAAGAACCAGAACAGGTGCTGGAACAGGATCGGGTCGCCACCGCCGGCGGCGATGAAGAAGTGGGTGCCGAAGTGGCGGTCCATCAGCAGCATGGTCACCGCGCCGGCCAGTACCGGCAGGGTGATCACCAGCAGGAAGGCGGTGATCAGCCAGCCCCAGCAGAACAGGGGCAGCTTCATCATGGTCATGCCGGGGGCACGCATGTTGAAGATGGTGACGATGATGTTGATCGAACCCATGATCGAGCTGATGCCGAGGATATGCACCGAGAAGATCGCGAAGTCCACGCCGATGCCGCCCTGGATCGACAGCGGCGCATAGAAGGTCCAGCCGGTGGCGATGGCGCCGTCACCGATGCCGAACAGGGCCAGGGTGAAGGGCAGGGTCAGCAGAATCGCCGCCGGCGGCAACAGCCAGAAGCCCCAGTTGTTGAGGCGCGGCAGCGCCATGTCGGGGGCGCCGATCATCAGCGGAATCTGCCAGTTGGCAAAGCCGGTGGCGGCCGGCATCAGCGCGGCGAAGATCATCACCAGGGCATGCACCCCGATCAGTTGGTTGAAGAACTCCGGCTGCATGAACTGCAGGCCGGGCTGGAACAGCTCGGCGCGGACGGCGAGGATCATGATGCCGCCGACGAAGAACATGATCAGCGAGAACGTCAGGTACATGGTCCCGATGTCCTTGTGATTGGTCGTCGTCAGCCAGCGCATGATGCCGCTGGGGTGGTGCGCGCCGTGGTGATCGGCGTGCGCGTCTTGGGCTACGGTTGCTGTATTCATCTGCGGACTCCTAGCGTAGGGCCTTGATCAGGGCGGGCTGGATCAAATCACCTTGGGTGTTGCCGAAGCTGTTGCGTTCGAAGGTGATGACAGCGGCCAGATCGACATCGGACAGGGTGGTCTTGAAGGCCTGCATGGCGGTGCCCGCCTTGCCGTTCAGCACCCGGTCCACATGGCTGTCCTTGACGACTTTGCCGTCGGCGGAAAGCAGCGGGGTATTCACCACCTTGCTGCCGGCCAGGGCCGGGAAGGTCGGCGGCAGACCCTTGCCGTCGGGCTGGTGGCAAGCGGCGCAGTTGGTCATGTAGACCTCCTTGCCCTTGGCGATCAGCTCAGCCTTGGTCCATGCCTTATCCACCCCGGCGGAGGCACTGGACTGCTCGGCCTTCTTCTTCTCAACCCAGGCGGCATATTCCGGTTCGGTCACGCCCTGCACCACCACCGGCATGAAGCCGTGGTCCTTGCCGCAGAGTTCGGCGCACTGGCCGCGATAGATGCCGGGCTTTTCGATCTTGACCCAGACTTCGCGCAGGAAGCCGGGAATGGCGTCGCGCTTGACGCCGAACTGTGGCACCCACCAGGTGTGGATCACGTCGGTGGAGGTGATCAGCACCCGCACCTTCTTGCCCACCGGCAGCACCACCGGGTTGTCCACTTCGAGCAGGTAGTGCTCGCCCTTCTCGGCCTGGTTGTTGACCTGTTCCTTGGGCGTGGTGGAGGTGGAGATGTACTTGATGCCCGAATCGGGATACTCGTATTGCCACTTCCACTGCATGCCGGTGACCCGCAGCACCATGTCGGCCTTGGTCTGGGTGTCCTCCATGTCGATCACCGCATGGAAGGCTGGAATGCCCATCAGGATGAAGTCGATGAAGAGCAGGATGGCGAAGGGCACCAGGACCCAGAACCATTGCAGCTTGCCGGTCGGGCCGCTGAACTTGGCCGGCTCGACGCCGAGGCTCTTGCGGTGCTTGACCATGGAATAGATCATGATCGCGAACACCACCACGAACAGCACGGTGATGATGATCATGAACTGGTTGTGCATGTGCAGCGTGTCCCGCGCCAGGGGCGTTGCCGGTTCCGGAAAGTTCCAGCTATAGGCCGCCAGCAGCGGCAATGGGCACAAGGCGAGAAACGGGGCGAGGAGTGCGGCGAGCAGGGTTCCCCGGCCAAAACGGCCACCCTGCAAGCCAAGGGGCATCATGCGCCGGCCCGAATGGGCGTGGCGCGACGGCTCTCTCTGAGTCATCTAGTTCTCCGAAGCGGTTGACGGATACGGGGTGCAACACGCGGCTCTGTGGCCGTTGATTTCCTCCGCCCCTAGGCTGCCTTTGTTTTGTGGACGGCAGCTCCCGAAGTGGAACGTTTTAAATTTAACGTATTTGCTCCCGCGGCGGGCATTCCGCGGAAAAAAAGTCTGCATAAGCCCTTGATTCATTGCGGCCATTGTTGCGCCACAGCATTTGCCGCAGGGCGCGCCTGGTGCGGATCGACGGTGCTAAAACCCTAGCCGGCTTCGGCCAGATAGGTGATGGTCATCGTCTGGTTGTGCAGCTTGCATTCCAGCCCCGGCGTGAAGGGGCTGATCTCGCCGTAGGAATAGAAGCCGGCCAGGGGCGTGTGCTCGCCATAGACCTTGGCCACGGCCTCCACTTCTTCGTCCACGCGTCCGCCCATGGCCAGCTTGCGGCCAACGCAACTGACCAGGACCGCCAGTCCCTGCTGCGGATGGCGCATCATCTTCAGCGCTGCTTCGGCGGCGGCATGGGAGCCGTCGAGCAGGCCGTCGGTGCTGGCATGCATCAGTTTCAGATAGCCGTTCGGGTCGATGTCGCCGGCCAGGATCAGGCTGCCGGCGGCTTCGTCGATACCGAGGATGGTGCGGATCAGACCCACCGCCGCGCGATCTTCGCCGAGCATGGAGAAGGGGAACAACAGGCCCGAGGCCGGTAGGTCGCGGGCGTATTCGCCGAGATATTGCTTGTAGATATCCAGCGCGGGGGCGCCGTCCAGTTCGTAGAGGATGTTGTCCTGGCAGCGGGTCACCTTGCGCGCCGGGCCGAAGGGCGCCCAGCCACCGAAGGAGCCGTGGCCGAACTCCAGGGCCGCGCCGTAGAAGCCGACGGCGACCACGCCGCGATCCGAGACGCCCTCGCCGCCGAGGGTCCAGGTCTGCTTGAAGGCGCCGCCGTCCCCGGCCAGTCCGCCGGTGATCGGCACGTCGGCGCCGATGCCGGCCACCAGGCCGTCGATCAGGGCGCTGCCGTTGATGTCCACGCCGGGGCCGAAGACCATTACCGCCCGCAGATCGGCGGCGGCCAATTGCCGCGCCAAGGCTTCGCCGGCCTGCCGCGAGCCGTCCATCCGCGCCAGTTCGGCGTGGGCGGCGCGGGTGGCGGTGTGGTCGAAGCGCAGCGCGGTGATCACGCACCTGCCATCGGCCACGCCGGCGGCGGAGATTTCGCCGGCGGTGCTGCAACCGATCGGCAGGGCCTGCGGCAGGCGCTCGAACAGCAGGGAAGTCAGCGCGCCGTTGCTGAAGAACGGCGCGGCGCCGAACACCAACAGCAACTGCGGGTCGATGGCTTGCAGCGGCTCCAGGGCCGATGCGGCATCCGCCAGGCTGGTCAGATGTACTTGGACGGTCTGTAGCGTCATGGGTTCACCTCTATTGGGTGTTTGCAAAAAACGGCCTGCGCCGTGGATGAATCCGAGTGCTCAGGGCGAGCTGCCCCGTGGTGCCAACAGCGGGTTGCCTTCGATGCGGGCGGCGATCTGCTCCAGCAAGGGGCGCAACTGGCCGACGATGGGCCGGGCGCGTTCCGCCGCGTCGTCGCCGTTGAGGTGTTCCAGCGCCTGGCACAGATCGGCCAGGCCGCTGGCGCCCATCGCCCGGGCCGGCGATTTGATGCGGTGGCCGAGGGAACGCAGCATCGCCAGGTCGCGGTTTTCCAGGGCCGCCTCGATCCGGGGCAGGTCGTCCCGGGTCGAGTTGAGGAACTTGAGGGCCACCCGCTGGACTTTGCCCGGATCGTTTTTCAGGGTCTTGGCCGGCACCGCCAGATCGATGATGGCCGGGTCGCCGCTGAAGTCCACGGTGGCATCGGTATGCTCCGCCGGCACCGCAGCCGCAGCCGTCATCGGCGCCGGCTGCGGTGCCAGCCAGCGGGCGAGGGTGGCGTAGAGCTGCTCGGGCTGGATCGGCTTGCTGATGAAGTCGTCCATGCCGGCCTCGATGCAATGGCCGCGGTCCTCGTTCCAGGCATTGGCGGTCATGGCGATCACCCGGGTGCCCGCCAGGGCCGGGTCGGCGCGAATCCGCCGGGTGGCGGTGAGACCGTCCATTTCCGGCATCTGCACGTCCATCAGGACGCAATCGAAGCGCTCCTGCTGCAAGCGGTCGAGGGCCTCCCGGCCGGTGCCGACGCTGCAGACATAGGCGCCGGCCGCTTCAAGAATCTCGCTCGCCACCTGCTGGTTGAGTGGGTGGTCGTCGGCCAGCAGAATGCGCGCGCCCTGGAGCGCGGCGGGAGTCGCCAGCGGCGCTGGTGCCGCCGCTGCTGGCGGCGGCGGATGCCAGGGCGCTGTCGGCAGCGGCAGCTCCACCGCCTGGGGCGGATCGGTCAGCCAGCAAACGCAGCTACTGCCGCACTGCTGCTCCAATGCCGCCAAGGCGGCCGGGTCCTTGCCCAGCCGGGCGGTGAACCAGAAGGTGCTGCCCAGTCCCGGCTGGCTTTCGACGCCGATCTCGCCGCCCATCAGGGCCGCCAGTTGTCGGCTGATGGCGAGGCCGAGGCCGCTGCCGCCGTATTTGCGCGTGATCGAATTGTCGGCCTGCTGGAAGGCGAGGAAGATCCGCTCCTTTTCCACCGCGCTCATGCCGATGCCGGTGTCCTGAACCTCGAAGCGCACCAGGCAGCAGTTGTCCTGGTCTGCCGCGAGCTTGGCGCGGATGGTGATCTCGCCCTGCTGGGTGAACTTGATGGCGTTGCTGATGAAATTGATCAGCACCTGGCTCAGCCGTAGCGGATCGCCATACAGCGGCTGGGCCAGGCGCGGGTCGATGTCGACCAGGAAGCGCAGCCCCTTGTCGGCGGCCTTGCTGGCCAAGAGGTTGCTGACGCTGTTCACCACCTGGGCGATTTCCATGTCCACCTTCTCGACATCCAGCTTGCCGGCCTCGATCTTGGAGAAATCGAGAATCGTGTCGATCAGGCCCAGCAGGTGCTGGCCGGCGTCGTGGATGTGTTCCAGGTAGCCATGCTGCTTCGGATTGAGGCCGGTGCGCAGCGCCAAGTGGGCCATGCCGATCACGGTATTCAGCGGCGTGCGGATTTCGTGGCTCATGGTGGCGAGGAAGTCGCTCTTGGCCCGGCTGGCCGCCTCGAGTTGCAGGGTGCGCTGGGCGACGCGCCGCTCCAGCTCCCGGTTGATGTTGTGCAGGGCCTCCTGGGCACGCTTGCGCTCGCCGGCGAGCCCGGCCAGTTCCGCCGCCAGTTGCTCGACGTCGTCGCCGGTGTAGGGGTTGGAATGGAAGCCGCTGCTTTCGAGCAGATCGGACAGGGCCGTCTGCAAGGTATCCAGCGCCCGCGAGCGCGCCGCCAGTTCGCTGCGCAGCCGCTCGTTGGCTTCCAGCAGCTCCTCCGAGGTCAGCTCCAGGCTGCGGCGCAATAAGCTGGTATCGCGATCGTTCTGCTCGTAGGCCGCCCCCACTTGGCCGAGCAGGGTTTCGACACGGGCGATGGCCTCGGCCCGGCCGTCGCCGTCGCCATACATCTGGCCGATCAGCGCCACCAGCTCACTGGCGGCCTCGCGCAGCGGGGCGGCTTCGGCGGTGCCGAGGTTGAGTCGCAGTTGGCGGATCAGCAGGGGATGCATGGCGTAGCGGCGGCGAGGGGCGGGCAGGCGAGGCTCAGACCTGGGGGCCGGACATTCCCTTTAGCTCCTGGACGATGGAAGACAGCTTGTTCTGCACGCTGAAGGCTTCGGACTGAATGCTCAGCAGATGCTCCAGCCCTTCGCTGAGGATGCGCGCCATGAACTCTTCCTGGGCGTCGCTCAGGGCTACCGAGAGATAGGCCGACTCCATACGCTGGGTCAGCATTTCCACCGCCAGGCGGGAGTTGATCTGGTACTCGCGCTGGGTTTGGTCGATCTCGCTCAGGGTGGCGGTGATGCGGCCCACCGCCCGGTCGATGCCGACGCCGCGCAGGCGCGACTCGGCGGCGACGGCGATGGCGCGGGCGCCGGCCTCGGCGCTTTCGGCCAGGGTCGCCAGGTGGTCGCGGAGGCGGCCGCAGCGGTCCGGGTCTTCGGTCGGCATGTCGTTCACCAGCAGGGTGACCCGCTCGTAGCTGATCGACATGCGCGACTTGAACTGGACGATGCGCTCCATGCTCGCCATGTGGTTGATCACCGAGGCTTCGAGGGGGCTGGCGTCGCCCTTCTCGGTGCGGGTGACGGTGCCCTGTGGGGTGCGCACCTGGGCCACGCCGTGGAGCCCGAACAGGGCCAGGCCGCCGAGGATCGCATCGGCCAGCGCCGGATAGCTGTCGCAGGCATTGAAGTGCTTCAGCGATTCGAGCAGCACGCCCATCTCGCTCATGCTGGTCATCGCGGTCATCGCGGTGCTGGTGGCGGTGGCCGACATCTGCTTCAGGCCGCTGCGCTCGGCCAGCGTCTTCAGCAGGTGCAGCACCTTGGCTTCCAGTTCCGGCGCGTCGAAGGGCTTGGTGATGTAGTCCTCGCCGCCGGCCTCATAGCCCTTCAGCCGGTCTTCCAGACAGTCGCGGCCGGAGACGAAGATCACCGGCACGTCCGCCGTCGCATCGGCTTCCTTGAGGCGGCGACAGGTCTCGTAACCGTCGATGCCCGGCGGCATTTCGACATCGAGCAGGATCAGGTCGGGGCGCTGGCGGGCGGCCGCCGCCAGGGCCTCCTCGCCGCTGGCGACGGCGTCGATGCGGAAATTGCCGCCGAGCACTGCGTCGAACATCTCCAGCATCGTCGCGTCGTCGTCCACCACCAGGATGTTGGCTTGGCCGGCGCGGTGCTCTTCGCTCTGGCTTTCGCTGACGCCTTCCCAGCGGTTTTTCCAGCTCACCAGGCTGTCGCCCGGCATCGGCTTGGAGATGAAATAGCCCTGCACCTCGTCGCATTCCGAGGCCACCACCGTGTCCCAGTCTTCCTGGGTCTCCACGCCTTCCGCCACCAGGTTCAGATTGAAGGTCTTGCCCAGGTACACGCTGGAGCCGAGGATCGCCATGGCCGCCGCATCCTGGGCGGCGCCGTGGACGAAGCAGCGGTCCACCTTGAGTTCGGTGAAGGGCAGTTGCTTCAGGCTTTCCATCGTCGAATAGCCGGTGCCGAAGTCGTCAATGGACAGCGCGAAGCCCTTCATCCGCAGGCGGATCAGGATTTCCAGGCTGAGGGCGATATTCGCCACCAGGCGGCTCTCGGTCATTTCCAGCACGATGTTGTAGGCCGGCAGGCCGGCGGCATGGACGATGCCTTCGAGGATCTCCGGCAGGTCGAGGCGTAGCAGGTTGTCCATCGACAGGTTCACCGCGATGCGGATGTCGTGGCCCTGCTTCAGCCAGACCGCTTGTTGCGCCACGGCCTTGCGGAATACCGCCAGGGTGAACTCGTCGATCATGCCGTGCAGCTCGACCACCGAAATGAAGGCATCCGGCGTCAGCAGGCCGCGCTGCGGATGGCGCCAGCGCGCCAGGCATTCGACGGCCACCAGCTTGCGTTCGCGGGTCGCCACCTTGGGTTGGAAGAAGAGTTCGATGTAGTCGCCGTCGAGGCCTTCGCGCAGCTCTTCCGGCGTCAGCAGTTGCACCGGGGCGCGGCTACGCGCCGGCTGGGCGCGCTGCTCGTGGCGCCGCGCCAGCAGCTCCGCCAGGGCCTGTTCCTCCACCGGCTTTTCCAGCACGCCGAGAATGTTCAGGCCGTGGGCATGGGCCAGGCGTTCGGTGGCCTTCAGCACCATGGCGTCGGCACCGGAGAGCAGGATCACGCCGCCGGCATAGCCGCTGGCGGCGACGTGGCGGAGGAATTCGATGCCGTCCATGCCGGGCATGCGCAGGTCGCACATCAGGATGTCGGGCTTGGTCTCGCGGCTGTTGAACAGGGCCAGGCCCTGCTCGCCGTCGGCTGCCGTCAGCACCTCGGCGATCCCCTGCTGGTGCAGCATGTCGCCCACCAGGTCGAGCATGACGTCGCTGTCGTCGAGCAGCAGCACGCTCAGGGTTTGTGCGGGGGGCTCGGCTACTGCGTCAAAAAATGTGAAGTCGCTCATGGTCATCCTCTGCCGGACTCGGCGAAAAGGGGGTTACGTTCGATGTGCCCGGCAATCTGATCCAGCAGGGGCCGTAATTGATCGACGATCTGCCGCGCCTGATCCAGGCCGTCGTCGTTGATGTGTTCCAGGGCCTGGCACAGATCGGCCAGGCCGATGGCGCCGACGGCGCGGGCCGGCGACTTGATGCGGTGGCCGAGGGCGCGCAGCGTGATCAGGTCGCCGCTTTCCAGGGCCGCTTCGATGCGCGGCGTGTCGTCCCGCGCCGAGGAGAGGAACTTGAGTGCCACCCGGCGGATTTTCGCCGGATCGTTGCGCAGGGTCTTGGCCGGGACCGCCAGATCGATGATGCGCGGATCGCCGCTGAAGTCGACGGCGGTGCCGACGGTCGGCAGCGCCACCGGAGCGGCCGGCGCCCCTTCCGGGCAGCGCTGCGGCAGCCAGTGGGCGATGGTGGCGTAGAGTTGTTCGGGATGGATCGGCTTGCTGATGAAGCCGTCCATGCCGGCCGCCAGGCACTGCCTTCGGTCCTCGTTCCAGGCGTTGGCGGTCATCGCGATCACCCGGTTGGCCGCCAGCTCGGGGTCGGCGCGGATCGCCCGGGTGGCAGCGAGGCCGTCCATCTCGGGCATCTGCACATCCATCAGGACGCAGTCGAAGGGTTGTCGGCGCAGCAGTTCGAGGGCTTCCCTGCCGTTGCCGGCGACCTGCACGGTGGCGCCGACATCCTCGAGGAAGGCGGTGGCCAACTGGAGGTTGAAGGGATGGTCGTCCACCAGCAGGATATGCGCGCCCTTGATTGCCGCCGTGGCGGCCGCCAGCAGGTCTGCCGGATCGTGCTCGACCTCGGTACTGGTCTTGACCGGCAGGGCGAGGCCCTTGCCGAGGGGGACGGTGAACCAGAAGGTGCTGCCGTAGTCGGGCAGGCTGCTGACGCCCACCTCGCCGCCCATCAGGGTTACCAGTTGCTTGCTGATCGCCAGGCCGAGGCCGGTGCCGCCGTAGCGGCGGGTGGTGGAACTGTCGGCCTGGCGGAAGGCGAGGAAGATTTTTTGTTTTTCCTCCGCATCCATGCCGATGCCGGTGTCCTTGACCTCGAACAGCACCAGATATCCGTCGCTGCGCTCTTCGATGATCCGAGCGCGCACCAGAATCTCGCCCTGGTTGGTGAACTTGACGGCGTTGCTGGTGAAGTTGATCAGCACCTGGCCGAGGCGCAGGGGATCGCCGCGCAGGTGGTTGGGCAGGGCCGGGTCCAGGTCCACGACGAACTTGAGGCCCTTGGCCGCAGCATTGACCGCCACCAGATTGTTCAGGTTCTTGATCACCTGGTCGAGGCTGAAATCGATTTTTTCCAGGTCCAGCTTGCCGGCTTCGATCTTGGAAAAGTCCAGGATGGCGTCGATTAGCCCGAGCAGGTGTTGCCCGGAGGAATGGATGTTTTCCACATACTCGCGTTGCTTCGGGTCGAGCTCGCCGCGCAGCGCCAGGTAGGCCATGCCGATCACGGTATTCAGCGGGGTGCGGATTTCGTGGCTCATCACCGCGAGGAAATCGCTCTTGGCGCGGTTCGCCGCGTCGAGCTGAGCGGTGCGCTGGCTGACCCGCAGTTCCAGATCGCGGTTGGCTTCCTTGAGGGCTTCCTGGGCGCGCTTGCGTTCGGTGATGTCGGTGGCAACGCCGCAGACCGCATACACCTTGCCGCCCTCGTCGTAGAGCGGACACTTGATTGCGACGAAGGTGTGCAGGCCGTCCTGCTGCGGCACCTGTTCCTCGAACTCGGTCGCCTGGCCGGCGGCGATGGCCTGGCGGTCGGCGTCGCGGCGGCGGTCGGCGAGTTCCGCCGGGTACAGGTCGTAGTCGGTGCGGTTGAGGATCGCCGCCGGGTCGGACTGGAACAGCTTGGCGAAGCGCTGGTTGACCAGCACATAGCGCCCCGCCAAATCCTTGACGAATACCACCGCGCCGGAGTGGTCGAGGATCGACTGGATCAGTTGCTGGCCCTTGCGCAGCGACTCTTCGGCGCGCACCCGCTCGGTGATGTCGTGGATGATCGAGAACAGGAAGGTCTTGCCGGCGGCGGCGATCGGCGTTGCATGCACTTCGACGGTACGTATCTGGCCGTTCGCCAGGCGGTGCGGGAAGACGAAATAGTTGCGCCGCGAGTTCAGCCCGGCGTCCCCTTCGGCGCGGATTTGTTCCGGCGGCAACTGGTTGATCTGGTCGATGTTCATGCAGCGCAAGCGTTCCCGCGGATAGCCGTAGAAGCGCGCCGCCGCTTCGTTGGCGCCGCAGATCATGCCGTCGGCCGGGTCGATCAGCAGCATCACCGCATTGTTGTGCTCGAAAAAACTGCGGAAGCGCAGCTCGCTGTCGTGCAGTTCGCGCTGGGTGCGGTCGAAGGCCTCGATGGCGCGGGCGATGCGCTGGACTTCGTCGCCACCCCGGTCCTCCATGGCGATCCCGGCGCTGTCGCCGAGCTGGACCAGCCGCGCGATCTGGGTTTCCAGGGAGCGGGAGAGGATGCGGGTGAGGGCGATGGAAAGGAAGAACAGCAGCACCGCGCCGGATACCGCGGTGATCGAATAGGCGGCGTTGCTGAGGCGGCTGTGCTTCACTTCCCGCTCGATTTCCGCCGCCATTCGTTGCCGCTGCGACTCGAGCAGTTGGGAGAAGGCCCGGTTCATGGTTTCGAAGCTTTTGTTGGCGAGGGCCACCTGGGTCGCGGCCAGCTTGACGTCCACCATGGTCATTTCCACTGCGGTGGTCACGGTCTTCAGGTAGTCCTGGGTCAGCAGCAGCAGATAGCGTTGCTGGGCCTCGAATTCGATATCTTCGCCGGCCTTCTTGGCCTGGCTTTGCAGGGTGCGCTCGATACCGCCGATCACCTCTCGAATCGCCTGCAGGCGTTCCTTGGACTGGGTGTAGATGGTCTCCTCATGTCCCTTGTTGGTGGTGGCCATCAGGTTGTAGAGGGCCAGGTGCTGGGTGGACAGGCTGACGAAGAGTTCGGAATACTGGTTGGAAGCCGCTAGCTGGTGCTCCGCCAGATTGGTGAACATCGTGCTCTGATGCTGCGACTCATGGATGAAGACGGTCAGGTAGGCGGCGAGCAGCAGCAGCCCCAACAGCGGCGCGACCAGAAAGCGCTGGCGCAGCGACAAGTGCCGCAAGCTGTTGGCGAGGGCGCTCGGGCGGCGGTTCATTGCGGGCTAGCGCGGGAACGCCCTGCTGCGGGACTGATCCGGGCCACCTCGCCCCAATCTTCCGGTAGCACGCGGGCCAGGGGCACGAAGCGGCCCTCTGCCTGCGGGCGAAAGACGTAGGCGGCACCTTCCGGCTTGGCGAAGATTCCCGCCGCTTCGAACAGATTGGCCGAGTGGGAGATCAGCACGGTATTGCTGCCGGGCGCCGGCGGCGTCGCCAGCAGGCGGCGCAAGGCTTCCGCCCGGCGCTGGGTTTCCTTGATGTCGGTACCGAGGACGAAGGCCAGATCCGGGTTCGTGACATAGCTGCCGAACGCCAGTTGCGCGGTGTCGCGGGTGCGGCAATAGGGGCCGGCGATGACTTTGTCGATGGGGATGCGCAAGGCTTTGATCGCCTTGCCGATCAGCACGGCATCGTTGTGCCCCTGGGGAGACAGCTTGCGCTGGGTTTCGCAGTTGGCGGAATCCTCCGGGTTGCTGCTGGCGGGACTGGTATCCGTCGCCGTATGGCGCAGGTAGATGACCAGCCCGCCCTGGCGCAATTCCTCGAGCACCTGATTCAGCGGGACCAGGGGCGGCTCCGCGGCCTCGGCCGGTAGCAGACCGAGGGTCAGCAGGGCAAATACGGCACAGGCGCGCGCGAGGAAGGCGGCGCAATCGAGGTGCATCAGTTTCTGCCGGGTTCGATCCAGGCATCGGGACGCCGGGCCGAGTGCGTAAGCGTGATGCGGCACAGGTGAAACTCCCTGACGGTTTAGTGGTATTCCGCCTCTGCTTCCGTCGTATCCGGGCGGTGACGATTATGCTGCGTTGCGATTTGATTTAAATCTAACGCAAATTTCCGGGTCGCGGATGAGGACATCAAAAAAAGATTGCCCCCTCCGCGGAGCCGCTGCAGCTTGCGCGTCACAGGGATGCGGACCATCGCCGGCCGGCGCTTGGCGCCGGCGCCCGATCGCGCCCATTTCAGCGATGGATGAAGGGTGGCTAACCCATGAACACCGGGTCGGAGAACACCAGGGTACCGTCCTTGCGCATCATCAGGTTGTCGGCTTTCAGCAGGTCGGGCAGGGCGCCGTATTCCAGGGCGAAATCGTCCAGGGCCTTGAGCGCCTGTTGCATGGTGTCCGACCAGCCCATGGGCGTCACCACCATGTGATACAGGGCGATCAGCCCCATTTCGCGGCCGAGGTTGCTCCACAGCCGACAGGCGTCGAAATAGGCCGTGGAAATCTTGGTGGCGAGTTCGGTGACGTGGCCGGAGCCGGGCAGCGGATAGAGCCGCTCGGTTTCGATTATGTGGAAGGGATAGCCGCTGCTGGCACGGCCGGCGGTGCCATGGTCGGCATACACCTGGGGAAAATGCATGCCGGTAGGACGGTCGGCGGCGGTGAAATAGGCGTAGTCGGTGGGCGAGGTGATGATTTTGAAGACCCGCTCCTGCCCATCGACCGTATCCGCCTCGACGACGATGGTGTTCTCGCCGCGGCCGATTTCGCGGCGCCCCTGCAATAGCGGGTGGTCGGGAACCGGATCGGGAATGATCGGGATGGTGTGCTTGTCCATGACCTGCTCCAGCGCTTTGGTGAATCGCGGAGTGCGTTGAAAGATTCACCCTTCAACGAATTGTGGTCATGTTGCCGGGGGCGCGCAAAAATACTTGCACGACCTTTAATCTGCATCAAACGCCTAAATAGGCCTCGATCACCTTCGGGTTGTGGATCAGGTTCTCGCCGGAGTCGGCGAGGACGATCTTGCCGGTCTCGATCACATAGCCGTGGCTGGCGATCTTCAAGGCCTGGCGGACGTTCTGCTCCACCAGCAGGATGGACAGGCCCAGGCGGTTGATCTCCACCAGGGTGCGGAAGATTTCCTGCACCATCAGCGGCGCCAGACCCATCGACGGCTCGTCCAGCAGCAGCAGGCGCGGCTTGGCCATCAGTGCCCGGCCGATGGCCAGCATCTGCTGCTCGCCGCCGGAGAGGTTGCCGGCCAACTGCCCGGCCCGGTCCTTGAGGCGGGGGAAGAGGGCGAAGACTTCTTCCAGGGTTTGCGCCACCGCGCCTTTGTCGGGCCGGGTGTAGGCGCCCAGGGCGAGGTTTTCCGCCACCGTCAGCGTCGTCAGGATGGCGCGGCCTTCGGCCACTTGCACCACACCGCGGCGGACGATCTCGTGGGGCGCCAGGTGCGTGATGTCCTCGCCGTCGAACTCCACATGGCCCCGCGCCGGGCGCAGCAGGCCGGAGAGGGCGAGCAGGGTGGTGCTCTTGCCGGCGCCGTTGGCGCCCACTAGGGCGGTGATCTCGCCGGCATTCAGATGGAAGTCGACGCCCTTCACTGCCTCTATGTGGCCGTAGTGGACTGCCAGATCGTGGACGCGCAGCAACACTGTCACGCCTCTTCCCTCCCCAGGTAAGCCTCGATCACCTCGGGGTTGTCGCGGATTTCCTCCGGCGTGCCCTCGGCGATGATGCGGCCGAAGTTCAGCACCGCGATGCGGTCGCAAAGGCCCATGACGAAGCGCATGTCGTGCTCGATCAGGAACACGCTGTAACCGCGGTCGCGAATCGCGCGGATTTCGGCCATCAGAGCGGTCTTCTCAGCCGGATTCATGCCCGCCACCGGCTCGTCCAGCAACAGGATGCGCGGCTCCGTGGCCAGGGCACGGGCGAATTCCAGCTTGCGCTGGTCGCCGTAGGAAAGCTCATCGGCTTCCATGCCCGCCTTGTGCGCTAGTCCGACCCAGGACAGCAGTTCCAGCGCCCGGGCCCGTGCCCGCGCCTCGGCGGCGCGGCAGGCGCGGCTGTTGGCGAGTAGGGCGAGGGGGCCGTAGTCGAGATGGTGGTGCATGCCGACCATGACGTTTTCCAGCAGGCTCATCTCGCCGAAGATGCGGATGTTCTGGAAGGTGCGCGCCAGGCCGAGACGGGTGATGCGGTGGGGCGCCAGGCCGGCCAGGTCGCGCCCGGCGAATTCGATACGGCCGCCGTTGGGGGCGAGCAGCCCGGTCGCCAGGTTGAACACCGTGGTCTTGCCGGCACCGTTGGGGCCGATCAGGCCGTAGATGCCGCCGGCCGGGACGATGAAGCTGACGTCCTCGAGCACCTGCAGGCCGCCGAAGTGCTTGCCCACCTGCTGGATCGCCAGCACGGTGGCGGGCTCCTCCGCTGCCTCCACCGCCGCTTGTGCTGCCGCGGTAGAGGCAGTGCCCGGGGTGTCTTCCCGCTGCGACGGGGGACGGCGCAATGCCGCACTGATACCTTTCGGCAGGAATAGGACCACAAGGATCAACACCGCGCCATTCACCATCGGGCGGTAGTCGTGGAGGAAGCGCAACAGTTCCGGCAGCAGGGTGAGGATGGCGCTGCCCATGAGCGGCCCGGCCAGGTTGCCGGTGCCGCCCAGCACGGTCATGGTGAGGATATCCACCGCGTTCTCGAAGCCGTATTCGCGGGGGCTGATGAAAAAGGTGAAGTGGGCGTTCAAGGCCCCGGCGACGCCGGCGATCATCGCGCCGAGGGTGAAGGCGAACAGCTTGTGGCGGTCCACGTCGATGCCCATCAGCCGGGCCGCCACCTCGTCTTCCTTGATCGCCTCGAAGGCGCGGCCGACGCGGGAGCGGCGCAGGCGGTGGAGGCCGTAGAGCGTCAGAGCGAGGATCGCGACGATGTGCCAGCCGCTGGTTGCCAGGGGAATGCCGTTCAGGCCCTCGGGGCCGCCGGTGATCTCCAGATTCAATGCCGTGACCCGCACCACCTCGCCGAAGGCCAGGGTCGCCATTGCCAGATAGACGCCGGACAGGCGCAACACCGGTGCGCCGATGACCAGCGCCACCAGGGCCGGCGCCGCGCCGGCTGCCAGCAGCACCAGCTCGAAGGGCCAGCCCAGGTTCAGCGTCAAGAGCGCGCCGACATAGGCGCCGATGCCCATGAAGGCTGCATTCGCCAGAGACAAGAGGCCGCAGGAAAGGGTCAGCCAGATGGATAGCGCCAGCAGCATGTGCACCCCGACCGAATAGACCAGGGTGCTGTAGGTAGACCAGAAGTCGCCGAAAGCTTCCATCTAGGCTTTGCGCTCCAGTACCCGGCCGAACAGCCCCGAGGGGCGCAGCAGCAGGATCAGGAACAGCAGGCCGAAGGCGATGGCGTCGCCCATCTGGCTCGACAGATAACCTTTGGCCAGCACCTCGGCGGTGCCGAGGAACAGGCCCCCGATCAGAGCGCCGCGGATGTCGCCCATGCCGCCGAGGATGATCACGGCGATGCCCTTGTGCAGGATCGGCTGGCCCATCTGCGGCGTGATGGCGTTGAAGTCGAGGCCGATCAGCACCCCGGCGACACCGCCCAGGGCGGCGGCGACGAAGGAGGTGACATGGAACAGCCGCTCGACGTTGATCCCTAGGAGCCAGGCGGCCTTCGGCGATTCGGCGATGGCCCTCAGCGCGCGCCCGGTCTGGCTGCCGCGCAGCACCCAGAGCAGCAGCCCCATCAGGGCGAAGGCGATGGCGACGATGGCGATTTCCAGGGCGCGCACATGGACCTCGCCGACGGTGAATTCGCCGGCCGGCAATATTTCTTCAGGGAAGCGCCGGATCTCGGCGCCAAACAGCCCTTGCGCGGCGCTGGTGAGGATGATGCCGACGCCGATGGTGGCGATCATCGGGATCAGGTGGGGCGCGTTGCGCGCCCTGAGAGGCTTCAGGATCAGCACGTCCACCAGCAGCCCGAGCAGGCCGCTGAACAGGGCCGCGCCGGGCAGGGCGGCCCACAGCGGCAGCTCGAAGCGGGTGACCAGGAACAGCGCGGCGTAGCTGCCGGCCATGAACACCGCGCCGTGGGACAGGTTGATCACCGCCAAGACGCCGAACACCAGGGTGAAGCCCAGGGCGAACAGGGCATACACGCTGCCCAGGGTCAGGGCGTTCAGTAATTGCTGTTCAAGCATCTGGCGGTTGGCCGCGAAGCTTCGTGCTGCTTACTTGCCCGTGTAAAGCGTGAACTTGCCGCCCTGGATCATGTAGATGAAGGGTTTCTGTTCCGCGTCCCAGCCGCCGGGCTTGCCGTCCTTGGTCTTGGCGGGGCGGAACTTGAAGGGGCCGGTGGCGCCGTTGATGCTGACCTTGGGCAGGGCGGCCTTGAGCGCTTCTCGGTCGGTGTCCAGGTTGCCGGAGAGCTTGGTTGCCTTCAGCGCTTCGGCGGCGATGTACACCGCGTCGTAGGCTTGGGCGGCGAACTGGTTGGGCTCGCTGCCGTACTTCTGCTTGTAGGCGGTAACGAAGTTCTTGTTGGCGGGCGCCGGGTTGCTATTGGACCAGGGGCTGCCGACGAAGGTGCCTTCGCCGGCCAGCTTGGAAATCTCGAACAGCTTCGGCGAGTTGAAGCCGTTGCCGCCGATGAAGGGCGCCTTCAGGCCCAGGCCGCGGGCCTGCAGCATGATGTTGGCGGCTTCCTCGGCGAGGCAGGAGCAGACCACTGCGTCCGGGTTGCCGGCCTTGATCTTGGTCAGCTGGGCCTTGAAGTCCACGTCGCCCTTGACGTAGGTCTCGGTCGTCGTGACCGGAATCTTCTGCTCGGCCAGCACCTGCTTGAAGACGTCGTAGCCGCTCTTGGTGAAGGCGTCGTCGTTGCCGTAGATCACCGCCACCTGCTTGATCTTGTAGTGCTTGACGGCGCTGGCCACGGTGACCGGCAGCACGTCGGATTCCATCACCGAGTTGCGGAACACCCAGGGGCCGACGTCGGTGATGCCATTGGCGGTGTTGGAGGTGCCGAAGGCCACGATCTTGGCGCTGTTGGCCACCGGGCCGGCGGCGAACATCGAGTTGGACAGGGTGGGGCCGATGATCATCAGCACCTTGTCCTGGAAGATCAGCTTCTTGTAGACGTTGATGGCCTCTTCCTTCTTGCCCTGCTCGTCCTCGACCACCAATTGCAGCTTGCTGCCGTTGATGCCGCCCTTGGCGTTGATCTCCTCTGCGGCGAGCTGGATGCCGTTCCGGTTGGAGACGCCGTACTGGGCGGCGCCGCCAGTGAGGGCTTCGGCCACGCCGATCTTGAGGTCGGCAGCGGTGGCGCCGCCGGTCAGGCCGGCGCAGAGGGCGGTGAGCAACAGGGATGTGGGCTTGAGCTTCATCATTTCTCCTTGGGGAGCGGTTACACGCCTTGTTTCAAACTGGCCTCGATGAAGGCATCGAGGTCGCCGTCCAGCACCTTCTGGGTGGCCGAGATTTCCACGCCGGTGCGCAGATCCTTGATGCGCGAATTGTCCAGCACGTAGCTGCGGATCTGGTGGCCCCAGCCCACGTCAGTCTTGCCGGCTTCCAGCTTGTCGGCTTCGGCCTGGCGCTTGCGCAGTTCCAGTTCATAAAGGCGCGACTTCAGCATTGCCATCGCCTCGGCCCGGTTGCGGTGCTGGGAGCGGTCGTTCTGGCATTGCACGACGATGCCGGTGGGCACGTGGGTGATACGGATCGCCGAGTCGGTCTTGTTGATGTGCTGGCCGCCGGCGCCGGAGGCGCGGAAGGTATCCACCCGCAGGTCGGCCGGGTTGATCTCGACCTCGATGGAGTCGTCGATCTCGGGATAGACGTAAAGGCTGGCGAAGCTGGTGTGGCGGCCGCCGGAGGAGTCGAAGGGGCTCTTGCGCACCAGGCGGTGGACGCCGGTTTCGGTGCGCAGGAAGCCGTAGGCGTAATCGCCCTCGACCTTGATCGTGGCGCTGCGGATACCGGCCACGTCGCCGTCGGTCTGCTCCAGCAGCTCGGTCTTGAAGCCCTTCTTTTCGCAGTACTTGAGGTACTGGCGCAGCAGCATGCCGGCCCAGTCGCAGGCCTCGGTGCCGCCGGCGCCTGCCTGGATGTCGATGAAGCAGTTGTTCGGGTCCGCCGGGTTGGCGAACATGCGACGGAACTCGAGGCCCGCCACTTCGGCTTCGACGCCGGCCAGGTCGGTCTCGATGGAAATCAGGGTGTCGTCGTCGCCCTCGTCCTTGGCCATGTCGAACAGCTCACGGGCGTCGGTGAGGTGCTGGCTGACGTTGCTCAGAGTCAGCACCACCGCTTCGAGGGACTTCTTTTCCTTGCCGAGGGCCTGGGCCTTTTCGGCGTTGTTCCAGATGCCCGGGTCTTCCAGTTCCCGGTTCAGTTCGGTCAGCTTTTCCGCTTTGACATCGAAGTCAAAGATACCTCCGGAGTTGATCGCCGCGACTGACGAGGTCGGCGATGTGATTGCTGATGGCGTTGATGCGTTCGGCTTCCATGGCGGCTGTCCTGCGAATCTGGGAAAGCGGCGAATTATACCGGGGCCGGGCGATGCGCCCGGCGGGCTTGTGGATAGGCCGGAGAACTGAGACCATATTACCTTGGCCGGAAGTTGCGGATATATGGCTTTAGTAATAATAAAAAGACTTAGGGAGTGTTCATGGATCGGGTGCGAGGGTTGGTCGCCGCTTTGACGGCGCTGGGGGCTGTGTGCGCCTATGCGCAGACGCCTCTGGAGGAGGAAGACCTAGCGCTGGTCTATGGCGAAAAGAATTTCGTCTCCATCGCCACCGGCAACCGCCAGCCCCTGGCCAAAGCGCCGTCGGTCGCCACCGTGATCACCGCCGAGGACATCGCCGCGATGGGGGCCGTCGATCTGGACGAAGCCCTGGAGTCGGTGCCGGGGATGCATGTTTCCCGTAGCGTCTACTATGGGACCATGCATTCGATGCGCGGTATTCAGAGCAATCCGACGGATTCGCGGATGCTGATGCTGCAAAACGGCGTTCCCATGACCACCCTTTATCTCGGCGACAAGGGCCAGAACTGGGGCGGCCTGCCGCTGGAGAACGTCGCCCGGATCGAGATCATCCGCGGCCCCGGTTCCGCCCTCTACGGTGCCGATGCCTATTCCGGGGTGATCAACATCATCACCAAGACCGCTGCCGATACGCCCGGCACCCAGGCCGGTTTGCGCGCCGGCTCCTTCAACAGCCGGGATGCCTGGGTCCTGCATGGCGGCAGCTTGGGGCCGCTGGCGGTCTCGGCCTATCTGCGCCTGGGCAGCAGCGATGGTCAGAGCGAAACCGTCAAGGCCGACTCCCAGACCGCTCGCGATCTGCGTTTCGGCACTCATGCCTCCCTGGCGCCAGGGCCCGTTCATACCGGCTATGACGCCGTCGATGCCAGCCTGGATTTCGCCTACGAGCGCTGGCGTCTGCGGGCCGGCTACAAGCTGCGCGACAACCTCGGCGTCGGTGCCGGGGTCAGCGCCGCCCTCGATCCCGTCGGCCTGTTCCGCAGCGAGCGGATCAGCAGCGACCTGTCCTGGGCCGATCCGCAGATCGTGCAGAACTGGGGGCTGGGCTTCACCGCCAGCGCGCTCTACTACTCGGAAACGGTGGATGCCAACTACCAGTTGTTGCCGCCGGGAACCCGCTTGCCCACCGGGCTGTTCCCCAACGGCATGATCGGCGACCCGGAGCGCTACGAGCGCCAGTTGCGGTTATCGGGGTATGCCACTTATTCGGGCTTCAAGGGCCACAACCTGCGCTTCGGCATGGGCCATGACGATCTGGACATGTACCGCACCGCCACTCATAAGAACTACCTGCTGAACGCGGCAGGGGTGCCGATACCGACCGGGCCGGTGATCGATTATTCGCAAATCCAGCCGCACCTGACGCCCCATCAGCGCACGGTGGACTACGTCTACGTTCAGGACGAGTGGCAATTCGTCCCCGACTGGACCCTGACCGCCGGCCTGCGCCATGACCGCTATTCCGACGTCGGCCCGACCACCAATCCGCGTCTGGCCCTGGTCTGGGACGTCAGTCTCGACTTCACCGCCAAGCTGCTCTACGGGCAGGCTTTCCGTGCCCCGTCCTACGCCGAGCAGTACGGCACCAACCCGGTGAACACCGGCAACCCCAACCTGCGGCCGGAAACCAATCGCACCGGCGAGTTGGCCTTCTCCTGGCAGGCCCGGCAGGATACCCAGATCAATCTGAACTTCTTCCACTACGCGCTGAAGAACATCATCACCAGCGTGCCGAATCCGGCCCCGGCGCCCGGCGCCACCTTTGAAAATACCGGTGCCCAGAGTGGCGAAGGCCTGGAGCTTGAAGCGGTTTGGGATTTCAGCCGCAATGTGCGCTTGGTGGGTAACTACAGCTACCAGCGCGCGATGGATGCCGCCACCCACCGGGACGCCGGCTACGCGCCGCACAACCACGCTTACGGTCGCGCCGACTGGCGGCTGGCCGGATCCTGGCTGGTCAGCACGCAGATCAATTGGGTCGCCGATCGCAAGCGCACCTTCGGCGACAACCGTCCGCCGGTGTCCGACTACACCACGGTGGATATGACGGTGCGGACCAATCGCGGTGCCGGCCAGTGGAATTTCGCCGCCTCCCTGCGCAACCTATTCGATGTGGATGCGCGCGAGCCCAGCGTGGCGCCGGGCGTGATTCCGAATGACTTGCCCCTGGCGCGACGCAACTTGTACGTGCAGGGCGTCTACGGGTTTTAGGCGCTTAGTTGGGTGCTTGGTCGCAGGCCTGAGTGTGTTTCAGGCCGCGGCAGAACCCGTATGAGCGGGCGAGTCTATACTGGCTACACGTATTCCTTTGGATATAGCCAGCCGCCGCAGCTAAACGTTCGCTGAAGAACACCATGCCCGACGCCCCGCCACCAGGCCCCACCGGCCGGCCCGAGATCGAAACCGGTAAGGACACGCCATCCCTGCTCGGCTCGGTGCAGAGCGGCCTGCTGCTGGGCTTTGTCGCGGTCGTCGCCTGCGTCGCGGTGTTCTGGGTGGCCTTCATCTATCACGAACGCAGCGTTCGGCTGGAGAGCCTGCGCACCGAGCTTGCCGCCAAGAGCAAGGCCTCCATCCGGCAGCAGGTGGACGACATCAACCGCTACATCGCCGACCAGCGCAATCTGGTGCGGACGCGGTTGCGCGCCAGCATTCGGGAACGGACCGCGGAAGGTGTTGCCGTTGCCCAGGGCCTGGCCCGTGCTGCGGATGGCAAGAGGCTCGGCGAGGCCAAGGCGCGGATCAAGGATGCCCTGCGCGAGGTGCGTTATCACGGCCAGCGCGGCTACTTCTTCGCTTTCGACGTCGATGGCATCGAGCAACTGCTGCCGGTGCGGCCCGAGCTGGAAGGCAAGGACATGCTGCCGCTGCAGGACCCCGATGGGCGCTATGTGGTGCGCGACATGATCAAGCTGGCCCAGGCCCAGCCCGACGGCGATTTCTACGAATACCGCTGGACCAAGCCCGGTGTGCCCGGTAACGATCACCTGAAGATCGCCTACGTCAGACTGGTGCCGGAACTGGGCTGGGTGATCGGCACCGGCGAGTACCTGTCCGACGTCGAGGCCGACATCCAGGCCGAGGTGCTCGACTACATCCGCCGCCAGGATGCGCTGTTGCCCGGGCAGTTGGTGGCCTTGCAGGCGAATGGGAAAACGCTCGACGGGCCCGGCAGCAATCCCTTGCAGGATCGGGCGTCGGCTCATACCGGATTGGTGGCCCAGGCTCGCAGCCAGCGCGGTTTTTTTGAATACACGGTGGGCGAATCGAGCGCGGCGCCGAGTACCCATATCGCCTACGCCACGGAAATCACGCCGTGGCACTGGGTCGTTGCCGCCAGTTTCGATACGGCCGATATCGAGCGCGTGGTGGCCGATCAAAGCGGCGCCATCAACGCCGATGCGCGCGATGCCCTGATCTTTTTTGCCGTTTTCCTGATCTTCTCGATCTGGCTCACCACGCTCGCCTATCGGCGCTTGCGCGACAACGCGCGCCAGGGCTTCCTGCTGCTGCGCGAACACTTCGACCGCGCCGAGCGTGAAACCGAGCTGATCGACAATCGCAACTTCCGCTACCTGGAACTGCTGGAATTGGCCGATTCGGTGAACCGCATGGTCGAGCGGCGCAAGCAGACCGAGACCGAGCTGGGTCAGCAGCAGCTACGGCTGGAGCACCTGGCCTTCCACGATGTGCTGACCGGCCTCAGCAATCGCGCCGTGGTGGTGGATCGCCTCGCTGTCTCGATCGAGCAGGTCAAGCGCGAGGGCGGCATGGCTGGCGTGTTGTTCATCGACCTGGACGGCTTCAAGGCGATCAACGACACCTTGGGGCACGCCGTCGGCGACCGTTTCCTGGTCGCCATCGCCCAGCGCCTGCAGCAGGTCACCCGTGCCGGCGACACCTTAGGCCGGCTCGGCGGCGACGAGTTCGTGGTGATCCTGCACGGCATCAGCTCCCCAGACCAGGCGATGGATGCCGCCAAGCGCATCCTCGAAACCTGCCGTCAGTCGGTGCGCATCGACGACATGGACCTGCTCGCCACCGCCAGCATCGGCATCAGCCTGTGCCCCAACGACGGCGCCACTACCGACGCCCTGCTGAGCAATGCCGATGCCGCCATGTACCGGGTCAAGGCCGAGGGCCGCGACCGCTTCGGCTTCTACGTGCCCGAGCTGACCAGCCGCGCCTTCGAGCGCCTGCAACTGATTTCCCTGCTTCCCCAGGCCGTCGCCGAAGAACAGTTCACCGTGCATTACCAACCCAAGGTGCGCCTCGACGGCGGCGCCATCGTCGGCGCCGAGGCCCTGGTGCGCTGGCAGCATCCGGGCCGCGGCCTGATCCCGCCCAATGAATTCATCGGCATCGCCGAGGAGAGCGGCCAGATCGCCCTGATCGGCGCCGAAGTGGTGCGCATCGTCTGCCGCGACATGGCCGCCCTGCAGGCCGCCTACGGCCGCGAGTTCAAGGTCGCGATCAACGTCTCCAAGCGGCAGATGCTCGACGCCGGGTTCGAGGACGAGCTCGCCGCCTTGCTCGCTCACCAACTGGTGCAGCCGCAGAGCCTGATCCTGGAACTCACCGAAAGCGCGGTGGCCCACGATACCGAGAGCATCCGCGTCGCCGTCGAGCGCCTGCGGGCGCGGGGCTTCACCTTCTCGCTGGACGATTTCGGCACCGGCATGTCCTCGCTGCACTACCTCAAGCGCCTGGCGGTGCAGGAGCTGAAGATCGACGCCTCCTTCGTCCGCGACATCGAGCAGGACCAGGACGATTGCGCCATCACCCGCGCCATCCTGGCCCTTGGCGCCAGCCTGGAGATGGACGTGGTGGCCGAGGGCATCGAAACCGTTGGCCAGGCCGAACTGCTGCGCAGCTTCGGCTGCCTGACCGGCCAGGGCTACTACTACAGCCGGCCGGTCGCGCTGGAAGCCTTCCTCCTGTTGGCCGCCGCACCCCGGCCGGTCGAAACGCTGGTGGCGTGACGCCCGCGCCGTTCAGGCGCGCTGCGCCTGCGGTCGGCGGGCCATGGCGAACATGGCCGCCAGCCAGGATTTTTTCGCCGGCGCCGGTTCCGCCGCCGGCTGCGGAACCGGGCGGATCGCGTGGCAGACCCGGTAGCTGCTGTCGTGGTGCTGGCACATGGCCGGTTCCAGGTTCTGCTGGTGCATGGTCGAAAAGGTATTGATCGCCGCCGGCAACAAGGGGTACACCTGCTGGCGTACCTCGGCGCCGCTGTCAAAACACTTGCCGCAAATTTCGATGTCTCGCTTCATCGGGGTTCTCCTTCCAAGGCCAAAGGAGAGCCGGGGGAGCCTCGCCTTTGTCATTGAATTTATTTTTTTGTGCAGTGGACGAAATGCCCTGCTGGAGAAGCCAGTGCAACTGCTGTGCCATTGGAGTGGCCGCCGGCCGCTGCTTTTAACGCATTGATTTATATCGGGAGCTGGTTTTTCGAGGCAAGCGCCGATGGATAGCGCGGTTCCAGTTTTCGGATGCCGGCGTTTCATTTCACGCCGGGTAGCGCCTGCCCCGATTGAAAATCGAACGGCCGCCGGCGCCTTGTCGCCGGGGCGCGGGGACTAGAAATGAAAGTTCCGCCCCAGTCTTTCCAGCATCGCCACGAACCACGACTTGCCCTTGTCCGCCGGCGGCCGAGCCTGGCAACAGGTGAGGATGCTTTCGTCATCACCCCGGCCCGTGGCGTGCTGCGGTCCCTGATGATCCGCGTTGGCCAAGCGTTCAAGGGCCGCGGGCAGGGCGGCGAGTGTCCGTTGGCGTAGCGCGGTTTCCGACTCGAAACCCTGACTACAAATGTCGTCGCCTGGCTTCATCGATTCCTCCTTCGATCCGCGGGAGCCGCGGTGCTTGGCCGCCCGGCGCCGGCATCGCGCGGTACGGCTTCGAAGGAAAAGTGCAACGGGCGTGCCAACGCCCCAGCCGACAATGGCTACATCCTCAACTGATTGAATTGCCGGCGGCTGCCGGCTTCATGTGCTGCTTATCGCGATCCGGCGTCGCAGCGCTGCGACGCCGGTGTTTCGCTTTGCACCGGTAGCGCCGTTGTCTGGCGCGGCCGCCGGCTTACCCGGCTGTCAGGGGCTGGTTGAGCTCGGTGCGCCAGGTTGCCGGGTCGGCGCTGGATTCGGGGCCGGCGACATAGCACTCCCACAGGCTCTCCTGCACCGCCAAACCTTCGGCCTCGATCCAGGCGCAAAACTCGCCCCAGGCGGCCCCCAGCCCCTCGTAGCCGCCGCCATAGACTGTGCGTACCACCTTGCCTGCCGCCAGCTTGCCTGGCTTCACCCGGCCCGTTGGCGTGATGGTCTTGCCTACCGGGAAACCCACCTCAAAATCGAAGGTGGTAGCGGTCGGTCGCCGCCAGTGAAAGGAAAAGCACGGCCCGGCAGGCGCGAGCCCCTGGGCCGCGATGGCCGCCAGCACCTCGGCTATGGCCGGACCCATCACTGCCTGGATTTCGCTGCGGGGGACGGTGAGGTGGATGACCGCGGTGAGCTGTTCGGCGGTTTCGATGATTTCCGGTTTGGTCAGCATGTCGATTCCAGGGGAGCGTGCGCGATAAGAGCAAATGCCG
>DATDMT010000166.1:0-24659 GCA_036518635.1 Rhodocyclaceae bacterium | reverse complement strand
GGAGCGGCACAGCGGAAATTCTGCTCGACCAGCAGGATGGTGAAGCCCTTGGCCTTCAGTGCGCGAATGATCTCCGCCAGTTTCTGCACGATCACCGGCGCCAGGCCTTCGGAGATTTCATCCAGCAGCAGCAGCTTGGCGCCGGTGCGCAGGATGCGCGCCATCGCCAGCATCTGCTGCTCGCCGCCGGACATGCGAGTGCCCTGGCTGTTGCGGCGTTCCTTGAGGTTGGGGAACATGCTGTAGATCTCTTCCAGCTCCATGCCGCCGCTGGCAACCCGCGGCGGCATCAGCAGGTTTTCCTCGCAACTGAGGCTGGAGTAGATGCCGCGCTCCTCGGGGCAGTAGCCGACGCCGAGGCGGGCGATCTTGTGGGTCGCCATGTCGATGGTCTCGCGGCCGTTCAACATGATCGAGCCGGAGCGGCGGCCGGTGAGGCCCATGATGGCGCGCATGGTGGTGGTGCGGCCGGCGCCGTTGCGGCCGAGCAGGGTGACGCACTCGCCGCGGTTCACCGTGATGTCGATGCCGTGGAGGATGTGCGACTCGCCGTAGAAGGCGTGCAGGTCGGTGATGCGCAGGTATTCGGTGCTGGTCATCAGTGCGCCCCCTGCAGTTCGGCGGCCTCGGTGCCCATGTAGGCTTCGATCACCTTGGGGTTGGCCGAGACTTCGGCGTAGTCGCCCTCGGCCAGCACGGCGCCGCGGGCCAGCACGGTGATGCGGTCGGAGATGCCGGAGACCACCGTCATGTTGTGCTCGACCATCAGGATGGTGCGATTGGCCGAGACCTTCTTGATCAACTGCATCACCCGGTCCACGTCCTCGTGGCCCATGCCCTGGGTGGGCTCGTCCAGCAGCATCAGTTCCGGTTCCATGGCCAGGGTGGTGGCAATCTCCAGGGCGCGCTTGCGGCCGTAGGGCAGTTCCACCGCCACCAGCGGCGCGTATTCTTCGAGGCCGACCTCGGCCAGCAGTTCCAGGGCGCGCTGGTTGAGCACGTTCAGGGTCTGGTCCGACTTCCAGAAATGGAAGGAGGTGCCGAGCTTGCGCTGCAGGGCGACGCGGACGTTTTCCAGCACAGTGAGGTGCGGGAACACCGCCGAGATCTGGAAGGAGCGCACCACGCCGCGGCGGGCGATGCGCTCGGGGCGTTCGCGGGTGATGTCCTCGCCCTTGAAGCGGATCACGCCGCGGGTGGGTTCGAGGAATTTGGTCAGCAGGTTGAAGCAGGTGGTCTTGCCGGCGCCGTTGGGGCCGATCAGCGAATGGATGTGGCCGCGCTGGATTTTCAGGTTCACGTCGCTGACGGCGACGAAACCCTTGAACTCCTTGACCAGGCCTTCGGTTTCGAGGATGAAGTCGTCGCTCATAGGCTCACTCGATAGCCGATGCGGATTGCATCTGATTGCGCAGTATGAACTTCTGAATCTTCCCCGTGGAGGTTTTCGGAATGGTCTTGAACACCACTTCCTTCGGCACCTTGAAGCGGGCCAGATGCTGGCGGCAGAACTCGATGATTTCTTCGGCGGTGGCGGTCTTGCCTTCCTTCAGTTCGACGAAGGCGGCCGGCACTTCGCCCCACTTCGGGTCGGGCTTGGCGACCACGGCGGCGGTGAGTACGGCGGGGTGGCGATACAGCACGTCCTCCACTTCCACCGAGGAGATGTTCTCGCCGCCGGAAATGATCACGTCCTTCGAGCGGTCCTTGATCTTGACGTAGCCGTCCGGGTGCATCACCGCCAGGTCGCCGGTGTGGAACCAGCCGCCGGCGAAGGCTTCTTCGGTGGCCTTGGGGTTCTTCAGGTAACCCTTCATGGTGATGTTGCCGCGGAAGAAGATCTCGCCCATGGTCTCGCCGTCGTGGGGCACCGGCTGCATGCTGATCGGATCGAGCACCGTGATCGCTTCCTGCAGGTGGTAGGGCACGCCCTGGCGGCCGTTCATCGTCACGCGGTCGGCCAGCGAGAGCTGGTCCCAGCCGTCCTGGGTGGCGCAGACGGCGGCCGGGCCGTAGGTCTCGGTGAGGCCGTAGACGTGGGTGATCTTGAAGCCGGCCTTCTCGGCGCCTTCGATGATCGCCAGGGGCGGCGCGGCACCGGCGATCAGGCCGTTGATCGGCCAGTCGATGCCGGCGCGCAGCGGTTCGGGGGCGTTGATCAGCATGCCGTAGACGATTGGCGCGCCGCACATGTGGGTGACGTGATGGCGCCGCACCAGTTCGAAGATCAGCGCCGGGTCCACCTTGCGCAGGCAGATGTTGGTGCCGGCATTGGCGGCCATGGTCCAGGGGAAGCACCAGCCGTTGCAGTGGAACATCGGCAGGGTCCACAGGTAGGTGGCGTGGGCCGGCATGCCCCAGGAGATGATGTTGCTGGCGGCGTTGAGATAGGCGCCGCGGTGGTGATAGACCACGCCCTTGGGGTTGCCGGTGGTGCCCGAGGTGTAGTTGAGGCAGATCGCATCCCATTCGTCGTCGGGCAGGGACCAGGCGTATTCCGGGTCGCCGCCGGCGATAAAGTCCTCGTACTCGACGCCGCCGAGACGGGTGGTGCCGGGGAACATCGGGTCCATCACGTCGATCACCACCGGCTTCGGCCCGGTCAGCAGGGACAGGGCCTTTTCGATGGTCGGGGCGAATTCCGGGTCGGTCAGCAGCACCTTGGCTTCGCCGTGGCCGAGCATGAAGGCGATGGCTTCGGCGTCGAGGCGGGTGTTCAGGGTGTTCAGCACGGCGCCGATCATCGGCACGCCGAAGTGGGCTTCCAGCATCGCCGGCACGTTGGCCAGCATCGCCGCCACCGTGTCGCCGCGGCCGATGCCGCTCTTGGCCAGGACCGAGGCCAGGCGCCGGCAGCGGGCGTAGGTCTGGCTCCAGGTGAAGCTGCGGTCGCCGTGGATGATGCTGAGCTTGTTGGGATAGACCATGGCGCTGCGCGCCAGGTAGCTCAAGGGCGAAAGTTGCACGTGATTGGCGGCGTTCTTGTCCAGCCCGCGTGCGTACGGGTTGTCCCGAAGCGTGGTGTCACCCATCGCAAACTCCTCCTAGTGTTGTTGCCGGCCGACCTTCGTGGGCAGGCCGTGCCATTGGGTAGGGCGATGATGGGCAGGGAGTTTTGCGCAAGCGTTTGCCGAATGTAACGAATCGTAACGCTCGCCGAAGCCCCGCAAATGGCCTGCTGGCGGGGCTTGGGCAAAATGGGCTATCGTTTACCGCAGCGCTGTTAAATCGCTTTGCAAAACAACAATCCATCACGAGCGCATGGCTGCTCGAGGGAATTTGCCCTCGTTGCCGTGACGCCGGAGGAGACCCTGGTTCCATGTCATCCGCCACAGAAGGCCGGCTCATCGCCGTTGTCGAAGACGATCCCCTGGTAGCCCGCACCCTCGGCCAGGTGCTGGGCGAGTTCGGCTATCCGCACCGCTGGTTCCGCACCGGCCACGACGTGCTGGCGGCGGTGGCGAGCATGAACCCGGCGCTGTGCATCGTCGATCTGGGCCTGCCCGACCAGGATGGCCTCGACGTCGTGCGCGAGCTGCAGAAGCGCCACCAGTGCGGGGTGCTGATTCTCACCGGGCGCGGCGTGGTGTCGGAGAAGGTGCTGGGCCTGGAGCTGGGCGCCGACGACTACATGGTCAAGCCCTTCGAGCCGCGCGAGCTGATCGCCCGGGTGCGCAGCATCCTGCGCCGCTACGAACGGGTGGATAAGCCGGAGCAGCGCCGCATTGCCAACTTCGAGGGCTGGCGTTTCGACCCGGCGAGTTTTTCCCTGCGCTCCCCCGAGGGCGACGAGGGCCTGCTCGGCACCGCCGAGGCGCGCCTGCTGCTGCTCCTGCTGGAGCGGCCGAACCGCATCCTGACCCGCGAGCAACTGGCCGGCAGCGCCGATCTGTCGCCGCTGGATCGCAGCATCGACGTCCGCGTCTCGCGCCTGCGCAAGCGCCTGGGCGACGACCCGAACGATCCGCGGATGATCAAGACCGTCTATGGTGCCGGCTATCTGATGGCTGCCTCGGTGAAGTGGGACGCGGCCTGAGGCCGGCGCCGTTATTTGTTTGGCCGGCGGTTGCTTGTCGTCCCCGGCGCGACTACAAAGGGATTGTAGGTTCCCTAAGCACGAGACGGGAGATACCGCTATCGAGAATGCAGCCTGTGCTTGATCGAGGTTTGGTAGTAGATACCGGAATACCCGGAAATCGGTGCTCGATGCCCCGATAAAAAACGCCGCGCGATGCGGCGTTTTTGTTTGATGGCCTGATGTTTAGCGCGCCACAAAAACAACGGCCACCCGAAGGTGGCCGTCGCTCTCTGTTGGCGTTGCTTTTTTAGGTATTCAAAGATCCTTGGCGTTGGCGGCCAGATACTTGGCGACGCCTTCGGGGCTGGCGTTCATGCCGGCCTTGCCCTTGCTCCAGCCGGCGGGACAGACTTCGCCGTGCTCTTCGGTGAATTGCAGGGCATCCACCATGCGCAGCATTTCGTCGATGTTGCGGCCCAGGGGTAGGTTGTTCACCACCTGATGCTGCACCACGCCGGCCTTGTCGATCAGGAAGGAGCCGCGGTAGGCCATGCCACCGGCGGATTCGACGTCGTAGGCCTGGGCGATTTCATGCTTCATGTCGGCGACCAGCGGGTAGCCGACTTGGCCGATGCCGCCCTTGTCGATGGCGGTGTTCTTCCAGGCCAGGTGGGTGAACATCGAGTCGATGGAGACGCCGATCACTTCGACGTTGCGTGCCTTGAATTCGGCCAGGCGGTGATCGAAGGCGATCAGCTCGGAGGGACAGACGAAGGTGAAGTCGAGGGGGTAGAAAAACAGCACCACGTACTTGCCCTTCAGCGAGGACAGGGTGAGGTCCTTGATCTCGTTGTTGCCATAGACGGTGGTGGCGGTGAAATCCGGGGCTTGCTTGCCGACGAGTACGGCCATGTTCTTCTCCTTGTTGGAATTGGGTGGGAAATATCGAACCCGCATCTTGCGATGGGGCGATAGGAAAAGTCAATTGAGCCTGGCTATGGGCGATATAGCCAATGGCAATGCCGAGTGGGAACCGCGCCTAAATCAGGCGGTGTCGCGCTGTTCGAAGGCGGTGAATTCGCCGTCGATCTGTTCGACGGTGACTAGGGTCACTTCGGCCGCCGGCGGGCCGCGGCGGGCCCAGGCGATCATCGCCGCGACAGCCTCGGCGCTGCCGGCGATCACCGCCTCGACGCTGCCGTCGTGGCGGTTGCGCACCCAACCGGCGATGCCCAGGCGGGCGGCTTCCTCGCCCATGCTGGCGCGGTAATAAACGCCCTGGACGCGGCCGGTGATGGAGAGGTGGCGGACTTCGCTCACTTCACCTTCATTCCCGGCGTGGCACCGGAGTCGGGGGAGAGGATGAACAGGCCGGCGACGCCGCCGGTGTCGTCCGAGGCGGCCAGCACCATGCCCTCGGACATGCCGAACTTCATCTTGCGCGGCGCCAGGTTGGCGACCATCACGGTCAGGCGGCCGACCAGCGTCGCCGGGTCGTAGGCCGACTTGATGCCGGCGAAGACCTGGCGCGTGCCGAGGGGGCCGAGATCGAGGGAGAGGCGGATCAGCTTGTCGGCGCCCTCGACGTGGGCGGCTTCGGCGATGCGGGCGATGCGCAGGTCCACCTTGGCGAAATCGTCGATGGAAATGGTGGCGGCTTGTTCCTGCATCTTGTTCTCCGTGTTCTGCTGGTGCTGGGCGTGGCGTTGCTGGGAAGCCTGCTCCGGCTTGGCTTCCAGGCTTTCCTTGTTGGCGGCGACCAGGGCTTCCACTTGCTTCGGGTCGATGCGGCCCATCAGGTGTTCGTAGGGGTTGATCGGGTGTTCCGACGTCAGCAGGTGGCCGGCGTCGGCCCAGACCAGCGGCTTGATGTTGAGGAATTCCTCGGCGCGCAGCGCCAGGTGCGGCAGCACCGGCTTCAGGTACAGGGTCAGCAGGCGGAAGGCGTTGATCAGGGCGGTGCAGACGTAGTGCAGGGTCTCCTCGTGCTCCACGCTCTTGGCCATTTGCCAGGGTTGGTGCTTGTCCACGAACTGGTTCACCTGGTCGGCCAGGGCCATCACCCGGCGCAGGGCGCGGCCGAAGTCGCGGGCTTCGTAGTAGCCGGCGATCTCCTCGGCGGCGCCGCGCAGGCCCGGCAGGTCCCGGTCGAAGGTCTGCTGCAGATGTTCGTGGCTGGCATGGAAAAGCTTGCCGCCGAAGCGCTTGGCGATGAAGCCGGCGGCGCGGCTGGCGATGTTCACGTACTTGCCGACCAGATCCGAATTCACCCGCTGAACGAAGTCGCCCAGGTTCAGGTCCAGGTCCTCCAGGCTGCCGTTCAGCTTGGCGGCGAAGTAGTAGCGCAGCCACTCCGGATTCAGGCCCTGCTGCAGGTAGCTTTCGGCGGTGATGAAGGTGCCGCGCGACTTGGACATTTTGGCGCCGTCCACGGTGAGGAAGCCGTGGGCGAAGATGCCGCTCGGCGTGCGGTAGCCGGCCTGCTCCAGTTCGGCGGGCCAGAACAGGGAGTGGAAGTAGAGGATGTCCTTGCCGATGAAGTGGTACAGCTCGGCCTTCGAATCGCGCTGCCAGTAATCGTCGAAATTCAGGCCCTGGGCGGCGCAGAGATTCTGGAACGAGCCCATGTAGCCGATCGGCGCGTCGAGCCAGACGTAGAAGTACTTGCCAGGTGCATCGGGAATCTCGAAGCCGAAGTAGGGGGCGTCGCGGGAGATGTCCCAGTCGGAGAGCTTCTGCTCGCCCTCGGCGCCCAGCCACTCCTGCATTTTGTTCGAGGCTTCGGCCTGGAGTCGGCCTTCCTCGCGGGTCCAGCGCCGCAGGAAATCCTGGCAGCGGGGATCGGAGAGCTTGAAGAAGTAGTGGTCGGAAGAGCGCAGCTCGGGCTTGGCGCCGGAGACCGCGGAATAGGCGTTCTTCAGTTCGTTCGGGGTATAGGCCGCGCCGCAGGATTCGCAGTTGTCGCCGTACTGGTCGGCGGCGCCGCACTTGGGGCACTCGCCCTTGATGAAGCGGTCCGGCAGGAACATCTGCTTGACCGGGTCGTAGTACTGCTCGATGGAGCGCACCTCGATCAGGCCGGCGGCCTTCAGCCGGCGGTAGATTTCCTCGGCGTGGCCGCGGGTGGCGGCGTCGTTGGTGGAGCCGTAATGGTCGAAGGCCACATGGAAGCCGGCGAAGTCGCGGCTGTGCTCGCCATGCACCCGGGCGATCAGGGCTTCCGGGGTGATGCCTTCCTTCTCGGCGCGCAGCATGATCGGCGTGCCGTGGGTGTCGTCGGCGCAGACATACCAGCACTCGTTGCCCCGCATCTTCTGGAAGCGCACCCAGATGTCGGTCTGGATGTATTCGACCAAGTGGCCGAGGTGGATGGCGCCGTTGGCGTAGGGCAGGGCGGAAGTGACGAGAATCTTGCGGGTCATGGCGGCAAACCGGGATGGCATGAGGGTTTTCAGCGAGCCGGCAATTCTAGCAAACCGTCACCCTGCCCCTTGCCGGGCACGCATCTCGCTATACTTGACTACCTTAGTCGTGAACGCGACAAGCCTTTTCCGACCCAGCCCTCAAGGATCACCCGTCATGAGCATTACTGAAGCCAGCGTCCAGGCCGCCCTGCGCGAAATCATCGACCCCAATACCGGCAAGGACCTGCTGAGCAGCCGCAGCGCGCGCAACATCAAGCTCGACGGCGACAAGGTCTCCCTCGACGTCGAGCTGGGCTATCCGGCCAAGAGCCAGTTCGAACTGATCCGCGGCATGGTCAACGACAAGCTCACGGCCGCCGGCGCGACGACGGTGAACGTGAACGTCACGCACAAGGTGGTGCCCCACGAGGTGCAGCGCGGCGTCAAGCTGCTGCCAGGGGTGAAGAACATCATCGCCGTGGCCTCCGGCAAGGGCGGCGTCGGCAAGTCCACCACCGCGGTGAACCTGGCCCTGGCCCTGGCCGACGAGGGCGCCCGGGTCGGCATCGTCGATGCCGACATCTACGGCCCTTCGCTGCCGCAGATGCTGGGCCTGCAAGGGCGCCAGCCGGAATCCAAGGACGGCAAGAGCATGGAGCCGATGGAGGCCTTCGGCGTTCAGGTGATGTCCATCGGCTTCCTGGTGGATATCGAAACCCCGATGGTCTGGCGCGGCCCGATGGCGACCACGGCGCTGAACCAGTTGCTGAAGGAAACCAACTGGCAAGATCTGGACTATCTGATCGTGGACATGCCGCCGGGCACCGGCGACATCCAGCTCACCCTGGCCCAGCAGGTGCCGGTGACCGGCGCTGTGATCGTCACCACGCCGCAGGACATCGCCCTGCTCGACGCGCGCAAGGGCTTCAAGATGTTCGAGAAGGTGGGCGTGCCGATCCTCGGCCTGGTGGAAAACATGAGCGTGCACATCTGCACCAACTGCGGTCATGCCGAACACATCTTCGGCCAGGGCGGCGCGGGGCGCATGGCCCAGGACTACAAGGTGGACGTGCTGGGTTCGCTGCCGCTGGATATCCACATCCGCCAACAGGCCGACGGCGGCAAGCCGACGGTGGCGGCCGAGCCCAACGGCCAGGTGGCCGAGATGTACCGTGCCATCGCTCGCAAGGTGGCGGTGAAAGTGGCGCAGAAGGCCAAGGACATGACAAACAAGTTCCCCACCATCGTCGTGCAGAACACCTGAGGCAGGGCTTTCAGGCAATAAAAAACCCGGCCCAGGCGGCCGGGTTTTTTATGCGGCGGCCATCTCAGAGTTTCTGGTGGCTACCGTCGCACAGCGGCTTGTTGTGGCTGTGCTTGCAGCCGCAGAAATAGGCGGTGCCGCTGGTTTCCGCCTTGTACTCCACCGGGCTGAATTCGCTGCCCTTGTGGCTGCCGTCGCAGAAAGGCTGCGTCGCGCTCTTGCCGCAGGCGCACCACCAGTAGCTCTTGCCCGCTTCCACTTCGACGGCGTAGGGGGACTTCTGGGCGATTTTCGGTTCGCTCATGGCGCTTACTCCTTGTGGGCTTCGATGGCGATGTAGAGGGTCACTTCATCGCTGACGTAGGGCGCGAACTTGCCGGCGCCGAAATCGCTGCGCTTGACCACGGCGGTGGCGTCGGCACCGACGGCGTCCTTCTTTGCGATGGGATGGGGGCCGGCCTTGAAGTTCTTCACAGCCAGGGTCACCGGCTTGGTGATGCCCTTGATGGTCAGGTTGCCCTCGATGGTGGCGGGCTTGTCGCCGTCGAAAGTCACCTTGGTGGACTTGAAGGTGGCGCTGTCGAACTTGGCGGTGTCGAGGAAGTCCTCGCCCTGGATGTGTTCGTTGAACAGAGCGGAGCCGGTGTCCACCGACTTCATGTCGATGGTCACGTCCACCGAGCCGGTCTTCGCAGCGGCATCCAGCACCACTTTGCCGCTGGTCTTGTTGAAGCGGCTGACCTGGGTGGAGAAGCCCAGGTGGTTGTAGGAGAAGCGCTCGAAGGTGTGGTTGTTGTCGATGACGTAGGTCACCGGGGCGGCGAAGGCCGGGGCCGAGAGGGCGGCGGCGAGGGACAACAGGGCGATGGATTTGTTCATGGTGTGCTCCTTGGTGAGGGTGGGGTGCGTGTTGCGTCGAAAAATTACTTGGCCGCGCTGGCGACGAAGTGGAACTTGATCTGGATCTCGTTGGCGACGGTGCCGAAGTCGGCCCACATGCCTTCGCCGATGGCGTAGTCGGCCCGCTTCAGGACGAAGGCGCCATCGAAGCTGGCGAGCGTGCCCTGGGTGCTCAGGGTGAAGGGCGCGCTGACGTCCTGGGTGTGGCCCTTGATGGTCATCTTGCCGCTGACTTCATAGCGGTTGCCGCCCAGGGCTTTGACCCCGCTGGAGACGAATTTCGCCTGGGGATAGAGCTTGGTGTTGAACCAGGCCTTGCCGGCGACTTCGTCGTTGGCCTCCGGCGCGCCGGCGTCGATGCTGGCCAGGTCGAGATCGAGGTTGGCCTTGGCCGCGGTGGGCTTGGCCGGGTCGAAGGCGAGTTGCGCGGCGAACTTCTTGAAGCGGCCTTCCACCGGCACCCCCATCTGCTTGTAGACGAAGGCCAGGCTGCTCTTGTCGGCCTGCACCGCGGTGAATTCAACCGCCTGCGCCGGCAGGGCAAACAGCAGGGACAGCAGCGGTATGGCGATCAGTTTTTTTGTCATGGCTTTACTCCGTGATGGGGTTCTTCCGACTGAAGGGCAACATGCGCGTCAGCACGTCGTCGCGGTCGATCAGGTGGTGCTTGAGAGCGGCACCGGCATGGCCGGCGACCACCAGGGCCAGGGCCAGGTTGAGCGCCTGGTGCACCTCGACCAGCAGGTCGCCCAGTTCCTTGTTCTTGTCCAGCAGATCGGGCAGGGGCAGCACGCCGAAATACACGGTCTGGAAACCCTTGGCCGAACTCATCAGCCAGCCCGAGAGCGGGATGGCGAACATCAGCAGATAGAGCAGGGCGTGGCCGGCGTGGGCGGCCCGCTGCAGCAGCGGATGCATCGTCGCCGGCAGCGCCGGCGGGCGGTGGAACAGGCGCCACGCCAGGCGCAGCGCCACCAGCAGGAAGGCCGTGATGCCGGCCCACTTGTGCCAGGAGAAGATTTTCAGCTTCCACGGCGACAGGGGCAGGTCGTGCATGTAGAGGCCGACACCGGCCAGGCCCAGCAGCAACAGGAACATCAGCCAGTGCAGGGCGATCGCGGTGGTGGTGTAGCGCTTGGCGGTCATGGCAGGAACCTCATGCTGTGATGGAGGTGTCGCGTGATATCGAGCGCAGCGAGCCGATCGGTAGCCTCCTCCGCGAGGGGGAGGATGGGAGGGGGCGGGCCTATATGCGATTTCGCCGGCCAATGATTGAGTTCACTCATCGAAGCCACCATTGCCGGGCTTCGGTTGAGCCGAGTTGATGATCGGGCGGAAGGCGAAAGCGTCCATGGCGATGACGTAGTCGTCGATACCGGCATGGAGTCGTTCGGCCCGCGCTGCGTTCCCGGCGGCGCCGAGGGCGACATATAGCGGCAGCAGGTGTTCGTCGGTCGGGTGGGCGCGTGCGGCATCCGGCGCCTGGCGGCGATAGTCGAGCAGGGCATCGACGTTGCCGGCGGCAAGCTGCTGCCAGATCCAGTCGGGGAAGGCACGCACGTAATCCGGCACGGCGGCGCCGCGCAGGGCGCTGAGCTGGTAGTCGCGCAGGTTGTGCGTCAGGTTGCCCGAGGCCAGCAGCAGGAAGCCGCGTGCCGCCAGGGGCGCCAGGGCGCGGCCGAGGCGCAGGTGGTGCTCGGGGCCGAGGCGGCTTTGGATCGACAGCGGGATCACCGGTACATCGGCTTCGGGAAACATCAGGCGCAGCGGAATCCAGGCGCCGTGGTCGAGGCCGCGGTTCTCATCGGCGACGGCGGTCAGGCCGGCGGCATCAAGCTGGGCCAGCACTTCCAGGGCCGCCTCGCGGCAGCCGGTGGCCGGATAGCGGAGGGAATACAGCTCTTCCGGGAATCCCCAGAAATCGTGCACCGTCTCCGGCCGGCTGGCGAGGCCGACGGTCGGCTGGGCGGTATCCCAGTGGGCGCTGACCACGATCACCGCCCGCGGCCGCGGCAGGCTGCCGGCCGCCCGCACCATGGCCGCGCCGGCAGCGCCGGGGCGCAGGGCGAAGGTCGGCGCGCCGTGGGGGACGAACAGGCTGGGCAGGTGGGATGGGAGCGGCATGGCTGGGTTTCCGGATGGCATGGGCTCACTGTAGAGGAAGCAACTGCAGCTAAATAGGGGACAATAAGCAATTGTTTGTTGCCAAAGGAGCAACAATGGATCGCATCGACGCCATGCGCCTGTTCGTCCGGGTCTCTGAGCTGAACAGCTTTTCCGCCGCCGCCCAGCAACTGGGCCTGGCCCGCTCGGCGGTGACCCGGCAGATCGCCGCCCTGGAGGCCCATCTCGGGGTCAAGCTGCTGGCCCGCAGCACCCGCCGCCTGGCGCTGACGACCGCCGGCACCGCCTATCTGGAAAAGTGCCGGGTGATCCTCAACCTGGTGGATGCGGCGGAAACCGGCCTCGCCGAGGAGCGCCAGACGCCCCGCGGGGCGATCCGCCTGAGCCTGCCGTTGAGCTTCGGCCTGCGCCACCTGGCGCCCCTGCTGCTGGATTTCGCCAGCCTCTACCCGGAGGTGAGTCTGGACATGGACTACAGCGACCATCGCAGCAACCTGTTCGAGGAGGGCCTGGACCTGGCGATCCGCATTACCCCGCGGCTGCAGCCGGGCGACGTGGCGCGCCGGGTTAGTTCGGCGCGGCTGGTGGTGCTGGCGGCGCCGGACTACCTGGCCCGCCACGGCGAGCCGCGTCATCCCGAGGAGCTGATTCACCATGAGTGCCTAGGCTATACCGCCGCGGCCCGCAGCGGCAGTTGGCCGTTCACGGTGGCGGGGGCGGTGCAGGGCTTCCCGGTGCGCAGCCGGATTCAGGCCAACAACGGCGATGTGCTGATGGAGGCGGCCGTGCGCGGCCTCGGCATCGTCATCCAGCCGACCTTCCTCGCCGCGCCGGCCCTGGCCGCCGGTTCGGTGCGGGAAATCCTCAAGGACTTCGCCATCCCCGAGCTGGGGATTTACGCCGTGCTGCCGAGCAATCGCCACATGCCGCACCGGGTGCGGATGCTGGTGGATTTCCTGATCGAACGCCTGGGGCCGAAACCGCCCTGGGACACCCCGGTGGCCGCTCCATAACGCGCGTGCTTTCCGTGAGTACCCGCCATCCATGAAAGCGCGCAAGGCAGCAACGACGCCCGCCCCCTCCCCTCCTCCCCCTCGCGGGGGAGGCTACTAATCGGCTCGCTGCGCTCGATATCGTCTGGCGCCGCTAATGCAGGGCCGTACCGGGTCGGGATCGTGTTTTATACTGCGCCCTCTTCAATTTGCCCCCCCCAAATCGGCCATGGCCATCAAATCGGATAAATGGATTCGCCGCATGGCGGAACAGCACGGCATGATCGAGCCCTTCGTGCCGGAACTGGTGCGCGAGGCCAACGGCCAAAAGATCGTCTCCTACGGCACTTCGAGCTATGGCTACGATATCCGCTGTTCGCGCGAATTCCGCGTGTTCACCAACATCAATTCGACCATCGTGGACCCGAAGAACTTCGATCCGAACTCCTTCGTCGAGATGGATGGCGACTACTGCATCATCCCGCCGAATTCCTTTGCCTTGGCGCGCACCGTCGAGTACTTCCGCATTCCGCGCAATGTGCTGACCGTCTGCCTCGGCAAGAGTACCTATGCCCGCTGCGGCATCATCGTGAACGTCACGCCCTTCGAGCCGGAGTGGGAAGGCTATGTGACCCTCGAGTTCTCCAACACCACGCCGCTGCCGGCCAAGATCTACGCCGGCGAAGGTTGCGCCCAGGTGCTGTTCTTCGAATCCGACGAGGTCTGCGAGACGTCCTACAAGGATCGCGGCGGCAAATACCAGGGCCAGGTGGGCGTCACCTTGCCCAAGATCTGACGCCTAGCGGTCACAGAGAACCCCCATACTTCGACCCGCCCGCCGGCGGGTCTTTGCTTTTCAGGAGTTGGCATGCGCTTCCATTTCCCGGTCATCATCATCGACGAGGACTTCCGTTCCGAGAACACTTCCGGCCTGGGCATCCGCGCCCTGGCGGAAGCCTTGGAGAACGAAGGCATGGAGGTGCTGGGGGTCACCAGCTACGGCGACATGACCTCCTTCGCCCAGCAGCAGAGTCGGGCTTCGGCTTTCATCCTGTCGGTGGACGACGAGGAGCTGGCCAACGAGGAAGAGGAAACCCTGTCGGAGCTGCGTGCCTTCGTCACCGAAATCCGCAACCGCAACAGCGAAATCCCGATCTTCCTCCACGGCGAGACGCGCACTTCGCGCCACATCCCCAACGATGTGCTGCGTGAGCTGCACGGCTTCATCCACATGTTCGAGGACACGCCGGAGTTCATCGCCCGCAACGTCAAGCGCGAGGCCAAGGCCTACCTGGATGCGCTGCCGCCGCCCTTCTTCCGCGCCCTGACCCACTACGCCGCGGACGGCTCCTACTCCTGGCACTGCCCCGGCCACTCCGGCGGCGTCGCCTTCCTCAAGAGCCCGGTGGGGCGGATGTTCCACCAGTTCTTCGGCGAGAACATGCTGCGCGCCGACGTCTGCAACGCGGTCGAGGAGCTCGGCCAACTGCTCGACCACACCGGCCCGGTGGCCGCTTCCGAGCGTAATGCTGCGCGCATCTTCCACGCCGACCACCTGTTCTTCGTCACCAACGGCACCTCCACCTCGAACAAGATCGTCTGGCACTCCACCGTGGCCCCGGGCGACATCGTCGTGGTGGACCGCAACTGCCATAAGTCCATCTTGCACTCGATCATGATGACCGGCGCGATCCCGGTGTTCCTGATGCCCACCCGCAACAACTACGGCATCATCGGGCCGATCCCGAAGAGCGAGTTCAGTTGGACCAATATCCAGAAGAAGATCGCCGCCCATCCCTTCGCCAGCAAGGTCAAGGGCAATCCGCGGGTGCTCACCATCACCCAGTCCACCTATGACGGCATCCTCTACAACGTCGAGGACATCAAGGAGGAACTGGACGGCAAGATCGACACCCTGCACTTCGATGAAGCCTGGCTGCCCCACGCGGCGTTCCACGACTTCTACGGCGACTATCACGCCATCGGCGCCGACCGCTCCCGCTGCAAGGAATCGATGGTGTTCGCCACCCAGTCCACCCACAAGCTGCTGGCCGGCCTCTCCCAGGCTTCGCAAATCCTGGTGCAGGACGCCGAGAACAACAAGCTGGACCGGGACGTGTTCAACGAAGCCTATCTGATGCACACCTCCACCTCGCCGCAGTATTCGATCATCGCCTCCTGCGACGTAGCCGCAGCGATGATGGAAGAGCCCGCCGGCACCGCCCTGGTCGAGGAGTCCATTACCGAAGCCCTCGATTTCCGCCGCGCCATGCGCAAGGTGGACGAGGAATGGGGCGCCGACTGGTGGTTCAAGGTCTGGGGTCCGGACGACCTGTCCGAGGAAGGCATCGAGGAGCGCGACGCCTGGATGCTCAAGGCCGGCGAGCGCTGGCACGGCTTCGGCAACCTGGCCGAGGGCTTCAACATGCTCGATCCGATCAAGGCCACCATCATCACCCCGGGCCTCGACGTGGACGGCGACTTTGCCGACGACTTCGGCATCCCCGCCGCCATCGTCACCAAGTTCCTCGCCGAGCATGGCGTGATCGTCGAGAAGTGCGGCCTCTACAGCTTTTTCATCATGTTCACCATCGGCATCACCAAGGGCCGCTGGAACACCTTGGTGACCGCCCTGCAGCAGTTCAAGGACGACTACGACAAGAACCAGCCGCTATGGAAGGTGCTGCCCGAGTTCGTTGCCAAGAATCCGCGCTACGAAGGTATCGGCCTGCGCGACCTGTGCACCCAGATCCACGAGGTGTACAAGGCCAAGGACGTCGCCCGCCTGACCACCGAGATGTATCTGTCGGCCATGGAGCCGGCGATGAAGCCGGCCGACGCCTTCGCCAAGATGGCCCACCGCGAGATCGACCGGGTGCCCCTCGACGAACTCGAAGGCCGCGTCACCGCGGTGCTGCTGACCCCTTATCCGCCGGGCATTCCGCTGCTGATTCCGGGGGAGCGTTTTAACCGCAGCATCATGGATTACCTGCAATTCGCCCGCGATTTCAATGAACGCTTCCCCGGCTTCGAAACCGACATCCACGGCCTGGTGAAGGACAACAGCAACGGCAAGGTGCGCTACTACGTGGATTGCGTCCGCGCCTAGGGCTTCCCCGTGCCACCAAAGGCATATGGCTAAGGCTGGATTGTCTAAACGCCGCCGATAGAGGACCATGAATCCTTCTTCCCACGCCGGGAGAAACGGAATTGATGGCCCCTCAGACACCGCAGGAAATCGATGCCTTCTTGCGCCGCCTCGGGCCGGCGGCCGAGCATGATGCGGGCACCATACAAGGCATTCGCGTCGCCCGTGCCTTGGTCACCGCCATCGCCGCCTGCCCGGATGCGAACGCCAGAGAACAACTGCAGCACCTGATCCGCTGCCTGGCCGTAGAAGCCAAGATGGAAAGCTCGGCCGATGCCGAGATTGCCCGCCGGCCCTGAGTCAGCGAGCGATTCAGTTGTCTATGGCGAAAGGCATATGCCTTCCGCTCAATTGTCCAACGCCGCGCAATGGCGCATGATTTTGGCATCTACCAGCACGCGGAAAGCGGCGGCCAAAATGCAAAAAGCTCCCAGCGGAAATCATACGGAAACCTTCACCGGCCTGGCCGTCGAAGTCTTTGGCGAGGATGCTTCCGGAGTGGTGCGGGTCGCCACCGCCTTGGCCAATGCCACTGCCCATTCAGGCGATCCGCAGGCGGCGGCCCAGCTCGGCAGCTTGGTGTTCTGTCTCTGCCAGCAAAGCGGCAAACGCTTGTGCGCGAAGAACTTCTGCCTCGGCATCGACACCGGCGAGGACGGCTGTCCGCGTGTGGTGGACGGCCTCCCCTCGCCCGACGCTGAAGATTAGACGTGCAGCGCGACTGAACTCGCGATCAGCCCGCCGATCCCGGCCGACAGGCCGGCCGCCCAGAACAGCCAGCGCTTGCGCGTCAACAGCGTCACGGCGGCAAGGGAAATCGCCACCTGGACTGCGGTCATCGCCAGGGCCCAGCGATGGTGTTGGTGCATGGCTTCATCGCTCTTCTTGTCGAACTCGGCGACCTCGGCTTCCACTGCCTCGGCTTCCTTCCTGATTGCTTCCTTCTCGCCCTTGTAGCGTTCCGCTTCCTTCTCGTAGTGGGCGCGCTTCTCGCCCTCGTTGAGGGCGACGGCCAGTTCCGCCATGTTCTGCTTGCTGCTCTTGGACTGGTAGTAGTTCCACTTGTTGGAGGCTTCGGTCTTTTTGATCGCCGCGTTGTTCTTCTGCAGCATCGCCTCGTTCTGCGTGGCGCCGCCCTGGTAGCCGAACAGGGCGCCGACGGTGGACAGCACCGCGGTCATCACCGCGATGCGCGAGGCGAAGTTTTCTTCGCCGTGGCTGCCGCCGTGGGCCGCATGCTCGACGGCGTGATCGTGGGGACCGTGGACGTGAAAGTGGTGACCGGACATGGGGAGTTCCTTATATTTTTTCGTAGGTGACAAAGGCGTAGGCGATGCCGTTTTCGCTGACGCCGGGCTGGCGGCTGACCTCACGCCATTCGTCGCGGGCGAAGACAGGGAAGTAGGCATCGGCAGCGGGCGTCAGACTCACTTCGGTCAGCACCAAGCGCTGTGCCCGGGGCAGGGCAAGGGCGTACAGCTCGGCGCCGCCAATGACGAAACTGGGGGCGGTGCCGGCCAATTCAAGCGCCTGGTCCAGGCCATGGGCGATCTCCCCACCTTCGGCTTGGTAACCAGCCTGGCGCGTGACGACGATGTTGCGCCGGCCGGGCAGGGGGCGAAAGCGGGGCGGCAGCGATTCCCAGGTCTTGCGCCCCATGATCACCGTGGCGCCGCGGGTGGTCTCGCGGAAGAACTTCATGTCCTCCGGCAGGTGCCAGAGCAACTGGTTGTCCTTACCGATGCCGCCGTTGCTGGCCACCGCAGCGATCAGGGTGAGCCTCGGCTTCTCGCGGCAGGCGGCGATCAGGCCGGCCGTGGAGGCATCCAGGCCAGCCACCGGCGCGTCGTCAACGAGGGCTGGCAACAGGCGGTTGGCCAGTTGCTTGCCGTATTCGACGCCCCATTGGTCGAAGCTGTTGAGGTGCCACAGCACGCCCAGCACGAACACCTTGTGCTCGTAGAGCGCGATCAACTGGCCCAGGGTGTAGGGGTCGAGGCGCGGCATCAGCAGCGTCGTGGTCGGCTGGTCGCCGGGGAAGACCTTGTAGGGCGCCAGGCGCGCGGCTTCGGCGACGCTGGCGCCGCCCGCCAGTAGCTCGGCGTGCGCCTCGTCCAGGGTCTTGCCGCGCATCAGCGCCTCGGTCTGGGCGAAACAGTTGGCCAGCAGTTTTTCGTGATGGCCGGGCAGCAGGAAGTCCGGCTCGCGCAGAGCAATGAAGTCGCCGGGGATCAGCCGCCCACCCTGATGGATCAATTGGTAGAAGGCGTGCTGGCCGTTGGTGCCAGCCTCGCCCCAGACCACCGGCGCGGTGCCGTGGCCCACCGGTGTACCGTCGCGGCCGGTCTGCTTGCCGTTGGATTCCATTTCCAACTGCTGCAGGTAATGGGTCAGTAATTCCAGGGACTGGCTGTAGGGCTGCACGGCGCGGGTATCGGCGCCGAGGAAGTTCACGTTCCAGACTTCCAGCAGGGCCAGCAGCGCCGGCAGGTTGCGTTCCGGCGGCGTCTCGAAGAAGTGCCGGTCCATGCTGCGGCCGCCGGCCAGCAGGCGCTGGAAATTTTCGAAACCGATGGCCAGGGCCAGCGGCAGGCCGATTGCCGACCAGACCGAGAAGCGGCCGCCGACCCAGTCCCAGAAGGGGAAGACGTTTTCCGCGGCGATGCCGAAGCCCTGGGCCGCGGCGATGTTGGTGGACACCGCGACGAAGTGCCGCGCCACGGCACCGACGCCCAGCGTGCGGATGATCCACTGCCGCGCCGACTGGGCGTTCTGCAGCGTCTCCTGGGTGGCGAAGGTCTTGCTCGAGACGATGAACAGGGTGGAGGCCGGGTCCAGCGGCTTCAGGCAATTGGCCAGGTGGGCGCCGTCCAGATTGGAGACGTAATGCACCCGCACGCCTTTGACGTGCTGGGTAAACAGGGCGCGGGTGGCCATCTTCGGCCCCAGGTCGGAACCGCCGATGCCGATGTTCACCACATCGCGCACCGGCTGGTTGGTGGCGCCGCGCCAACTGCCGCCGTGGATGCGGGCACAGAACTGCTCGATGCGATCCAGCACGGCGCGAATTTCCGGCATCACGTCGCGGCCCTGGTGCATCACCTGGGTATCGGCGTCGGCGCGCAGGGCGTGGTGCAGCACCGCGCGGCCTTCGGTGTGATTGATCGCCTCGCCGCTGCGCATCCGCGCGATCCAGCCGGGCACGTCGGCGGCCTGCCAGAGGTCGGTCAGCAGGGCCAGGGTGGTGGCGTCGATGCGCTGCTTGGAGCAATCCACCAGCCAGCCTTCCCAGCGCAGGGCAAAGCGCTCGAAGCGCTGCGGATCGGCGGTGAACAGTTCGCGTACCTGGGGCCCGGGCCGCGCCCGCCAGTCGGCGGCGTGGCGCTCGAGGGCCTGCCAGGCCGGCGTCGAAAGCAAGGGGTTCATTGCGAGGGCCTACACCGCCACCGGCGCGGCGATGTGGGGATGGGGCTCGTAGCCTTCGAGGGTGAAGTCCTCGAAGCGGAAGGCGAAGATGTCGCGCACCTCGGGATTGATCTTCAGCGTCGGCAGCGCCCGGGTTTCCCGCGAGAGTTGCAGCCGGGTCTGCTCCAGGTGATTGGAGTAGAGATGGCAGTCGCCGCCGGTCCAGACGAAGTCGCCGACCTGGTAGCCGCAGACCTGGGCCACCATGTGGGTGAACAGCGCGTAGGAGGCGATGTTGAAGGGCACGCCGAGGAAGATGTCGGCGCTGCGCTGGTAGAGCTGGCAGGAGAGCTTGCCGCCGGCCACGTAGAACTGGAACAGGGCGTGGCAGGGCGGCAGCTTCATCCGCGGAATGTCGGTGGGGTTCCAGGCGCTGACGATGTGGCGGCGCGAATCCGGATTGTTCTTCAGGCCCTCGATCAACTGGCTGATCTGATCGATCTCGCCGCCCTTGCCGTCGGGCCAGTGGCGCCATTGGTGGCCGTAGACTGGGCCCAGGTCGCCGTTGGCGTCGGCCCAGTCGTCCCAGATCGAAACCCCGTTGTCCTTCAGGTAGCGGATGTTGGTATTGCCCTGGAGAAACCACAGCAGCTCATGGATGATCGAGCGGGTGTGCAGCTTTTTGGTGGTCAGCAGCGGAAAGCCCTCCGCCAGGTTGAAGCGCATCTGCCAGCCGAACACCGAGCGGGTGCCGGTGCCGGTGCGGTCGGATTTCTCGTGGCCGTGCTCCAGCACATGGCGCATCAGGTCGAGGTACTGCTTCATGGGGGGCTTTCTGCGGTCCGTATAATGGCCCGATTCTAAGGGATTACGATGATCGCCAAACTCCTCTGTCACGCCGATGTCACGGCCGCCGCGCTGAAAAAATACCGTCATCTGCTGGTGCTGCTACCCGCCGGCAAGACCCTGCCGGCCGATCTGCCGGCGCGGGCCCAGTGGCAGGCGGTGCTGGCGCGGCGCGAAGCGAAGATCGAGGAGTTGGCAAAGTCTCCCCAGGCCATCGATCTGCCCGAGGGCGGCCGCATGGCCCTGGCCATGGTGGATGGCGCCAAGCCCCGCTTCGAGCGTCTGACCGTGCTGCGCAAGGCGGCCCAGTTGCTGCTCGACGAGCACCCCACGGAAGTGGCCCTGGTCTGGCTCGGCCGCGACCTGGATCTGGCCCGCGACGCCCTCTACGCCCTGTGGCTGAACGGCGTCACCCTGCCGGCAAAGAAGAAAAAGCCGGCCAAGGCCCTGGCCAAGATTCACTACCACGGCCCCGGCCGCAGCGCCGATTTCGCCGCCGCCGCCGCCCTGGCCCGCGGCAACAGCCTCACCCGCGAACTCACCGCCCTGCCGCCCAACGAGCTGACTCCGGGCAGTTATCGCCGCCGCATCCGCGCCCTGGCCAAGGGCGCCGGCTGGAAGCTCGAGGAATACGGCTTCAGCCGCCTGAAGAAGATGGGTGCCGGCGCCTTCTGCGCCGTGGCCCAGGGCTCCGATCACCAGGATGCCGCCATCGTTCACCTCAGCTACAAACCGCGCGGCGCCAAGCAGACCGTGGCCCTGGTGGGCAAGGGCATCTGTTTCGACACCGGCGGCCACAACCTGAAGCCCGCCCGCTACATGCAGGGCATGCATGAGGACATGAACGGTTCCGCCGTGGTGCTGGGCCTGCTGCAGGCGATCAGCGAACTCAAGCTGCCGGTGGCGGTGGATGCCTGGCTGGCCATCGCCCACAACCACATCTCCCCCGCCGCCTACACCCAGAACGACATCGTCACGGCCCTGGACGGCACCACCATCGAGGTCGTCCACACCGATGCCGAGGGCCGCATGGTGCTGGCCGATACCTTGACCCTGGCGGCCCGCGCTGAGCCGGATTTGATGGTGGATTTCGCGACCCTCACCGGCAGCATGCACACCGCCGTCGGCACCCGCTATTCCGGCGTCTTCGCCAGCGAAGAGAGCCTCGCCGTGACGGCCGTGAACGCCGGCCGCGCCAGCGGCGAACGGGTCTGCGTCTTCCCCCTGGATGGCGACTATGATGAGGGCCTGGATTCTAAGGTGGCCGATGTGAAGCAATGCACCATGGAGGGCGAGGCCGACCACATCCTCGCCGCCCTGTTCCTGCAGCGCTTCACCGCCAAGCTGCCCTGGCTGCACGTGGACCTCTCTGCAGCCAGCTGCCGCGGTGGTCTCGGTGTGGCGGGCAGCGACCTCACCGGCTTCGGCGTCGCCTGGGGCCTGCACCTGATCCAGGATTGGACTGAGCGTTAGGAACCAACCAAGGGGCGGCAGAGATGGCGATACTCGGATTCTTCTCCAAGGAAAAAGGCGACCATCCCCTGGCCGACTCGAAAGAGGCCAAGGAGGCCCTGGCCGGCCTGGTCGGCAGCGATCCGACCTCTTGCCTGGAGGATGTCCGCGCCTGGATCGAATCCCTGATCGCCGCCCAGGAGTTGCGCCTGGAGCGCCGCGTCGAACTGCTGCTGCAACTCGACGAAACCGGCACCCCCTTCGCCCGCCGCCTGGCCCGCGACTACCTCACTACCCCCCTCAATCGCAGCCAGGAATACAAGCTGTGGCAGGTCGGCGCCGGCTATTGGCGCGAACTCGGCGCCGCCTATGCCGATTGCCTGGCCCGTGCCGGCCGTGATTCCAAGGGGCTATCTTCGATCAAGGGCCAATTGGCACTGCTGCACGCCCGCTGGCTGCATGCCGAGGGCGGCCTGCTGAAGTGGAGCCAATTCCGCTATGGCCCGCCGGGCCCCGAGTTCTGGGGCAATGCCGGTGCCGCCTACATCGGCGCCGCCTCCCTCAAGGTGGTGCAGCGCGAGCTTTCCCTCTATCCCAACTGGCCCGGCGAAACCACGGTCGAGCGCGAGTACCTGAAGTTGCTGGTGTTCCATGCCTCGGCCATGGACAAGCTGCTGCCGCTGGAAGTGGAACTGGCCGAGCGCCTGATCGCCCACTTCCTGCCGCTGTTCGAATTCACCGATCAGGTGCGCCCGGAAAATGTTTATTGGGTCGATACCGCCAAGTCCCTGCCGCCCTCGCGTCTGATCCGCGTGCCCGAGGCGGCGCCGAGTCTGCGCTACTTCAGCACCGGCAAGGCCTGCTCGGCGATTGAGGTGTTGCGCGGCCGGATCACGCAGGGCGGCAGCGTGCCGTCCGATGTGCCCCTCGGCGGCCAGTACCCGCCGGAGGTGGTGGCCAAGGTGCTGGCCCATCTGGCCCTCTGCTGCGCGCCGACGCCGCCGGCCCGTGCCAGTGACCGCCATCGGGTCAAGTCCCTGGCGGCGGTGGTGCATGGCATGGCTGAAGTTCGCGCCCGTCTGCAGGGTTACGACGGTAGCCAGGACGGCGAAACCTGGGTAGTGGAAGACGTCAGTCTCGGCGGCATGGGTGCCCAGGTGTCCCTGGTGGGCAACGACTGGCTGCGCATCGGCGCCCTGGTGGCCTTGCGACCGGAAGGCGGCGACAACTGGCTGGTGGGCGTGGTGCGGCGTTTCGGTCGCGCCAGCCAGACCGTGGGCAGCGTCGGCATCGAGACCCTGGGGCGCACGCCCAAGGCCGCCAACATGGAATGCAGCGGCCTGCGCAGCGACGTGGTGATGCTGGAAACCGGGGTCGAGGTCGGCGGTGAAGTGCGGGTGCTGATGCCCCCCGGCAGTTGGGAGGATTTTCTGCCGGTGATCGCCGCCTGGGAAGGTGAGCGCGCCCGGCTCAAGCCCGAGGGCATCTACCTCGACGGCCGCGAGGGTCTGGTCGGCCGCTTCCGCGTCGAGGAGCGGGAAATCGAGGCCTGAGGCCTACTTCGGGCGGATTGCCGACTTCGGCCGGAAGGCCTTGACCACCGCCTCGTGGGTCTCCACGTAGGGGCCGCCGATCAAATCGATGCAGTAGGGCACGGCGGAGAAAATCCCCGGCACCACGGATTTACCGTCGGCATCCTTGACCCCTTCGAGGGTTTCCTTGATCGATTTGGGCTGGCCCGGCAGGTTCAGGATCAGCGATTTGCCGCGGATCACCGCGGTCTGGCGCGAGAGGATGGCGGTGGGGACGAAGTGCAGCGAGATTTGCCGCATTTGCTCGCCGAAGCCCGGCATCACCTTGTGCGCCACGGCCACCGTGGCTTCCGGGGTCACGTCGCGCAGGGCCGGGCCGGTGCCGCCGGTGGTCAGCACCAGATGGCAACCCACCGTGTCGCAGAGTTCGATCAGGGTCTGTTCGATCACCGCCTGCTCGTCGGGAATTAGCCGCGCCTCCATGCGCCAGGGGCTGGACAGGGCCGCGCCGAACCATTCCTGCAGCGCCGGCACCCCTTGGTCCTGATAGACGCCGCTGCTGGCGCGGTCGGAGATCGACACCAGGCCGATCAGCAGTTCCTCACTCATCCTCGTTCTCCTCGGCGGCCGCATCCGTCGGCTTGGCTTCCATGTCGCGCAGCACCTTGAACAGCTCGCGGAAGGCCCGCGGCGGCTTGCCTTGCTCCTGCTCCTTCAGCGCATTGCGGCGCAGTTGGCGCAGATGCTGGAGGTCCGCAGCGGGGTGGTCGCGAACGATCTCGCCCAGCACGCTCTCGTTTTCCAGCACCCGCAGGCGCAACTGCTCCAAGCGGTGCATCTTCGCCGTGGCAGCGGCGGAGACGCCGTTCACCTCGTCCAGGGCGGCCTGGATCGGCGCCGTGTCCACGTCGCGCATCAGCTTGCCGATGTACTGCATCTGGCGGCGGCGCGCACCGTGGCTGGTGAAGCGCTGCGCGTCGCGCACCGCGTCGCGCAGCCGGTCGGGGATGTCGATCTTTTTCAGGCGGTCGGTGGAAAGGGCCACCAGGGCCTCGCCCATGTCCTGCAGGGCTTCCATCTCGCGCTTGATCTGGGATTTGCTCGGGCGGTCGTAGAAGTCCTCTTCTTCAGAGGGAATCTCGGCGTCGCCGGCGGCATGAATGGGGGGGTATTTGGGGCTCACGGGTAGAATTATATCTTCAGCCCATCGTCCGCCTCCGCGCGCCAGCCCCTATGTCCGGTTCCGATTTCTCCTATTCCAATGCGCAGTTGCGCAATCTTGCCCAGCAGGTGCTCGACCACGCCAAGGCCGGCGGCGCCAGCGCCTGCGAGGTGGATGTGTCCGAGGGCTTCGGCCAGTCGGTGACGGTGCGCCGCCAGGAAGTGGAGACCATTGAGTACAACCGCGACAAGGGCGTCGGCGTTACCGTCTATCTGGGCCAGCGCCGTGGCCATGCCAGCAGTTCCGATTTTTCGCCCCAGGCCTTGCAGGCCACGGTCTCCGCCGCTCTGTCGATCGCCCGCTTCACCGCCGAGGACGATGCCGCCGGCCTGCCCGAGGCCAAGCTGCTGGC
>DATDMT010000165.1:0-2257 GCA_036518635.1 Rhodocyclaceae bacterium | reverse complement strand
GCTGCCCGTTTTGTTTTGGCTGTTACCCGCCGTCAGCGTCCCTTGGGGTTCATCGAACCGCGGTTGTATTCCTTATCGCCCGGCATCACCGTCCGCGTGCCGGGCAGCCAGCCGCCCTGGGCGTCCACCGGGCGCACCTTGTTTTCCGGGTAGAGCTCGGCCACCTGCTTGGCCGCCGCAGCCTTGGCGGCGTCCACGAACTCCCAGCGGCCGTTGGGGTGCAGCAGCACCTTCTCGCCCTTGGCCGTGGTGGCCTGGAGCGGTGTGCGGTCCAGTTCCTCGGCCTGAACGCTGCAAACGGCCAGCAGCGCCAGCAACAGCGCGGTCAGCCTCACAGCTTCTGCTCCGCCCAGCCCTGGACCGAGGCCAGGGCCGCCGGCAGAGCCGCCGCGTCGGTGCCGCCGGCCTGGGCCATGTCGGGCCGGCCGCCGCCCTTGCCGCCCACCTGCTGGGCGACGAAGTTCACCAGCTCGCCGGCCTTGGCCTTCGCCGTCAGATCGGCGGTGACGCCGGCGATCAGACTGACTTTGCCGTCGCTCACCGCGGCCAGCAGGATCACCGCCGACTTCAGCTTGTCCTTCAGCTTGTCCAGGGTCTCGCGCAGGGTGGCGACGTCGGCGCCTTCCAGCATCGCCGCCAGCACCTTGGCGCCCTTGACGTCCACCGCCTGGTTCAGCAGATCGTCGCCTTGCGAGGCGGCGAGCTTGCTCTTCAGACGGGCCAGTTCCTTTTCCAGCGCCTTGGCGTGGTCCATCACCTGCTGCAGGCGGCCCAGCACCTCGGCGGGCTGCGCCTTGAGGGCACCGGTGACGCCGTCGAGCAGGTTCTGCTGCTGCTGCACCAGAGCCACCGCCACATCGCCGCAGACCGCCTCGATCCGCCGCACGCCGGCAGCGACGCCGGCTTCCAAGGTGACCTTGAACAGGCCGATGTCGCCGGTGCGGCCCACGTGGGTGCCGCCGCAGAGCTCCTTCGACGTGCCGATGCTGAGGACCCGCACCTCGTCGCCGTACTTCTCGCCGAACAGCATCATCGCGCCGCTCTTCTGGGCGCTCTCGATGTCCATCACCGCGGCCACGGTGGCGGCGTTGGCAATGATCTCGTCATTGACGATGCGCTCGATGCGGGTGATTTCCTCGGCCGTCAGCGGCTGGGTGTGGGCGAAGTCGAAACGGGTCTTGTCCGGGTCCACCTGGGAGCCCTTCTGCTGCACGTGATCGCCGAGCACTTCGCGCAGGGCCTTGTGCAGCAGGTGGGTGGCCGAGTGATGGCGCATGGTGCGGAAGCGCGCCTGCTGGTCCACCTTGGCGGCGACGCCATGGCCGACGGTCAGCTTGCCGGTCTTGACCACGCCGTGGTGGCCAAAGACGCTGGCCTGGATCTTTTGCGTGTCCTCCACGGCGAAGATGCCGTGGCTGGCGCGCAACTCGCCCAGGTCGCCGACCTGGCCGCCGGATTCGGCATAGAAGGGGGTGTCGTCCAGCACCACCACGCCCATCTCGCCCTCCACCAGCTCATTCACCGCCACGCCGTCCTTGTAGAGGGCGAGGATGTTGCCCTTGGCTTCCAGGGACTCGTAGCCGTGGAAGCTGGTGGCCGGGCCGTCGTATTCCAGGTTGGCCGCCATCTTGAACTTGCCGGCGGCGCGGGCCTGTTCCTTCTGCCGCGCCATGGCGGCATCGAAGGCATCGCTGTCCACCGTCACGCCGCGCTCGCGGCAAATGTCGGCGGTCAGGTCGAGGGGGAAGCCGTAGGTGTCGTGGAGCTTGAAGGCGGTCTCGCCGTTGAACAGGTTGGCGCCGGCCTCAGCCATCGCCGCCAACTCGGCTTCGAGGATCGCCATGCCGTGCTCGATGGTGGCGAAGAAGCGATCCTCCTCCTGCTTCAGCACGTCCGTCACTTTCTGCTGGCCGGCCTTCAGCTCGGGATAGGCCTCGCCCATCTCGGCCACCAGGTCGGCCACCATGCGGTGGAAGAAGGCGCTGCGGGCACCCAGCTTCCAGCCGTGGCGGATGGCGCGGCGGATGATCCGGCGCAGCACGTAGCCGCGACCTTCATTGCCCGGGATCACGCCGTCGGCGATCAGGAAGGAGCAGGCGCGGATATGGTCGGCCAGCACCCGCAGCGAGGGGTTGTCGAGCTCGGTCTGATTCGTCTCGCGGGCCGCAGCCTTGATCAGCGCCTGGAACAGGTCGATCTCGTAATTGGCATGGACGCCCTGCAGCACCGCGGAGATGCGCTCCAGGCCCATGCCGGT
>DATDMT010000164.1:0-4393 GCA_036518635.1 Rhodocyclaceae bacterium | reverse complement strand
CAGGGCGCTGTTGATGCCGTGGCGGGTGCCCACCAGCAGTAGGCGGGCGGCGCTGCTGCGCGGCGTCGCCGGGCGGCCGTGGAAGGCGGCCAGGTCCACCACGCTGTAGAGGGCGCCACGGACATTGGCCAGGCCGGCGTACCAGGGCTGGGTCAGGGGCACTTCGGCGAGTTGCGGCAGGGGCACCACTTCGCCGGCGTCGGAGAGTTCCAGCAGCCAGCGTTCATTGCCGGATTCGACGCAGAGCAGGGTGCCCGGCGCGGAACTGCTGCCGCTGCCCTGGCCGCGCTCGCGGATGTGCTCGCTGAGTTCCTGCTGGAATTCGCGCAGATCGATGCTCACGCTTGCTTCACCAGGCGGGCGACGGTGCCCAGCAGGTCTTCACGGGTGAAGGGCTTGGTCAGGTACTCGTCGGAGCCGACGACGCGGCCGCGGGCCCGGTCGAACAGGCCGTCCTTGGCCGACAGCATCACCACCGGTGTCGCGCTGAATTGCGGATTCTTCTTCAGCAGGGCGCAGGTCTGGTAACCGTCCAGGCGCGGCATCATGATGTCGCAGAAGATCAGGCGCGGCGCCTGATCGGCGATCTTGGCCAGGGCGTCGAAGCCGTCTTTGGCCAACACCACTTGATAGCCGGCTTCGGCGAGGAACATTTCAGCGCTCTTGCGGATGGTCGCCGAATCGTCGATCACCATCACCTTGATGCCGGACAGATCGCTCCGGTCGCTTGCGGATTGGCTCATGGCGGGGGCTGGGGGGCCATTCGGTTAGAATGGAATCATCTTACCGCAGCCCCCTGGGCCGTCTCGCGACGATAACAAGCCGGTTTCATGTCCCAATCCCCGATTCTCGTCCCGCCCCTGGTGCTGACCTTCGCCGCCTCCGATCCAACCGGCGGCGCCGGCATCCAGGCCGACATCCTGACCCTGTCCAGCATGGGTTGCCACCCCCTGTCCGTGGTCACCGCGTTGACGGTGCAGGACACCGCCGGTGTCGATGCCGTGTTGCCGATCGACGTGGACTGGATCGTGGACCAGGCTCGCGCCCTGCTGGAGGACGTGCCGGTGGCGGCCTTCAAGCTGGGCATGCTGGGCAGCGTCGAGGCCATCGCCGCCATCGCCGAAATCCTTTCCGACTATCCCGATATCCCGATGGTGCTCGACCCGGTGCTGGCCTCGGGCCGCGGCGACCAGTTCGCTGACGAGGAGATGGTCGCCGCGATGGTCGAGCTGCTGCTGCCGCAGACCACGGTGCTGACCCCCAACAGCCTGGAAGCCCGCCGCCTGGCCCAGGACGAGGACAGCGACGAGGAGGAGGGCGAAGCCGAGCGCGATCCGGAAGCGCCGCCCTCCCTGCCCGAATGCGCCCGTCGCTTGATCAATGCCGGCTGCGAATACGTGCTGGTGACCGGCACCCACGAGAACACGCCGCAGGTGGTGAACACCCTCTACGGCCCTCGCGGCCAGGTGCGCGTCGACAAATGGGATCGCCTGCCGGGCAGCTATCACGGCTCCGGCTGCACCCTGGCCTCGGCCATCACCGCCGGCCTGGCCGCCGGGGTGGACCTGGAGGAGGCGGTGCGCGAAGCCCAGGACTACACCTGGCAGACCCTCTCCGCCGGCTTCCGCCCGGGCATGGGCCAGTTCATTCCCGACCGCCTGTTTTGGGCGAGGAACGCGGACGACGAAACCTGAACTCAGCGGCTTGGCATGATTGAAAAGAATCTACTGCTGCGCGGCCTCTACCCGGTAACGCCGGACGATTACCTACTGCCGCGCCTGTCGGCCCTGGTCAGCATGGCGATCCGCGGCGGGGCGACGGTGATCCAGTATCGCAACAAGACCGCACCGCCGCCGATGCGCCGCGCCCAGGCCGCCGAATGCCTGCGCCTGTGCCGTGGCACCGGCGCCCTGCTGATCGTGAACGACGATCTGCCGCTGGCTTTGGAGATCGGCGCCGACGGCGTTCATCTCGGCCGCGACGACGGCGACCTGGCGGCTGCCCGCGCCGCCCTCGGGCCGGAGCGCATCCTCGGCGTTTCCTGCTACAACGAGATGGCCCGTGCCGAGCGGGCTGCCGCCGCGGGTGCCGATTACCTGGCCTTCGGCGCGATGTTTGCCTCCGTCACCAAGCCCCAGGCGGTGCGCGCGCCCCTGGAACTGCTCGGCGAAGCCAAGCGCCGCTTCGGCCTGCCGGTGGCCGCCATCGGCGGCATCACCCTGGATAACGCCGAGGAAGTGATCGGCGCCGGCGCCGACATGATCGCGGTGGTTTCCGATCTGTTCGAGGCCATGGACATCGCCGCCCGCGCCCAGGCCTTTTCCCGATTGTTCGCCCAGCCGGCCTGAGGGCCGGCTTCACCTTAGAGATCCGCCATGACCCACAATCAAGACCTGTTTTCCCGTGCCCAGCTGAGCATTCCCGGCGGCGTGAACTCCCCCGTCCGCGCCTTCCGTTCGGTGGGCGGCACGCCGCGCTTCTTCGCCCGCGGCGAAGGCTCCAGTGTCTGGGATGCGGATGGCAAGCGCTATCTGGATTACGTCTGCTCCTGGGGCCCGCTGATCCTCGGCCATGCCGAGCCGGATACGGTCAAGGCGGTGCAGGACGCGGCGGCCCGCGGCCTGTCCTTCGGCGCGCCGACCGAGGCCGAGATCGAACTGGCCGAGCTGCTGGTCAAGCTGGTGCCGAGCATGGACATGGTGCGCCTGGTGTCCTCCGGCACCGAGGCGACCATGAGCGCGATCCGCCTGGCCCGCGGCCACACCGGCCGCGATGCCATCGTCAAGTTCGAGGGCTGCTACCACGGCCACGCCGACAGCCTGCTGGTCAAGGCCGGCTCGGGCATGCTGACCTTCGGCAACCCCTCCTCCAGCGGCGTGCCGGCGGACCTGGCGCAACACACCCTGGTCCTCGATTACAACGACCCGCAGCAATTGGCCGAGGCCTTCGCCAGCCACGGCGACAAGATCGCTTGCGTGATCATCGAGCCGGTGGCCGGCAACATGAACCTGATTGCGCCCAAGCCCGAGTTCCTCAAGACCCTGCGCGAGCTGTGTACCAAGCACGGCACGGTGCTGATCTTCGACGAGGTGATGACCGGCTTCCGCGTCGGCCTGCAGTCGGCCCAAGGCCTCTATGGCATCACGCCGGACCTGTCCACCTTCGGCAAGGTGGTCGGCGGCGGCATGCCCCTGGGGGCCTTCGGCGGTCGCCGCGAAATCATGGAAAAGATTGCCCCGCTGGGCCCGGTGTATCAGGCCGGCACCCTCTCCGGCAATCCCTTGTCGGTGGCGGCCGGCCTGGTGACCCTGAAGAAGATTCAGGCCCCCGGTTTCTACGCGCAATTGACGGCCAAGACCAAGGCCCTGGTGGACGGCCTGGCCGCGGCGGCGAAGAAACATGGCGTGACTTTCTGCGGGCAGAGCGTCGGCGGCATGTTTGGCCTCTACTTCGCTGCGACCCCGCCCACCTCCTACGCCGAGGTGATGACGTGCGACAAGGAGGCCTTCAACGGCTTCTTCCACGCGATGCTGGAAAAGGGCGTGTACCTGGCGCCCTCGGCCTTCGAAGCCGGCTTCGTCTCCGCCGCCCATAGCGACGCCGACATCGCCGCCACCATCGCGGCGGCCGACGCGGTGTTCGCCCAGAAGTAATGCAGCCCCTGGGCAGCAGCGGCGCCTGGCTGGTGCTGTTCATCGCCGGCCTCTGCGAAGTGGGCTGGGCCATCGGGTTGAAGTACACCGAGGGCTACACCCGGCCGCTGCCCACCGTCATCACCATCGCCCTGATGGTGCTGTCGGTATTGTTGTTGGGCTGGTCGCTGAAGACCCTGCCGGTGGGCACGGCCTATGCGGTGTGGACCGGCATCGGCGCGGTGGGGACGGCGCTGCTGGGCATGCTCCTGTTCGGCGAATCGAAGGAAGCCCTGCGGCTGGCCTGCATCGCCCTGATCGTCGCCGGCATCCTTGGCCTCAAGTTGGTGACGCGGGACTGATTGCAAGCCTGTGGCATATGTCACGGGCGTAATGGTTGGCCGCTGCTAGAGTTGCGGGCTGCACTTCCCCCTCCCCAACAGAGACCAAAATAATGAGCCAATCCCTCTATGAGCGCATCGGCGGCGCTGACGCCGTGGACGCCGCGGTGGACCTGTTCTACTTCAAGGTGCTGTCCGACGAACGTATCAACGGCTTTTTCAAGGGCGTCGACATGGGCCGCCAGCGCGACAAGCAGAAGGCCTTCCTGACCCTGGCCTTGGGCGGGCCGAACCACTACAGCGGCGCCGACATGCGCCGCGGCCATGCCCATCTGGTGAAGCAGGGCCTGTCCGACATCCACTTCGACGCGGTGATGGAAAACCTCGGCGCGACGCTGCGTGAGCTGGACGTGCCGGATG
>DATDMT010000163.1:0-32029 GCA_036518635.1 Rhodocyclaceae bacterium | reverse complement strand
GACGTTGGCCGCCAGCATGCATTCCTCGATCACCCGGTGGGCCTCGTTGCGCTCGTAGGGTTCGATGGCGGCGATCTTGCCGTTGTCGTCGAACACCATCCGCGTCTCGGTGGTGTCGAAGTCGATGGCGCCGCGCTTGCTACGCACCGCCGCCAGCAGACGGTAGATGGCGTCGAGGGATTCTAGCTGGGGCAGCAGGTTAGCGAGCTTTTCGCGCGTCGCCGGGTCCTTGTCGTAGATCGCGGCGGCCACCTCGGTGTAGGTCAGGCGGGCATGGGAATACATCACCGCCGGATAGAAGCGGTAGTGCTTGATCACGCCATTGGCGGCGATGCCCATGTCGCAGACCATGCACAGCCGCTCCACCTGCGGGTTGAGCGAGCAGAGGCCGTTGGAGAGCTTCTCCGGCAGCATCGGAATGACGCGGCGCGGGAAGTACACCGAGTTGCCGCGGTCGTAGGCATCCTGATCCAGGGGCGAACCGGCGCCGACGTAGTGGGAGACGTCGGCGATGGCGACGATCAGGCGATAGCCACCCTTGCCGTCCTTGCCCTGGCGCTCACAGAACACCGCGTCGTCGAAGTCGCGAGCGGTCTCGCCGTCGATGGTGACCAAGGGCAGTTGGGTGATGTCCTCGCGACCCTTCCAGTCCACCTTGCGCACGGCATCGGGGATCTTCTTGGCCTGGGCCAGTGCCTCATTGGAGAATTCGAAGGGCAGCTCGTGCTTGCGCAGGGCGATCTCGATTTCCATGCCCGGATCGGCGTAGTTGCCGAGCACCTCGATGATCCGGCCGATGGGCTGCGAGTGGCGACCCGGCTGTTCGATGATCTCGACCATCACCACCTGGCCGGCGGTCGGCTTGATCGGATTGCGCTCGCCAGTCGTGCCCGGGGCGATCAGGATGTCCTGACTGATGCGCTTATTTTCCGGCACGACGAAGTAGATGCCGTGCTCGTTGATGATGCGTCCCACCAGCCGGCTGTTGGCCCGCTCAGTGACTTCGATAATCTTGCCTTCCGGGCGGCCGCGGCGGTCGATGCCGACAACGCGGACGATGGCCTTGTCTCCATGCAGAACTTTTTCCATTTCCTTGGCGGAAAGGAAGATGTCCTCGCCCTCCTCTTCCGGGATCAGGAAGCCAAAGCCATCGGGATGGCCCTGCACCTTGCCGTGGATCAGGTCGGCCTTTTTCGGGATCAGCCAGTCGTTGCGCCGGTTCTGCAGTAGCTGCGCATCGCGCGCCATGGCACCGAGGCGGCGCTGAAAGGTTTCCCGTTCAAATTCCTGTACCCCCAGCAGCTCGCATAGACGGTCAAAGGAGACCGGCACGCCCTCCTGTTCGCCGAGGATCTGCAACACGTATTCGCGGCTCGGCAGCGGGTGTTCGTAGTTCTCCAATTCCCGCTCCAGGAACGGGTCGGCACGACGAATGGAAGATAGTTTGGGAAGTTTGGTTTTCTTGTTTGACAATTCTTTTTTTTCCTTTAGAATGCGCGGCTCTTTGATTCGCCCCGTGCCCAGGTGGCGGAATTGGTAGACGCACTAGTTTCAGGTACTAGCGCTGCGAGGCGTGGAGGTTCGAGTCCTCTCCTGGGCACCACAACCGAGTCAAAGAACTGCTGAAAGCCCCGCCCTGCGGGGCTTTTTGCTTTGCGCGTTGCTGACGCAGGCGACGATTGTACGCTGCGAACGACACCGCGAAAAACAAAAGGCCGCCCGCGGGCGGCCTTTTCAGTTTCATGCAAGACGAATCAGTGTTCGCCGAGCACGGAAACGGTGACGGTGACGACCACGTCGGCGTGGGGAGCCACTTCGATCTGGGTGTCGCCAACGATCTTCAGCGGGCCGTTGGGCATGCGCACGCAGGCCTTTTCGACTTCGATGCCTTGGGCTTGCAGGGCCTCGGCGATGTCGGAGTTACCGACGGAGCCGAACAGACGGCCATCAACGCCAGCCTTGCGGGTGATCTGGATCATCAGACCTTCCATCTTGCCGGCGATTGCCTGGGCAGCGGCCAGCTTCTCGGCCTGGACCTTTTCCAGCTCGGCACGACGCTCTTCGAAGACCTTCATATTGGCTTCGGTGGCGCGCTTGGCCATGCCTTGGGGGATCAGGAAGTTGCGGGCGTAGCCGTCCTTGACCTTGACCACGTCGCCGAGGTTGCCGAGATTCACAACCTTTTCCATCAGAATGATTTGCATGCTTATTCCTCTCGATCAGGCGTTGTGCAGGTCGGTGTAAGGCATCAGGGCCAGGAAGCGGGCGCGCTTGATGGCGGCGGATAGCTGACGCTGGTAGCCGGCCTTGGTACCGGTGATGCGGGCGGGCATGATCTTGCCGTTTTCGGTGATGAAGTCCTTCAGCAGCTCGACGTCCTTGTAGTCGATCTCTTCGATCTTCTCGGCGCTGAAGCGGCAGAACTTGCGGCGCTTGAACAGGCTACGGCCCTTGTCGTCCTTGCGCTTATTGGTCTTGGGTTTGAAAGCCATTATTTGTTTCCTTCCAGAAATTCGATCGTATTCACATGAAGCACGGGATTGCGGGATTTCAGGCTGCGCGCGGCGATGAAGCCGCTCAACTGCAAGCCGTCGCCGGGGTTCGCCATCGCCACCAGATTCGCTACCGGACCGAGCGCCACACAGGGCAGTTCACACTCGACCCGGCGCTGCGCTCCGGCTTCGTCCTGTTCCGATTCATGGCCCAGGCGAAATTCGATGACGGGAATGCCGGCCGGCGTATGCCGCACAGCGCCCCGCTCCAACAGCTTGCCGCCGATCACCAGCCGATTAGGCAGGGCGATCGCTGCAGGTGAATCCTCAGGCAGCCGCTGCCTCCGTCCGTTCGCCCTGCGGGGTCAGAGACTTGGCCTTTTCTTCCTTCATCATGGGCGAAGGAGCGGTAACAGGCTTGTTCATCTTGACGGTCAGGTGACGCAGCACGGCATCATTGAACTTGAATGCGTTTTCCAGCTCGGCCAGGGTCTCGCCCTTGCACTCGATGTTCATGAGCACGTAGTGAGCCTTGTGCACCTTCTGGATCGGGTAGGCCATTTGACGGCGGCCCCAGTCTTCCAGACGATGGATGTTGCCAGCTTGGGAGGTGACCAGCGTCTTGTAACGCTCGATCATGGCCGGGACCTGTTCGGACTGGTCCGGGTGGACGATGAAAACTACTTCGTAATGACGCATGCAATCTCCTTTTGGTTGGAAGCCCCCCCGCATGCGACGGGTGGAGCAAGGTGGAAAGGGGCGCGATTCTACGTGGAAAGTACCGCTGGATCAAGCGCTTCCGCCGAAAAATCGGCCTATTCCGTGAGGATTGCGCCGACAAGCGCCGGACGCCCGGTGGCAGCCACCGCCCCGCACCAATCCCGCTTATGATTGCTCCCCATGATCGATAAGCCCTTCAGCGACCTGAATGCTTGGGTAGCCTTCTTCGGCGAGGCGCAGATTCCCGTGCTGCGCCACACCGGCCAGGAGCTTGCCGCCCTCAGGGAAAAGGCCGAATCGGTGAACGGCCGGGTGCTGGCGGGCATCATCCTCAAAGACCCGCTAATGACCCTGCGGGTGCTGCGCTATATCGAGGAACATCGCCGCGAGCGCCAATCCACCGACATCACCACCATCGAACGGGCGTTGATGATGATCGGCATCGGCCCCTTCTTCCGCGACCTGGGCGAACTGCCGGCGATCGAGGACCAACTCAAGGCCCACCCGCAGGCCCTACTCGGCCTGCTCAAGGTGATCACCCGCGCCCGCCGGGCGGCCCACTGGGCGCGCGAGTGGGCAATCCTGCGCCACGACCTGGATGTGGACGAAATCACCGTCGCCGCGCTGCTGCGCTACGGCGTCGAAATGCTGATGTGGTGCTTTGCACCGCCGCTGGCCCTGCAGGTGAAGCGGCAGCAGGAGGCGGATCGGACCCTGCGTTCCTCCGTCGCACACCAGCAGGCCTACAACGTTTCCCTGACCGAACTGGGCCTGGCCCTGGCCGAGCTGTGGCACATGCCGGAGCTGATCACCACCTTGATGGATCCGCACCAGGCCGACAACCCGCGGGTGCGCAATGTCCTGCTGGCCTGCGACCTGGCGCGCCATTCGGCCAACGGCTGGGATGACGCGGCACTGCCCGACGACTACACCGCCATCGAGGACCTGCTGCATATCAATCGGGAAACCCTGATGCGCAAGCTCAAGCTCGACGACAACGGCAAGCCCCAGGAAGAAGCACCACCCCACTGAATCGCTGCCGACAGCCCGCCAGCATGCGGCAGCAGGCCCCTCTGGCGCTAGAATAGCGGCCCGCGCCCCGGTAGCTCAGTGGATAGAGCAACCCCCTCCTAAGGGGTAGGTCGGACGTTCGACTCGTCTTCGGGGCGCCAAATTCAACTCTCCACAGGACTGACCGTGACGCAGCAAGCGACTGCCAACCAGTTCGAAGAGGAACTCGCGCTGGCCCGCGCCGAAACGCGGGATTTGATCCGTACCGTCGTCGCCCTGCGCGAAGAGCTGGAGCGCGCCCATGCCGACAAGCAGGCGGCGGTCAATCAGGCGGTAGTCGGCGCCAGCACCGAAATCACCCAATTGAAGACCACCGTCGGCGCCCTGCGCGCGGAGCTGGAGCATTCGCGCCAGGAGCGCGACCAGGCGGTGCAGCAGGAACGGGTCGCCAACCAGAACGAAATCCAGATGTTCAAGGCCACCGTCGGCAGCCTGCGCGACGAATTGGAGCGAACCCGGGCCGAGACCGACAACGCTGTGCGCACCGCCATCGTCGGCGCCCAGAGCGAGATCGCCCAATTACGCCAGACCATCGCCGGCCTGCGCGAGGCCCTGGAACTCGCCCAGATCGACAAGGACAATGCGGTGCGGCGCGAACATTCCCTCTCCGCCGACGAGACCGCGCAACTGCAGGGCACCATCCAGGCCCTGCGCGACCAGATCGAAGCCGCCCAGCGCAAACCCTGAACGACACGCCATGGATCAACCCGCCGCCACGCCCAAGAAGAAAGCCGCCGCCAGCACCGACAGCCGCCGGCGCTTACGCCACCTGGAGTTGCTGCTCGAGGTGACGCGCCGCATGGCCAGTTACGGCACCCTGGACGAGGTGCTGCAGGCCCTGGTCGATATGACCACCAGCGAACTGAATGCGGAACGGGGCTCCCTGTTCCTCAACGATGCGGACACCAACGAGCTGTATTCGCGGGTGGCCCAGGGCAACATCCAGCGCGAGATCCGCATCCTCAACACCAGCGGTGTGGCGGGCTACGTCTATACCAGCGGCGAAGCCCTGATCATCCACGACGCCTATGCCGACGACCGCTTCAACCGCTCGGTGGACGAGCAGACCGGCTTCACCACCCGCAACATCCTTTGCGTGCCGATCAAGACGGTGAAGGGCGAGATCATCGGCGTCGCCCAGACCCTGAACAAGAAGACCGGCAAGTTCTCCAAGCAGGACCTGCATCTGCTGGAGGCGATGACCAGCCAGGGTACCCTGGCGTTGCAGAGCGCCCAGTTCATCGAGCGCATGCAGGCCATCCGCCGCCAGGAGATGGAGTTCATCGACGTCGTTTCCGAAGTCACCGCCGACATCAAGCTCGGCTCCCTGCTGCAGAAGGTGATGGGCGAAGCGACGCGGCTGTTGAACGCCGAGCGCTCCACCTTGTTCCTCAACGACGAGAAGACCAGCGAACTCTGGTCGGAAGTGGGCCAGGGCCTGGACTCGGTGCAGATCCGCTTGCCCAACCACCTGGGCATCGCCGGCGCAGTATTCAGTTCCGGCAAGGCGATCAACATTCCCTACGCCTACGCCGACCTGCGCTTCAACCCGGCCTTCGACAAGAAGACCGGTTTCTTCACCCGGTCGATTCTCTGCGTGCCCATCGTCAACAAGCACGGCCGCACCATCGGCGTGACCCAGGTGCTGAACAAGCGCGGCGGCCCCTTCACCAGCGAGGACGAATCGCGGCTGCGGGCCTTTACCGCGCAGATTTCCATCGCCCTGGAAAACGCCAAGCTGTTCGCCGACGTGCAGAACATGAAGAACTACAACGAGGCGATGCTGGAGTCGATGTCCAACGGCGTGATCACCCTGGACGAGAACGAGCGCGTCGCCACCTGCAACGCCGCCGGGCTGCGCATCCTGCGCCTGCATCCGGAGCAAATCCTGCACAAGCCGGCGGCGGAATTCTTCTCCGGCAGCAATGCCTGGGTGCATGAAAAGCTCAAGCGCGTCGGCGAGACCCAGACCACCGAACTGGCGATGGAAGCCGAACTGATGGTCGGCGAGGACAAGCTGTCGGTGAACCTCACCGCCCTGCCCCTGCTGTCGATGGAAAAGAAGCGCCTCGGCTCGATGCTGATGCTGGAAGACATCTCCAACGAAAAACGCATGCGTTCGACCATGTCGCGCCTGATGGACCCGGGCATCGCCGACCAGATGCTGGCCGGCGGCGCTGACGCCCTAGGCGGCAAGAACGTCATGGCGACGGTACTGTTCTCCGACATCCGCGGCTTCACCACTATCACCGAGCAGCTCGGCGCCCAGGGCACGGTAGCTCTGCTCAACGAATACTTCACGCTGATGGTGGATTGCATCCAGCGCGAGGAAGGCATGCTCGACAAGTTCATCGGCGACGCGATCATGGCTGCCTTCGGCATCCCCGTCGGCCACGACGACGATGCCGACCGCTCCGTGCGTACCTCGATCGCCATGATTCGCGAGCTGTGGAGCTGGAACAAGCTGCGCTTGAAGGAAGGCAAGTTGCCGGTGGACATCGGCATCGGCCTCAACACTGACAACGTGGTGTCCGGCACCATCGGCTCGAAGAAGCGGATGGACTACACCATCATCGGCGACGGCGTGAATCTCGCCGCGCGCCTGGAGTCGGCCTGCAAGCAGTATGGCGCCCACATCCTGATCAGCGAATTCACTTACAAGCAGCTACGCGGCACCTATTACAGCCGCGAACTCGACCTGGTGGTGGTCAAGGGCAAGACCCAGCCGGTAGCAATCTATGAAATCCTCGATTACCACACCGAGGAAAGCTACCCGCAGATGAGCGATGCGCTACGCGCCTTCAAGGCCGGCCTACAGAAGTACCGCCAGCAGAAATGGCGCGACGCCAAGGGCGAGTTCAACGACGTGCTGGCGTTCAATCCGGAAGACAAGGCAGCCAAGATGTACATCGGCCGCTGCGATCACTTCATCGACCACCCGCCAGGCGACGAATGGGACGGTGTCTGGGTGATGGAGTCGAAGTAGGCCGCCGGCCTACTTGACGACTTTCAGGTGGGAACGGCCGCCGCCCGCAGGCGGTGGTTCGTCAGGTTCCACGTCGGGTTTTGCTGAGAACGGCGGAGCGACATCCTCGTCCTCCGCCAGCGCCTCGCCCTCACCGGCGGGGATCACCTCAAAAGCCATGCCCTGGCCGTTTTCCCGGGCATAGATGGCAGCCACCGTATCCACTGGAATCAGAATGGGAAAGGCCGAGCCGTTGAAGCGCGCCTGGAAGCTGATCTCGTCGTTGCCGATCAGCAACTGGGAAGTCGCTTCCGGGCTGACATTGAGAACGATCTGGCCGTCGCGCACGTGTTCGCGCGGAACGCGGGTGCGCGCATCCACCGCCACCTGCAGGTAGGGAGTGAAGCCTTGGTCGACGCACCATTCGTAGATGGCGCGGAGGAGATAGGGTTTGGTGGACAGCATAAAAGCACAACGGGCCGCGAGGCCCGTTGTTTCAGCGACGCATTACCTTTTCCGAAGGCGTCAGCGCGTCGATGAAACCCTGCCGGGAGAAGATTCGCTCGGCGTATTTCATCAGCGGCGCGGCGGCCTTGGGCAACTCGATACCGTAATGGTCGAGGCGCCACAGCAGCGGGGCAATGGCCACATCCAGCATGGAGAACTCTTCGCCGAGTAGATGCTTCTGCTTGGCGAAAATCGGCGCCAACTCGGTCAGACGGTCACGTACGTGAACGCGCGACTTGTCGGCCGACTTGAGGTTCTTCTCCAGCACATCGATATGGCTGAACAGCTCATGCTCCATGGTGAACAGCAGTTGCCGGGCCTTGGCACGGGTCTGCGGATCGGGCGGCATCAGCTGCGGATGGGGGAAGCGCTCATCAATATATTCATTGATGATGTTCGACTCGTAGAGCACGAGGTCGCGATCCACCAGCACCGGTACGCGGTTGTAGGGATTGATGACCGCGATATCCTCCGGCTTGTTAAAGAGGTCTACATCGATCACCTGGAAGTCCATCTGCTTCTCGTACAGGACGATACGGCAACGATGGGAAAAAGGACACGTTGTGCCCGAGTACAGATTCATCATGGTACTCGTACCCCAGGAATAATCGGCATCGCGCACCACCTTGCGGACAGGTGGTGCGCTCACTTCGCGATGCCCCATAGTCATTTGATCAGATAGTGTTAGTGAATGTCTTTCCAGTACTCACGTTTCAGTGCGTACGCGAAGACAAAGAGGACGGACAGGAAAATCAGGACCACCACGCCGATGCTCTTGCGCAGTTCGCCCACAGGCTCGCCCATATACTTGAGGTAAGCCACCAGGTCGCCGATAGCCGCATCGTATTCCGCGGGCTTCAACTGTCCGGGCTTGACCAGTTCGAACTTTTCGAAGTGCTTGACCTTACCACCGTGGCCATCGTCCTTCTCTTCGAAATGCGCGACCTGCTCACCTTGCAGTTCCCACAGCACGTGGGGCATGCCGACGTTCTCGAAGACCACGTTGTTCCAGCCGGTGGGCCGGTTCGGATCGCGGTAGAAGGAACGCAGGTAGGTGTACAGCCAGTCGGAACCGGAGCCGACCTCGGAAGCACGGGCACGGGCGATCACCGTCAGGTCGGGGGGCGCCGCGCCGAACCAGGCCTTGGCGTCGTCCCGCTGCATGGCGATACGCATCAGTTCGCCGGTCTTCTCGGCGGTGAACAGCAGGTTGTTCTTGATCTGCTGTTCGCTGAGGCCGATGTCCTTCAGGCGGTTGTAACGCATGTAGGAAGCGGAGTGGCAGTTCAGACAGTAGTTCACGAACAGCTTGGCGCCGTTTTGCAGGGCCGGCAGGTCGTTGGACTTGTCCGGCGCCGTATCCAGGTGCAGTTCACCGCTGTTGGCGAAAGCCAGCAGAGGAACGGCCAGAAGTGCGATCAGAAGCTTTTTCATTTGTTCGTCACCCGATCCGGTTCAGGTTGGCACTTGTCCATCTTGGACCACCAGGGCATGGTCAGGAAAAATGCGAAGTAATAGACGGAGAGCAGCTGGGCCACGGGGGCGCCGGGAATCACACCGAAGAAGGTGTAGGACGGCGGCTTGGTGCCGAGGAAGCCGAGGATGAAGAAGCCGAACACCCAGATCGCCAGCAGCGTCTTGAAGATCGGGCCGCGATAGCGGATCGACTTCGCCGGGCTGCGGTCCAGCCAGGGCAGCGCACCGAGAATCACCACACCACCACCCATGGCGACCACGCCCCAGAACTTGGCGTCGATCCAGAACAGCGGGAAGGTCACCGCGCGCAGCAGCGAGTAGTAGGGGGTGAAGTACCACACCGGCGCGATGTGCGGCGGCGTCTTCAGCGGATCGGCCGGAATGAAGTTGTTGTATTCCAGGAAGTAGCCGCCGAACTCGGGCATGAAGAAGATCATGACGGCAAAGACGGCGAGGAACACCACGACACCGACGATGTCCTTCAGGGTGTAGTAGGGATGGAAGGGAATACCGTCCAAGGGGATGCCCTTGTCGTCCTTGTACTTCTTGATTTCGACGCCGTCCGGGTTGTTCGAGCCGACTTCGTGCAGCGCGATGATGTGCGCTGCGACCAGGCCCACCAGCACCAGCGGGATGGCGATCACGTGGAAAGCGAAGAAACGGTTCAGGGTGGCATCGGACACGACGAAATCGCCGCGGATGAAGACCGACAGATCGGGGCCGACGAAGGGAATCGCGGAGAACAGGTTCACGATCACCTGGGCACCCCAGTAGGACATTTGTCCCCAGGGCAGCAGGTAGCCGAAGAAGGCCTCGGCCATCAGGCAGAGGAAGATCAGCAGGCCGAACACCCAGATCAGTTCGCGGGGCTTACGGTAGGAACCGTAGAGCAGGCCGCGGAACATGTGCAGATACACCACGATGAAGAAGGCGGAAGCGCCAGTCGAGTGCATGTAGCGAATGATCCAGCCCAGGGGCACGTCGCGCATGATGTACTCGACGCTGGCGAAGGCCACCGGCACGCCGGAAGCATTCAGCGCCGCATCGGGCTTGAAGTGCATGGTCAGGAAGATGCCGGTGACGATCTGATTGACCAGCACCAGCAGCGCCAGGGAGCCGAAGAAATACCAGAAGTTGAAATTCTTCGGGGCGTAGTACTCGGACAGATGCTCCTTCCACAGGGAGGTCGCGGGGAAACGGGCATCGACCCACTCCAGCGCGCTGCCCATCAGGCTGCCGTCGGACTTGAACTTATCAACATTGCTTGCCATGGCTTAGGCCCCCTTCTTGTCTTCGCCGATGACGAGCTTGGCGTCACCCACGTACATGTGCGGCGGCACTTCAAGATTGTCCGGAGCAGGCTTGCTCTTGTAGACGCGGCCGGCCAGGTCGAAGGTGGAACCGTGGCAGGGGCAGAGGAAACCACCTGCCCAGTCAGGCGTCACGCCGGATTCGGCGCCGGTCTTGAACTTGTCGGTGGGAGAGCAGCCGAGGTGGGTGCAGATGCCGACGACCACCATGTATTCCGGCTTGATCGAACGGGTTTCGTTCTTGCAGTAGTCGGGCTGCATGGTCTTGTCGGACTTCGGGTCGGACACCAGCGGATCGGTGGTCTTCAGCGAATCCAGCATTTCCTTGGTGCGGTGAATGATCCACACCGGCTTGCCGCGCCACTCGACGGTCATCATCTGACCCGGACCCAGCTTGCTGATGTCGGCCTCGACCGGGGCGCCAGCAGATTTGGCGCGCTCGGAAGGGGCCATGCTGGCGAGAAACGGCACCGCCGCCGCTACGCCAGCCACGCCGCCTACTGCGGCAGTGGCGACGAGCAGCCGCCGCCGGCCGCAGTCCACATTATCGTCACAGCTCATGGTGGAAATCCCTAGAGAATGGAAAGAAGCGATTCGGGAGACCCGAAAAACCGCAAGATTATACCGGACTCACTCGGGCGATTAAAGCCGCATATCGCTTTTGCGACTAACAAACAGTAAGTTCAGAAAAATAAGTCGCTAAATGGCACCTTCTGCACGCAACGCGTCAATCTCAGATTGAGCGTAGCCAAGCGAAGCCAACACCAGGTCGGTATGGGCGCCCAACTCGGGGCCTATCCATTCCGTGGCACCCGGCGTCGCCGACAGGCGCGGCACGATGCCGGGCATGCGGAAGTCGCGGCCGTCGGGCAATTGGGCCGCCACCAGCATTTCGCGGGCAAGGTACTGGGGGTCGCTGAACATGTCGGCGACGGAATAGATGCGGCTGGCGGGGGTTTCGGCGGCGGTGGCGATGCGCAGCACTTCCTCCTCGTCGTGGGCCGCCACCCAATCGGCGATCACGCCGTAAATTTCCGTGGCGCGGGTATTACGCCCGGCATTGTCCGCCAGGGAAGAATCGTCCGCCAGATCCTGGCGGCCAATGGCTGCCATCAGCCGTTTGAAGATCGCGTCGCCGTTGGCGCCGATCGCCACGTGCTTGCCATCGCGGGTGGTGTAGGTGTTCGAGGGGGTAATTCCCGGCATGATATTGCCGGTGCGCTCGCGGATGAAGCCAAACACATCGAACTCCGGCACCAGGCTTTCCATCATGGCGAAAACGGCCTCGTAGAGCGCCACATCGACCACCTGCCCCTTGCCACCGCTCACTTCACGATGGCGCAAAGCCATCAACGCGCCCAAGGCGCCCCACAGGGCAGCAATCGAATCGCCGATGGAGATGCCGGTCTTGACCGGCGGCCGGTCGGGGAAACCAGTGATGTAGCGCAGCCCACCCATGGATTCGCCGATGGCGCCGAAGCCCGGCTGGCTTGCCATGGGCCCGGTCTGGCCGAAGCCGGAGAGGCGCACCATCACCAGGCCCGGGTTCAGGGCGGAAAGCACGTCCCAGCCGAGGCCGAGTTTTTCCAGCACACCAGGGCGGAAATTCTCCACCACGATGTCGGCGGTCGCGATCAGCTTGCGCACCGCCTCCTGCCCCTTGGGATGCTTGAGATTGGCCGTCACCGACTGCTTGTTGCGGGCCTGGACATACCACCACAGGGAGGTGTCGCCGTACATCTTGCGCCACTTGCGCAGGGGATCGCCCTCCCCCGGCGCTTCGATCTTGATCACCTCGGCGCCAAACTCGGCCAGGATGCGGGTACAGAAGGGTCCGGCGATCAAAGTACCGAACTCCACCACCCGCAGGCCCTGCAAGGGTTTCGGGGCTTCGCTCATGAGAATTCGCGGCGTTCGATCAAGGCCTGGGCCACGGTCGCCGCATCGGTGAATTCGAGTTCGCCGCCCACCGGCACGCCGCGGGCGATGCGACTCACCTTGATACCGCGGGCATGCAGCAGATCGGACAGGTAGTGGGCGGTGGCTTCGCCTTCATTGGTGAAGTTGGTCGCCAGAATCACCTCGCGCACCTGCCCATCGGCGGCCCGCGCCAACAGGCGCTCGAAGGCCAGTTCGCGCGGCCCGACGCCATCCAGCGGCGACAGGCGACCCATCAGCACGTAGTAGAGCCCGTTGTAGGCATGGGTCTGCTCCATGGTCAGCAGATCCACCGGCATTTCCACCACGCACAGCAGCGACGGATCGCGCTTGGTGGACAGGCAGCGCTCGCAAATCTCCGCCTCGGTGAAAGTGTTGCAACGGGCGCAGCGATGCAGCTTGTCTAGAGCATTGCCCAGGGCGGCAGCGAGATTGCGCGCGCCATCCGGATCGTGCTGCAGCAGGTGATAGGCCATGCGCTGAGCCGATTTCGGCCCGACGCCCGGCAGGCAGCGCAGGGCATCGATCAGCGCATCGAGGCTGGAAGGAAACTTCATTGCGACTGGGGAGGGCTCGTACAGACCGCCATTCCCCGGGGCATCAGAAGGGAAGCTTCATGCCGGGCGGCAGGTTCAGCCCGGCGGTGAAGGAGCCCATGCGTTCCTGCACGGTGGTTTCGACGCGCCGGGTGGCGTCGTTCAAGGCCGCAGCGATCAGGTCTTCGAGCATTTCCCTGTCGTCCATCACCGAGGGGTCGATGGCGACACGCCGCACATCGTGCTTGCAGGTCATGACCACCTTCACCGCGCCGGCGCCGGACTGGCCCTCGACCTCGATGGTGGCCAGTTCATCTTGGGCCTTTTGCATGTTTGCCTGCATCTGCTGCGCCTGCTTCATCAGGGCGCCGATATTGCCAAAGCCACCTTTCATGGGTGCTCGCTCCTACAAGGGTTTGATGGTTGATTCATCGATGGTGGCGTCGAACATATCCACCACGTCGCGGACGAAATTGTCGCCTTCGATGGCGGCAATCGCTTGATCCTGACGCTCACGCTGCTGGTTGCGGGCCCGCTCGGCGGGAGTTTCATCCGCGGTCTCGGCCAGGCTGATTTCCAGGCGCAGCGGGCGGCCGTAAAAAACCTGCAATTCGGCTTGCAACTTGTCCTGCTGCGCCCGCCCCTGCAGATGCTTGTGGGCCGGCGGCAAGCGCAGCTTGATCTGCCCCTCGCTGAGCGCCGCCAGCTCGCAATGCTGGGCTAGCTGGCGCGCCATGCCGGTCAGCGGCAGGCGCGAAACCACGGCATGCCAGTCGTCATCCGCGACTGGGGCAGCGGCAGCGGGAGCAGGCGCCGCAGGAGCGGCCGGGTGCGGTGCTGCCGCCACGGGTGCAGCCGCTGCAGCCACCGTCATCATTGCCGCCGGGCGAGCCGTAGCTGCGGCGGGGCGCTGGCCGCCCCCCGCATCGGGGCGAAACGCCAGCAAACGCAGCAGCGTCATGGTGAAGCCGGCATAGCCGTCGGGCGCCAGGGCCAAGTCGTCGCGGCCGTGCACCGCGATCTGGTAGCAGAGCTGCAGGAACTCCGCGTCGAAGGCGGCGGCATAAGGCGCCAGGCGCTCGCGCTCGGCGCTATCCACCAGGGCCTCCGGAGCGAATTGCAGCAGAGCGATGCGATGGAACAGGGTCGCCAGTTCCTGCAGCGCCGAGTCGAAGCTCAGGCTGCGCGCCTCCATCCGGTCCGCCATCGCCAACAAACTCATGGCATCGGCGCCGACCAGAGCGTCCAGCAGGCCATACAGGTGGTCGTCGGCAACGGTGCCGAGCATGTCGCGCACGCCCTCCTCCTCCACCCGGCCGGCACCGTGGGCGATGGCCTGGTCCAGCAACGAAAGCGCATCGCGCATGCTGCCGGCGGCGGCCTTGGCCAGATGACGCAGGGCGGCGGGATCGAACTCGATGTTTTCGGCGGCCAGCACTCGGCTCAGATGGTCGACGATATGGCTCTGCGGCATCTGCTTCAGATTGAACTGCAGGCAGCGCGACAACACCGTCACCGGAATCTTTTGCGGATCGGTGGTGGCGAGAATGAACTTGATGTGTTCCGGCGGCTCCTCCAGGGTCTTCAACATGGCGTTGAAGGCGGAGTTGGAGAGCATGTGCACTTCGTCGATCACATACACCTTGAAGCGGCCGCGGGTCGGCGCGTAGGTGGCGTTTTCCAGCAACTGGCGCATCTCGTCGACGCGGGTGTTGGTCGCCGCGTCCACCTCGATCAGATCGACAAAGCGCCCGCCGTCGATCTCAAGGCAGGAGGAACAAGTGCCGCAAGGCGTGGAGGTGATTCCATTTTCGCAGTTCAAGGCCTTGGCCATGATCCGCGCCAGCGTGGTCTTGCCAACGCCGCGGGTGCCGGTGAACAGGTAGGCGTGATGCAGCCGCTGCTGGTCCAGGGCATGGGTCAATGCCCGCACCACATGTTCCTGCCCGACCAAGGTAGCAAAGGACTTGGGCCGCCATTTGCGCGCCAGAACCTGATAGCTCATGTCGGAAGGAAACCGATTCGAATGCTGGAAATCAACAAGGGGACGGACTCCAAATCAGGCGCTTCCAAGCCTTGCCCCGCTGAAGGCGGGGCCTGATTAGTCGCCTCCACCGCCTGGCGGGGGAGGGCGGGAGGGGGTGCCCCTCAATTGCCATCCTTTCCCCGAAGGGGAAAGGGTGGCGAGCCTGACCCCCGGCACTTGCGGTAAGTAGCTGTGGCTGCTTCCTTCCGGACCTGACCAGATTCACCACCCCGCAATGCGGGGAGACCCGCCACAACGAATTCTAACAGATCAAGCCGCGTCCAACGGCGCCAAACCATGGCGTCGTCGCGCATCGTTACAGGCCTGATCGCCGCGGCCAACGCTGGCCAAGGGGGCGAATTCGCGACAGGCGCTGGGGCGGAACTCATAGATGGCACAGCCAACGGATTGGCCGATTTCGCCGCGCAGAGCAACGCAGCGCGGCGGCTGGCGCTCGGTGCCTTTCATATACGCACCAACACTCCCCATCGGATCGGCAAAGCCGAGCGGAACCACGCCGCCGGGCGCATCATCCAGTTCTTCGGCAGGAAAGCTGACCCGATAAGTTGCGCAGCAGGCGCCGCAACTCTGGCAAGGGCTCACAACACCAGATCGCTCAACCACCAGGCGGCGGCGGCGATGATCGCCGAAGCGGGAATGGTCAACACCCAGGCCCAGACGATGCCGCCGGCGATGCCCCAGCGCACGTTAGAAGCGCCGCGGGTGGTGCCGACGCCGACGATGGCGCCGGTAATGGTATGCGTGGTAGATACCGGGATACCCAGCGCCGAAGCCAGGAACAAGGTCATCGCGCCGCCGGTTTCGGCACAGAAACCGCCGACGGGCTTCAACTTGGTGATTTTCTGGCCCATGGTCTTGACGATGCGCCAGCCGCCGAACAGCGTGCCGAGGCCCATGGCGGTATAGCAGGCGACCACCACCCAGCCGGGGATGCCGTCATTGGCCGAGGTCATGCCGGCGGAAATCAGCAGCAGCCAAATCAGGCCGATGGTCTTTTGTGCATCGTTGCCGCCATGGCCCAGGCTGTAGAGCGAAGCGGAGATCAGTTGCAGGCGGCGGAACAGTTTGTCCACCCGCCGCGACGAGGAGCGGTTGCACAGCCAGGCCACCGCCACCATCAACAGAGCGCCAAGAATGAAGCCCAGCAGCGGCGAGACCAGGATGAACAACACCGTCTTGCCGACGCCGGACCAGATCAGCGCGGTAGGCCCCGCCTTGGCCAGGGCCGCGCCGACCAGGCCGCCGATCAGGGCATGGGAGGAACTGGACGGGATGCCGTAGTACCAGGTGATGACGTTCCAGGCGATGGCGCCCATCAGCGCACCGAAGATCAGATGTAGATCCACCATCGAAGGCTCGACGGTTCCCTTGCCGATGGTGGCCGCCACCTTGAGCTGGAATACGGTGATGGCAATCACATTGAATACGGCGGCCCAGGCCACTGCCTGGTGGGGCTTCAGCACACCGGTGGAAACCACCGTGGCAATGGAGTTGGCCGCGTCATGAAACCCGTTCATGAAGTCGAACACCAGCGCCAGCACGATCAGCAGGACGACTGCGTAGAAACCCACTCCGACTCCGGACATCAGCGCGCTCCGTCAGGCGTTCTCGAGGGTGATGCCCTCGATGATGTTGGCGACGTCCTCGCAACGATCGGTGACGGTTTCCAATAGTTCGTAGATGCTCTTCAGCTTGATCAGCTCGCGCACGTCCGCTTCCTCGCGGAACAGCTTGGCCATGCCCTGACGCATCACCCGGTCGGCATCGGATTCGAGTTGGTCGATTTCCTGGCAGGTGCGCAGGATCGCGCTGGCATTGTCCATATTGGACAGCAGGCCCACCGCGGTCTTCACCCGCTCGCAGCAGGAGAGGCAGATTTCAGCCAGGCGCCGGGCTTCCTCGGTGATACGGCGCACGTCGTAGAGATACATGGTCTCGGCGACGTCCTGGATCAGGTCGAGGATGTCGTCCATGCGAATGATCAGGCGATGGATCTCGTCCCGGTCCAAGGGCGTGTTGAACACCGAGTGCAGCAGGGCCACCGTGTCGTGGGTGTAGCGGTCGGCGCAACGCTCGGTTTCGTCGATGGCCTTGGCGTGGGCCGCCAGCGACTCGGAATTCTCGGTAACACTGGCAAACAGCGTGACTAGCTGCTTTCCTCCGATGACAATCTGCTCCGCGTGGGCATTGAACAAATCAAAGAACTTGCCTTCCTTGGGCATCAATTTTGAGAACATCGTGGAATCGCCTAGGTATTGAACCGCGCGCAGTCTACCAGCGGGCGGCCTCCCACGACTTGATAGAATCGCAATCTTCCTCGAATCCCCCGCGTCCCCAGGCGCCCGCTAATGAAACGCTCCCGATTTTCCCGCCGTTCCCGCGTCAGCCCTGGGCAAAACACCCTGATTGCCCTCGCCACTGCCCTTGGTTTGTCCTCATCCCGGATCGAGGACGACTTCTGGGAAAACCGGCTGATCGGCGAGGTGGACCGTCTGCTGGCGGATGCGGACGACGAAGCCCTGACCGGCGCCCTGGATCAACTCTACAACCGCGACGATCGCGGCTACGAACCCTTGGCCGATTTGGTCGAATCCCGCTGCGAAAGCCGGCGCAATGCCAGCGGCCAGGACATGGTGCTGATCGCCGCGCCGATCCTGGCCTGGTCGCGCTTCACCATCCCCTCGGGGCCGATCGCGGGGGAAGCCCTGGAAAACCTGCGGGTGCAGTTGCAAGCCCACGGCCTGGCGGCCGGCGCCACGCTGACCCTGGCGGATTTCCTGTTCAGTCCCGACCACCTGCCGGCCGGCTACTGCGAAACCTCGCAATGGCTCGACCGACTGGCCCAGGCGGCGCAAAGAGGCTTGCCGTTGCATGTCGATGCGGCACAGATGCCCGAGGCCATGGTCTTCCTGTCCGACACCCGTTATTTGCTCGGCCTGGTCCGCGCCCCCCACGGCAGCCCGCTGTTCCGCTGGCAGGAGGACGATGGCGAGCGCAACCAAACGCTGAAGGCATGGAGCGCGCAGGGCGGCCAGGCCCTGGCACCGCTGCTGCCGGCCTGCGCCCACCAACTGCTGATCCCCCTGCCCTTTCACGCCGCCTGCCGCGACGCCGACCGGGCCTCGCGCCCCTTCGCCCTGCAGGCATCGGCGGATTTCCTGACCAGCACCCTGAACGTCCCGGCCAGCGAGCTGCGCGCGGTGGTGGCGCCCTTCTTCGACCAGCGCCTGGAAGAGTTCCGCATCGGTTTCACTCGCAGCGATTCCAGCCAGGTGATCCACGGCGTGGTCTGGCCGCTGCTCGAAGCGGAAGACGAAAGCAGCGAAGTCGCCGCGCAGATTGAAGCCGCATTGAAGGCCGCCGGCATCGGCCGCGTGCTGCAACTCGAGCATCGCTTCCCGCTGGAGTATTGCGACGACTGCGGTGCCCCGCTCTACCCCAACCCGGAAGGCGAGCCGATGCACGCCGAAATGCCGGAAGGCGAAGGGCTGACGCCGCCGCGCCACCTGCATTAGCGTGCACGCTTTCCGTGAGCATCCGCCATCCATGAAAGCGCGCAGGGCATAAACGCCCGCCCCTCCCCCTTCGACGAGCTCAGGGCAGGCCAAGCTCCCCTCACGGGGAGGCTACTAAACGGCTCGCTGCGCTCGACATCACGGAGCTCGTTGTTCAAACGTTTTCACGCTAGAGACTGCGGCGGCTACGGTTGGTAAGGCGCCGGATCAACCTCCGGTGCGCGGCCGTCGATCAAATCGGCCAGCAAACGTGCCGAACCGCAGGCCAGGGTCCAACCCAGGGTGCCATGCCCGGTATTGAGGAACAGGCCGCGGTAGCGGGTCGCTCCAAGCAACGGCAGATTGCCCGGCGTGGCCGGGCGCAGCCCGGTCCATTGATGCATCTCTTCCAGCCCGCGCAATTGGGGAAACAGCGCCGCCGTGCGCTGCCGCAGCGGCTGCAATCGCGCCGGATTAAGGCGGGTATCGTAGCCGCAGAACTCGGCGGTGCCGGCGATCCGCAGGCGCTGACCGAGCCGGGAAAAGACCAGTTTGGCGCCGTCGTCGGTGAGGCTCACCGAGGGTGCTTCAACCCCCTCGGGCAGCGCCAGGGTCAGCGAATAGCCCTTGGCCGGAAACACCGGAATCCGCACACCCAGGGGCCGCAGCAGCAAGGGTGAATAGCTGCCCAGGGCCACGACACAGGCGTCGGCCTGCAACACGGTGCCATCGGCCAGTTGCACGCCGCTGCAGCGATCACCATCGGTCAGCAGATGGCTGATCGTCCGTTCCGGCATGAAGGTCACACCTAGCCGCAGACAGTGGCCCAGCAGGGCCTCGGAGAACAGACGGGCATCGCCCGACTCGTCGTCCGGCGTATAGGTCCCACCCACCACCGGAATGTCGCTGTGGCGCAGGGCCGGCTCGATGGCCAGGCATTCCGCCGGCGTCTTCACCAGCCGTTCGCAACCATAGGCGCGCATCAGGGCGGCCTGGGGAATGGCGTGTTCGAACTCGGCGGGATCGGTATAGAAATGCAGGATGCCGCGCCGCATCTCATCGTAGTGCAACGCCAGTTCATCCCTCAGCTCGCCGAGACAATGCCGGCTGTAGAGGCCGAGCCCCACCAGGGCGGCGATATTGGCTTTAGTGCGGGTGGGGCGGCACTCATTGAGGAAACGCAGGCCCCAGGCGAACTGAACCGGGTCCGCACGCCAGCGCCAGAGCAGCGGCGCATCCTCCTGCCCCAACCATTTCAGCACTTTCAACGGCGCCGCCGGGTTGGCCCAGGGCTCGGCATGGCAGACCGAAATCTGGCTGCCGTTGGCCTGGCTGGTTTCCTGGGCCGGTGCGGATTGGCGGTCGACGACCGTCACCTGATGGCCCGCGCGGGCCAGATACCAGGCTGTTGTCACACCTATCACGCCGGCCCCAAGGACTAGCACTTTCATGAGGCCGTTCTCCGCACAATCACGATGGAACCTTGTTCAATCTTGGGCATCCCAAGGGCCATATGGTAACGTGCCGCCCGAGGAGAGCCCCATGAGCAAGACCACGAAAAGCGACGCCGAATGGCGCGAAAGCCTGACCCCGGAACAATATCGGGTCGCCCGCGAAAAGGGCACCGAGCGGGCCTTCAGCGGCGAATTCTGGAATCACTGGGAAAACGGCAGCTACCGCTGCGTCTGCTGCGGGGCGCCCTTGTTCGAATCGAACACCAAGTTTGACGCCGGCTGCGGCTGGCCCAGCTTCTACGCTCCGGCCGGAACCATCGCCGAACACGAGGACCGTAGCCACGGCATGCGCCGCACCGAAGTCACCTGCGCCGAATGCGGCGCCCACCTCGGCCATGTCTTCGACGACGGCCCGGCCCCCACCGGCTTGCGCTATTGCATCAACTCCGCATCGCTGAATTTTGAAAAGAAATAACCCCCGATGAAGTTTCTCTTCGACCTGTTGCCGGTCATCCTGTTCTTTGTCACCTACAAGCTCGCCAGCCCCGCCGGCAATAACGTCGGCAGTTGCCTGGCGGCCATGCCCGACGCCTCGGTACCGCTGCTGCATGAGCCGATCCTGCTGGCCACCGTGGTCGCCATCGCGGCGACCTTCATCCAGGTCGGCTGGCAGATGTTCCGCCACAAAAAAGTGGACACCATGCTCTGGATCAGCCTGTCGATCATCGTCGTATTCGGCGGCGCGACCCTGTATTTCCGCAACCCAACCTTCATCCAGTGGAAGCCAACCATCCTCTACTGGCTGTTCGGCGGCATCCTGCTGTTCTCGGCCCTGGTGCTGAAAAAGAACCTGATGCGCGAATTGATGAGCCCCCAGATCAGCCTGCCGGATCAGGTCTGGCCGCGGCTGAACTCCGCCTGGGCGGCCTTCCTGCTGTTCATGGGAGGTGCCAATCTGGTGGCGATGAACCTGCTCAGTTGCGACGGCTGGGTGAGTTTCAAACTCTATGGCCTGACCGGCCTGATGCTGATCTTTATCGTCGGGCAGAGCTTCGCCCTGGCACGCTACTTCGAAGAGGACAAGACCTGATGCTCTACTCCATCGTCGGGGAGGACTTCCCCAACAGCCTGGAAAAACGCCTGGCCGCCCGCCCGGACCATCTGGCTCGACTGGAACAACTCCAGGCGGAAGGCCGCCTGATCCTGGCCGGCCCGAACCCGGCCATCGACGCCCCGGCGCCAGGCCCCGCCGGCTTCAGCGGCAGCCTGATCGTCGCCGAATTCGAATCCCTCGCGGCCGCCCAGGCCTGGGCCGACGCCGACCCCTACATGGCCGCCGGGGTCTATGCCAAAGTGACGGTAAAGCCCTTTTTACGGGTCTTTCCCAAATAGCCGCTGGCCCGGCTTCGCCGCGGTCATGATGTATGATTCGCCGGTGCTGGCGGCGGCGCAGATGCCACCCCCTCCCCCCGGTCAACCTTTGCTTGGAAATTCATTCATGAAACGCCTGCTGTCCTCCGCCTCCGTGTTGTTGATCGCCTCGCTCGTGGCCACGCCCGTCCTCGCCAAGAAGGAAAAGACCGAGGCTGCCCCCGCTGCCGAAAAGCCCGCCGCTGCCGGTGCCGCGTTGGCCACCGTCAATGGCAAGGCCATCCCCAAGAGCCGCATGGATCTGGTCCTGGCTTCGCAGAAGGGTCAAGGCCGTCCCGATTCCGAAGAACTGCGCAAGGCCATCCGCGAGCGCCTGATCACCCTCGAAGCCGTTTCCCAGGAAGCCGGCCGCAAGGGCATCGAGAAGCGTACCGATGTCGCCGCCCAGATCGACATGGCCCGCCAGGACATCCTGATCAACGCCTACCTGGCCGACTTCGCCCGCAGCCATCAGCCCGCCGATGCGGCCGTCAAGGCCGAATACGACGCCTACAAGGCCTCCATGGGCGACAAGGAATACAAGGCCCGCCACATCCTGGTGGAGAAGGAAGAGGAAGCCAAGGACATCATCGCTCGCCTGAAGAAGGGTGAGAAGTTCGAAGACCTGGCCAAGCAATCCAAGGATCCGGGCTCCCGCGACAAGGGCGGCGACCTGGACTGGTCGGTTCCCGGCAACTACGTCAAGCCCTTCGCCGATGCGCTGGGCAAGCTGGCCAAGGGCAAGTACACCGAGGCCCCGGTCAAGTCCGATTTCGGCTGGCACGTGATCCTGCTGGAAGACACCCGCAACTTCAACGCGCAGCCGCTGGAAGAACTCAAGCCGCAAATCGTCCAGAAGCTGCAGCGTCAGATGATCGACCAGCACGTGCAGGAACTGCGTGCCAAGGCCAAGGTCGAGTAAGCCGGACCTGATCTCAACGAAACGGGGGCTGCGGCCCCCGTTTTGCATTGGAGCGGCAGATGCTTGAATTCGTCACACGCCTCCTGCGACGGCTGGCACCGGCACCGCGCCTGCCGACCGAGGCCGAATGGCAGGCGGCGGAAGCCAAGCTCCCCATGCTGCAGCGGCTAAACCAGCCGGAGCGGCAGCGGCTGCGCGAACTCGGCGGCGAATTCCTCCGCCAGAAGCAATGGTCCGCGGCCCGTGGCCTGCATCTCGATGCCGCCATGCAGATGCACATCACCCTGCAGGCCTGCCTGCCGATCCTGAATCTTGGCTTGGCTTGGTACGACGACTGGGTGGGTATCGTCGTCTATCCCGGCGAGTTTCTCGCCCCGCGCCAGATGATGGACGAAGCCGGCCTGGTCCATGAATACGACGACGTCCTGCTCGGCGAATCCTGGGACCACGGCCCGGTGCTGCTTTCCTGGTTCCCGCCCGGCGAAGAGCCCGCGGGCGTCAACGTGGTGCTGCACGAGCTGGCGCACAAGCTGGACATGCGCCACGGCGAAGCCGACGGCATCCCGCCGCTGCACGCTGGCATGTCGCGCCCCGCTTGGATACGCGCGCTGCAAGCGGCTTTTGTCGATTTTCAGCACAAGGCGGATCGCGGCGAAGCGCCCTTCGACCCCTACGGTGCAGAGCATCCGGCCGAGTTTTTCGCGGTCAGCAGCGAGGTGTTTTTTCTTCAGCCGGAGTGCTTGCAGCGGGCCTACCCGGCGTACTACGCGCAATTGGTCGGCTTCTATCGCCAAGACCCGCTGCAGTGCAACAACTGATTCCGAAGCCTTAGTTGTTCATGCTAAAATCACGGGCTGACTGGTATTCAACTTATCCAGTTGCCGGCTTTTGCTGGAAAGTTTCTTTCTTTATCGATAAAAGGGAATTTGAAATGAATAAGTCCATCCTCGTTGCAGCCCTCGTTGCCCTGGCCGTTTCCGCTTGCGGCAAGAGCGAAGCCCCCGCCCCCGCTGCCGCTCCGGCTGCTGCCCCCGCTCCCGCCGCCGCTCCGGCTCCCGCCGCTGCCCCGGCTGCTGCCGCTCCCGCTGCTGGCGCCCCCGCCGCTGCTGGCGCTGCTGCTCCCGCCGCTGCCGCCCCCGCCGCTGGTGACAAGCCCGCCGCTCCGGCTGCTGCTGCCCCCGCCGCTCCCGCTGCCCCCGAAAAGAAGTAATTCGGTAGCTGCGTAGCGCAAAAAGGCCCAACCGCGAGGTTGGGCCTTTTTCTTTGTCTAGCCGTCGAGTGAAGCGCTACAGGAAACGCCAGTCGAATCCGGTTTCCTGGTCTGCAACACCGATCCAATCAGCGGTACAGCCGATCGCTTCGGCCAGGGCCGCACGGGCCAGCTCGGGGCGGTTGTTTTCTTCACTGAGATGGGCCGCCACCAGATGCTTGAGCCGCAATGGCTCCAACTCAGTCAGCAACTCGGCGGCAGCGCGATTTTCCAAATGCCCGTAGCGGCCGGCGATCCGCTGTTTGAGGCGTTGCGGATAGGCTCCGCCGGCTAACATCGCGGCATCGTGATTGCACTCCAAGACCAGCGCATCGCAGCCTTTCAGGCAGGCAATCATGTGCGGCGTGGCGACACCGACATCGGTGAGCACGCCGAGGCGCAGATCGCCGACAGAAAACACGTACTGCACCGGCTCCCGCGCATCGTGCGGTACTGGAAAGGGATGTAATTCGAGGTCGCCGACGGCAAATCGGCAATCGCCCTGAATCGCGTGTACCCGCACGTTTTTTTCATCGACCAGGGACGCGCTGGCGGTGCCGTGGGTGGCATACACCGCCCAGCCGAAGCGCCTGACGCAGGCGGCGACACCGCCAACGTGATCGCCGTGTTCATGGGTCACCGCGACGGCCTGGATATCCTCCGGCACCAGACCCAGCCGCGCGAGGCGCCGCGTCACCTCGCGCGGCCCGAAGCCGCAATCGAGGAGAATCCGCGTCGCCCCCGCCTCGACGACGAGGGCGTTGCCGCGGCTGCCGCTGCCCAGCGCGGCGAAGCGCATGCGGCGCTTACTTCAGTTGCTGCAGCAGCAGGTCGAGAATGCGATGCGAGGTCGCCGAGGCATCGACGCCGCCTTCACGGGTCAGCACCTGGACAGTGGAATTGCTGCCGCTGCCCTTGACGTAGATGCGATAGCGCGCATCCTTGTCGGCACCCGCGTCCTTGCCGCTCTTCCAGAACATCAGCTTGGACATGATGCCCTTGTCGTCGCCCTTCTTGGCATCCGCATCGGGATCGACGTAGCGGACGAAATACATGCCCTTGGAGCGATCGCGATCCTCGACGGTAAAGCCGACGCGATCGAGAGCGAGGCCGACGCGACGCCAAGCCCGGTCGAAGGGTTCCTGAACTTCCAGCGCGGCGGCGCCGTCGGCGGCCTTGCCGACCATCCGCGCCCGCTCGGCCACCGGCGCCGAAGCCAACATCACCGAGGCGCGGTTTTCTTCGACGCCGAGGCGAACCATCAGGCGACGCAGCATCTCGGCTTCCAGATTCGGGTCGGCTTCCCGCGGCTGCCAGCGGGTCTGTTCCTTGCCTTCGGTGATGTAGGTCTCGTACATACCGCGGTGACTGATGTAAATCTCGGTGGTGCCGGGCTCGGCGCCGGGTTCCAGGCGGGTGCGGAACTTGTCGCGCTCGGCGGTGGAATAGACATCGTCGAACAGCTTGCCGATGGCGCGGCGGATCAGGTCGTCGGGAAGCTTGGCGCGGTTTTCCGCCCAATCGGTTTCCATCACGCCGGCTTCGGCGCGCTCGACGTTGATGATGAAGCCCAGTTCCTGCCAGAACTCCTTGACCGTATCCCACATCTTGTCCGGCGTGGCGGGAACCACCAGCCAACGCTGCGAGCCGGAGCGCTCGATGCGCAGCTTGCCCACCACGGGCAGCACTTCGCGCGTAGCGACCGTGGTCGCCTTGTCGGCGCGTTCGGCGGAATAGGCGGAGTAGCTGGCGCTACCCTTGGCAGAAGCCACATCCGGCACGCTATAGCGATCGTCGCGGCCGGGCGCCGTCAAGTCCGGCGGCACGTCCAGCGGCGGCAGCTTGCCGGCCGACTTGTAGTCGATTTTTTTCGATTCGAGGATCGAACTGCTGCAACCCGCCAGAGCCAGACCCAATACCAGCGGAACAACGAATGCCTTGAGCTTCATGCGCACGCCCATGAGAAATGGACCGGCCGCAGCCGGAAAAAGAGTCGCGGGATTCTACCCGAAAGCGTTCTACAGATCGGCCAGGGCCCGGACGTGCGCGGTGACGCTACGTCCCAGTGCCGACAGCGAGTAGCCGCCTTCGAGCATGGATACGACCCGGCCCTTGGCGCAACGTTCCGCAACCATCCGTAACTGCTCGGTGGCCCAGGCGTAGTCCGATTCGACCAAGCCCAGCGAGGCCATGTCGTCCTCATAGTGGGCGTCGAAACCGGCGGAGATCAGCAGCAGTTCCGGCTGGTATTCCAGCAACTGCGGAATCCAGCGCGCCGCCACCATCTCGCGGAAGGCTTCGCCGCGGGTCCCGGCCGGCAGCGGCACGTTGAACATATTGGCCGCCACGTTCTCGGTGCCGCAGTAGGGATAGAAGGGATGCTGAAAGCTGCCGAACATCACCACGCGGTCGTGGCCGGCGAGGATTTGCTCGGTGCCGTTGCCGTGATGGACGTCGAAGTCGATGATCGCCACGCGCTGCAGGCCCCAGGCTTCGACCGCATGCAGCGCGGCGACGGAGATGTTGTTGAAGAAGCAAAAGCCCATGGCCTTGCCGCTCTCGGCATGGTGGCCGGGCGGGCGCACCGCGCAGAAGGCGCTCAGGGCCTCGCCCCTCATTACCAGATCGACGCCCAGCACCCCGGCGCCGGCGGCGCGCATGGCGGCTTTCAGAGTACCGGGGCTCATCGCCGTATCCGGGTCCACGTGATGGATGCCGCTGCTCGGCGACGCCGCAACCAAGCTGTCCACATAGGGCTGCGGATGTACCCGCGTCAACTGCTCCATGGTGACCAGCGGCGCGTCGTGGAACTGCAGGTAGATATCCAGGCCCGAGGCGATCAGGCGGTCGTTGATGGCACCCAGGCGTTCCGGGCATTCGGGATGATGCGCGCCCATATCGTGCAACCAGCAGTCACGATGGGTGATGAAAGCAGTGGTCATAAAGGCGATGCCATACAATCGTCGGAACGGATTTGTCCATTATCGCCGATATGCCTATTGCCATGCTCGCCCCCAGCAATCCTGCTGCGATGTTGTCTGCCGCAGGCCGCATCATCCTCGGCAAGGAGCACCAGTTGCGGCTGGCGCTGACCTGCCTGCTGGCCCGCGGCCATCTGCTGATCGAGGACATACCCGGCGTCGGCAAGACCACCCTGAGCCATGTCCTGGCGCGGCTGCTGGGCCTCGATCATCAGCGCATCCAATTCACCAGCGACCTGCTGCCGGCGGACATTCTCGGCGTCTCGATCTTCGACCGGGACAGCGGCAGTTTCCGTTTCCACCCCGGACCGGTATTCGCCCAACTGGTGCTGGCCGACGAGATCAACCGCGCCACGCCGAAGGCCCAGAGCGCCCTGCTGGAGGCCATGGAAGAACGCCAGGTCACCGCCGAAGGCGTCGCCCGGCCGCTGCCCGAGCCTTTCTTCGTCATCGCCACGCAGAACCCCAGCCATCAGATCGGCACCTTTCCACTGCCCGAATCACAACTCGACCGATTCCTGATGCGTATCTCGCTGGGCTATCCCAATCGGGAAGCGGAGCGCGAGCTGCTGGCCGGCGCAGATCGCCGCGAACTGTTGGCAGCGCTGCAGCCGGCGCTGACGCCGGCTGCCCTGATGGAGCTGCAGGCCACAGTGAGCCGTATCCATGCCTCGCCGGCGCTGATCGACTACGTCCAAGCCCTGGCCGAACACTCGCGCCAATCGCCGGACTTCAGCAGCGGCCTGTCGCCGCGGGCGGCCCTCGGCCTGCTCGCCTCGGCACGGGCCTGGGCCCTGCTCGAAGGCCGCGACCATGTGCTGCCGGAAGACATCCAGCAGGTGCTGCCGGCGGTGGCCGGCCATCGCCTGCACGTCGCGGCCGGCAGCGCCATCGGCGACGGCGCGCGGCGCCTGATCGAGGCAGTTCCACTGCCCTAATCATGAGCCCCATCGCCCGACTGGTCGAAGCCTTCCGCCGCTGGGGAGTGCGCGGCCGGGCGCCGGAGCCGGTGCCGATCCTGCTGACGCAACGGCGCGTCTATGTGCTGCCGACCAAAGCCGGCCTAGCCTATGCACTGACCCTGATCGTGATGCTGGTGGGTGCCATCAACTACACCCTGAGCCTGGGCCATGTGCTGGTGTTCCTGCTCTGCGGCCTGGGTGTCGCCGCCATCCTCGGCAGCTTCCGCAATCTTGCCCACCTGAGCATCCTGCCCAGCCGCTGCGAAGCGGTGTTCGCCGGCCAGGACGCGCGCTTCGGCCTGATGCTGCACAACACCCGCCACCACCGCCGCTACCGCATCCGCCTCGATGGCGGCGAGGGCGTCAGCGTGGTGGACGAGATTCCCGGCGACGACGGCATCGAAGCGCCGGTGCTTATCAAGAGCCGCAAGCGCGGCTGGCTGGCGCTGCCCCGTGTCACCCTGGAAACCGTCTACCCCCTCGGCCTGGTGCGCGCCTGGGCCTATGCGGCACCGGCCATGCGCTGCCTGGTGTATCCATCACCGGCCAGCGAGGCGCCGCCCCTGCCCGAGGGTAGCGGCCAGCAGCAGGGCCGCCAGCAACGCCCCGGCGGCGATGACGATTTCGCCGGCTTGCGCCCCCATCGCCCCGGCGACCCGCTGGCCCATGTCGATTGGAAAAGCGCGGCGCGTCTGCCCGACGGTGCGTTGAACACCAAGCAGTTCGCCGGCGAGAGCGGCGAGACCCTCTGGCTCGACTGGCAGGCCCTGCCGGCGGCGCTGGACATCGAAGCCCGGCTATCCATACTGACGCGCTGGGCGCTAGACGCTCACACCGCAGGCTTGCATTTCGGCCTGCGCCTGCCGGGCAAGGAATTGCCGCCGGGCGACGGCGAAGCCCATCTGCATCTGTGCCTGGAGGCGCTGGCACGTCATGGCGAAGCCTGAGGCCGCGCCGCCGGTCACCCAACGCCAGACCGTCTGGCTGGCGGCCACCGCCCTCGGCGCCTTCCTGCCGCTGGCGCCCTGGCTGCCGGGCTGGCTCAACGCCCTGTGCCTGACCGGCATCGTCTGGCGCGGCTGGCTGCTGTGGCGGCGCATCCCGCTGCCCCCCGGCTGGCTGCTGAATCTGCTGGCGGTGGCGGGTATCGCCGGCATTGGCCTGCATTTCCGCAATCTGTTCGGCAAGGACCCGGGGGTCGCCATGCTGGCCCTGTTCCTCGCCCTCAAGCTGTTCGAGACGCGCACCCTACGCGACGCCACCGGGGTGGTGCTGCTGTGCTTCTTCCTGATCCTGTCGCAGTTCTTCTACACCCAGAGCATCGCCACCGCGGCACTGATGTTGGTCTCGGTGACGCTTGCCACCAGCACCCTGATCGCCCTGCAGCGGGAAGACGTTGCCCCCCGCGCCGCGCTGCGCCTGGGCGGCAGCCTGCTGCTGCAGGCACTGCCCTTCATGCTGCTGCTGTTCCTGCTGTTTCCCCGCGTCTCCGGCCCGCTCTGGGGCTTGCCGGCGGATGCCGGCAGAGGCCTGTCGGGGCTCTCGGACAATATGAGTCCGGGCTCGATCTCCAATCTGAGCCTGTCGGAAGCCATCGCCTTCCGCGCCCGTTTCGACGGCAAGCTGCCGAACAAGGGCGAGTTGTACTGGCGCGGTCCGGTGCTGAACAATTTCGACGGCCGCACCTGGCGCATGGGGCCGCCGCGGAAGAACGCCGCGGACGGCGTCGCCGACAAGGGCGATGCCGTGCAATACGAGATCACCCTGGAGCCGCACAACCAGCCCTGGCTGCTGGCCCTCGACTATCCGCAGCGCTGGCCCGCCGACGCGTTACTCACCAGCACCTGGCAGGTGGTGGCGCAAAAGGTGGTGCGCAGCCGTCAGCGCTACACGCTGCGTTCGGTCCCCAGCGCCCGCATCGGCCTGGAGGAGCCGGCCTACGCCAAACGCGAAGCGCTGCAACTGCCAAGCACCGGCAATCCCCGCAGCCGTGAGCTGGCCCAGGCGCTGCGTGCCCGCTCCCCCAATGATCTGGCGCTGGCCAACGCCTTCCTCGGCCGCATCCGCGAGCAGAATTTCGTCTACACCCTGACGCCACCGCTGCTCGGCGTCGACACGGTGGACGAGTTCCTCTTCGACACTCGCCGCGGCTTCTGCGAGCACTATGCCGCCGCTTTCGTCTTCGTCATGCGCGCCGCCGGCGTGCCAGCGCGGGTGGTGACCGGCTACCAGGGCGGCGAGCTGAATCCGGTGGACGGCTACCTGACCGTGCGCCAGTCCGACGCCCACGCCTGGGCCGAAATCTGGCTGGCGGGCGAAGGCTGGCGACGGGTGGACCCCACCGCCGCCATCGCCCCGGCACGGGTGGAAAACAATCTCGCCGCCGCCGTGCCGCGCGGCGACCCGATCGCCCTCCTGGCGCGACCGGAGCTGGATTGGCTGCGCAGCGCCCGCTACCGCTGGGAAGCCGTCTCCAACGCTTGGAACCAGTGGGTCTTGGGCTACGACAACCAGCGCCAGATGGCCTTGCTGCAGCGCCTGGGACTTGAGTCGCCCGACTGGCGCACCCTCGGTGCATTGATGGCCGGCCTCGGCGGCACCCTGATGCTGGCCCTGGCGGCCTGGACGCTGAACCAGCGCCAGCGCATCGATCCGTTATTGCGCCAGTGGCGGCGCTTCGAGAGCAAGCTGGTGAGGGCTGGCTTCGTACTCCATCCGTGGGAAGGCCCGCGCGATCTGGCCGCACGGGCGGCTCAAGCACTGCCCCGGCAAAGCGAGGAAATTGCCGCCATTTGCGATCTTTACGCGGCGATGCGCTACGGTAGAGTTATCGACGATCAACCGCTTGATGAACTGACGCGTCGTATCGCCGCTTTTGCCCGATGAAACACCCTCTGCTACTGCTGGCCTGCCTGGCAACCCTGACAGTCCAGGCCAAGGACGTGGATTTCGCCACCCGTGCCGACGTCCGTGACTTCGCCGCCGAGATGGCGAAGAAGCACAGCTTCGACACCCGTGAGTTGCTGATTCAGTTCCATCACGCCCGCCATATCACGGCGGTAATCAAGGCCATTCAGCCACCGAAGAATCCGGCCATCCGTTCCTGGCAAACCTACCGCAGCCGCTTCGTCGAGCCGCGCCGCATCGCCGCCGGCAAACGCTTCATGGAAGAGCATCGTGATGCCCTGGCGCGAGCCGAGGCCCAGTTTGGCGTACCGCCGGAAATCGTCGCCGCGATCATCGGCGTCGAGACCATCTACGGCCGCAATACCGGCAGCTTCGAGACCTTCTCGGCCCTGACCACCCTGGCCTTCGATTACCCGCCCCGCGCCGAGCTGTTCCGCCGCGAACTGGAAGCCCTGCTGCTGCTGGCACGCGACGAGAAGCGCAGCCCGCAGAGCTATCGCGGCTCCTATGCCGGCGCCCTCGGCCTGCCGCAATTCCTGCCTAGCAGCGTGCGCAGCTGGGCTGTCGACTTCGACGGCGATGGCGCGATCCACCTGACCAGCAGCGCCGAAGACGCCATCGGCAGCGTCGCCAGCTTTCTCGCCGCCCACGGCTGGACCCGCATGGGGCCGATCGTATTGCCGACCACGGTGGCGGGCGAGCGGATCGCCGCCTTGCTGACCGAGGGGATTCAGCCCAAGCGCCCAGCCCAGTCCCTGCGCGAATGGGGCGTGCAAGTCGCCGACGACGCGCCGGCACAAGCGGCGGCCTTGATCGACTTGGTGACGCCGGATGCGCCCACCGAATACCGGCTGGGCTATGACAACTTCTACGTGATTACCCGCTACAACCGCAGCAGCTTCTACGCCACGGCGGTGGCCGACCTGGCGGCGGCGCTCAAGGAATAATCAGAGCAGCGCGTCGCGCTGCACACCGTCGCGCGACAGGCGGCGACGCAGGGAGCGCAGGGCTTCCATCTGGATCTGGCGTACCCGTTCGCGAGTCACGCCCATATCGGCGGCGATGGTTTCCAGAGTTTCCACTTCCTGACCGTTGAGGCCGTAACGGCGCTCGATCACCTGGCGCTGGCGTTCGTTCAGTTCGGTGATCCAGTTGGCCATGCGGTTTTCGATCTCGCGCTGGACCAGTTGCGAATCCGGCTCGGAACCACTTTCATCAGCAATCGAGTCGCCGATCGACAAGTCCGGATCGATATCCAGCGGCGCATCCAACGAGGCGGTGCGCTCGGTGTAGGTGAGGATCTGGCGGATTTCCTCCACCGGCTTGTCGAGCAACATCGCCACCTTGTCGGCGCTGTGGCTGTGATCGTCGTCGTTGCCCAACTGGCGCAGGGTGCGCAACACCAGGTTGAGTTCCTTGATCACATGCACCGGCAGGCGGATGGTGCGCGACTGGTTCATGATCGCCCGTTCGATGTTCTGCCGGATCCACCAGGTGGCATAGGTGGAGAAGCGGAAGCCGCGATCCGGATCGAACTTTTCCTGGGCGTGGATCAGGCCCAGATTGCCCTCTTCGATCAGGTCGTCCA
>DATDMT010000162.1:0-12496 GCA_036518635.1 Rhodocyclaceae bacterium | reverse complement strand
GTCGAAATGCAGGAAGCCGACCTCGCCCGCTTCCTGATAGCGGATGTCCTGCCAGGTCTCGCCCGCCACCGCCCACCAGCCGGGCAGCGGCAGTTCCGGCAGGATCAAAGCCTGGGCGGCGAAAGCCTGGGCCGCGGGCAGTTTGACCGCGCCCTCGCCACTGCGCTTGACGTGGCCGATCCACACCGCGCCGTCCACCGTCGCCCGCAGCAGCGCCGTCTCGCGCCGGCCGATGACGTCGCCGGGCTTGCTCCCAGCACCGCCACGGATCACCGATTCGGCATGGGCATCGAACAGGTGGCAGGCCTCGCCGAACATCAGATCGGCGACACCGGGAAAGCCGTCCGCCGCGCGCAGCTTGGCCAGCACCGTGGCGCTGCCGTCGCGCTGCCAATCGATCGCCCGGTCCACCTGGCGCATCAAGGGGCGCAGGCTACCCTTGGCATCCTTCACCGCCGCCAGGGGTAGGGGCTTGAACAAGCCATTCTCGATCCGCTCCAAGGCGGTCAGCACCGCCAGGCAGGCGGCTTCGGTGACTTCGTTGCGATACAGGCTGGCCTTGGTCGCCGGCCGCAGCTTGAAAGGTTCGGTGGCCCAGATCGGCCCGGCATCCATCTCCGCTTCGGCCTGCAGCACGGTGACGCCCCATTCCGCTTCGCCGTCCATGATCGCCCAGTCCAGGGCCGAGGGGCCCCGGTCACCGACGATGCCCGGATGCACGATCAGGCACAGATGCTTCTTCCAGATCGATTCGGGAATCGCCCGGCGCAGATAGGGCGCAAGGATCAGGTCGGGACGGAACAGTTCCACCGCCTCCTCGGCCACCGAATCGGCGATGTCGAACTCGACCGAAATCTCGTGGCCGCGGGCCGTCAGCTCGGCATGCAGGCGCTGGGTCAGGCTGTTGAACGTGTGAGTAAGGAAGAGGATGCGCATTTAACAAATCCGAGGCAGTTGTTCGCCGGAGAGCCAGTCCACGATGCGGCGGCCGCCGAAGCCGGTAGTCATCTGGACGAAGTGTTGCGGGTCTTCATGCACCGAGCCGACCATGGCCGCATTGCGCCCCAGGGGGTGGGCACGCAGGGCCGCCAGCACCCGGGCCACATCCGGCTCGGCGACGATCAGCACCAGCTTGCCCTCATTGGCGACGTAGAGCGGATCGAGACCGAGAAACTCGCAGGCCGCGGCGACTTCCGGATGCACCGGGATCGCTGGCTCCTGCAGCATCATGCCGACGCGGGATTGCTTGGCGATCTCGTTCAGGGTGGTCGCCAGGCCGCCGCGGGTCGGGTCGCGCAGCACGCGGATGTCGGCGCCGGTGGCCAGCACCGCGGCGATCAGGCCATGCAAGGCGGCGGTATCGGAGACGATGGTCGAGGTGAAGCCGAGGCTTTCGCGCTGGGCCATGATCGCCATGCCGTGGTCGCCGAGATTGCCGGAGACCAGAATTCTGTCGCCGGGCCGCGCCCGGTCGCCGGAGAGTTCGACGCCTTCCGGCACCACGCCGACGCCGGTGGTGGTGATGAACACGCCGTCGCCCTTGCCCTGCTCCACCACCTTGGTGTCGCCGGTGACGATGGGCACGCCGGCCTCGCGGGCGGCATCGGCCATGGACTGGACGATGCGCTGCAGATCGGAGAGCGGAAAACCTTCTTCAAGGATGAAGCCGGCGGAGAGATACAGCGGCTTGGCACCCATCACCGCGACGTCGTTGATCGTGCCGTGCACCGACAGGCAGCCGATGTCGCCGCCGGGGAAGAACAGCGGCGAAACCACGTGACTATCGGTGGCCATCACCAGCTTGCCAGCGCCGGCCGCCGGCAGCAGCGCACCGTCGTTGCCCTGGCGCAGGTAGTCGTTGTCGAAGGCCCGGGCGAAGAGTTCCTCGATCAGCTGGGCCATGGCGCGGCCACCGCTGCCGTGGCTCATGTCCACCCGGCCGTGTTTGATGTCGAGGGCGCGAACGTAGCCCTTTCTCACTTCACTCATGCGCTCACCACCGCGATGTCCTTGAAGCGCCCGTAGGTGTAATGGGCGGCGCAAGCCCCTTCCGAACTGACCATGCAGGAGCCCATCGGGGTCTCCGGCGTGCATACCGTGCCGAACAGCTTGCAATCCCAGGGGCGCTTGACGCCGCGCAGGATGGCGCCGCATTCGCAGGCCTTGTTGTCGGCCACCGTGCGATAGCCGAGGGGGAAACGTTTTTCCGCGTCGAACTCGGCAAAGCCCTCGCGGATGCGCAGGGCCGAGTACGGCACCAGGCCGAGGCCGCGCCACTCGAACTCGCGGCGCAGCTCGAAGACTTCCGCCACCAGGTTCTGTGCCTTCAGGTTGCCGTCGCGGCTGACCGCCCGGGCGAACTCGTTTTCCACTTCGCAGCGGCCCTGATTGACCTGGCGCACCAACATCAGGATCGCCTGCATCACATCCAGGGGCTCGAAGCCGGCGATCACCACGGGTTTGCGGTATTCCTCGGCGAAGAATTCGTAGGGCCGGCTGCCGATCACGGTGGACACGTGGGCCGGGCCGATGAAGCCGTCCAGGGGCACGGTGCCGTACTGGCGCACCTCCGGCGATTCGAGGATGTTGGCAATGGCCGAGGGGGTCAGCACGTGGCAGCAGAGCACGGAGAAATTCTTCAGGCCGAGAGCCTGGGCCTGCTTGATCACCACCGCCGTCGGCGGCGTGGTGGTTTCAAAGCCGATGGCGAAGAACACCACCTGCTTGTCCGGATGCTGCTGGGCCAGGGCCAGGGCATCGGCCGCCGAATAGATCATGCGGATGTCGGCGCCGCGGGCCTTGGCCTTGAGCAGGGAGAGATTGTCCGAGGCCGGGATGCGCACCGTGTCGGCGTAGGTGCACAGGATGGCGCCGTGCTCCAGGGCCAGCTCGATGGCCATGTCCACCCGGCCGATGGGCAGCACGCAGACCGGGCAGCCGGGGCCGTGGATCATCCGCACATTGGCCGGCAGCAGGTCGCTGACGCCGTAGCGGGAGATGGCATGGGTGTGGCCGCCGCAGAATTCCATGAAGCTATACGTGCGGTCGCTGTGGGCCTCGCTGGCGATGGACGCGGCCAGATTGCGCGCCAGCTCGCCATCGCGGAATTCGTCGACGTATTTCATGGCGCCGCCGGACTCATCTCGCCGATCTCGGCGAACAGCGCCAAAGTCTTGGCGGCCTCCTCGGGATCGAGTTTGCTGAGGGCGTAGCCGACGTGGACGATGACGTAGTCGTCGATGGCCACGTCCTCCACCAGGGACAAGGAAATCTCCTTGCGCACGCCGCCCATGTCCACCACGCCGTTATCGCCGTCGATTTCGACGATGCGTGCAGGGATTGCCAGACACATTTGTCAGAACTCCTTGTTGATCGCCACCCAGGCCTGGCCGAGGCTGATGCCGCCGTCGCCGGGGGGGATTTGTTGCGCCTCCAGCACCTGCAGCCCGGCCCCTTGCAGATGGCTACGCAGCTTGCTGGTGAGGATGTGGTTGAGGAAGCAGCCGCCGCCGAGGGCGACGGTTTGAATGTTCTCGCGCGCCGCGGCGGCAATGGTCCATTGCGCCAGGGCCGCCGCCAGGGTGGTGTGGAACAGGGCCGCACCGCGGCGGATATCGCCCTCGGCGAAGAGGGCCGTCAGCAGCGGGCGCAGGTCCAGGTCGCCGTCGGCGGCTATGGCCCAGCCGCCATCCAGCGGAGCAATGTGGGCGCCCTCGGCGAGGCCTTCCAGCAGCATCGCCGCCTGGCCCTCGTAGGCCGCCACATCGCGCACGCCGAGCAGGCCGGCGGCGGCATCGAAGAGGCGGCCGGCGCTGCTGCTGAACGGTGAATTCAGGCGCCGCGCCAGCATCTGCACCACCGTTGCAGCTCCGGCCTGGTGGGCGAAGCGGCCGGCGATCTGTTCCTCGCGGCCGCAGGCATGCAGCGCCGCCGCGGCCATGCGCCAGGGTTCCCGCGCCGCCCGGTCGCCGCCGGGCAGGGGCAGTTCGCGCAGGTGGCCGAGACGCTGGAAGTCGGCGCCCTCCAGCCGCAGCAGTTCGCCGCCCCAGGCGCCGCCATCGCTGCCGTGGCCGATGCCGTCCAGAGCCAGGCCCAGCAGCGGGCCGCGATGTTCATGCTCGGCCGCCACGGCGGCGATGTGGGCGTGGTGATGCTGCACGCCGAGCAGCGGCAGGCGGCGATATTCGGCGTAGGCGGCAGCGAAGCGGGTGCCGTGGAAGTCCGGATGCAGGTCGTGGGCGACGATCTCGGGCTGTACCTCGAGGACGTCCAGCAGATGGGCCACGGTCTCCTCGAAAAAGCCGCAGGCCGCGGCATTGTCCAGGTCGCCGACGTGCTGGGAGACGAAGGCTTCGTCGCCGCGCGTCACGCAGACGGTGTTCTTCAGTCCGGCACCAACGGCCAACACGCTCGGGCCGCTGGCCGGCAGCTTGATCGGGCGCGGCGTGTAGCCGCGGGCGCGGCGAATAAACTGGGGGCCGGTTGGCATGCTGCGCACCACGCTGTCGTCGCAACGAACGACGATGGCCCGGTCGTGCAGCAGGAAGGCGTCGGCGATGCCGGCCAAACGCGAAACAGCCTCGTCGTTGCCGATCACCAGGGGCTCGCCGCAGGGATTGGCGCTGGTCATCACCAGCAGCAGCGGCTGCACCGCTTCGAGCCAAGAGGTACCCGCCGGGCGGCCCGCCGCCTCGTGAAACAGCAGCCATTGCAGCGGCGTGTAGGGCAGCATCGCGCCGAGCCAGGCGAGGCCGGGGGCGATGCCCGGCAGCTCGGCGCCAGCACGCTTTTTCAGCAGCACGATGGGCCGCTCGGGCGCTTGCAGCAGGGCTTGTGCAGCGCCCTCCAGCGCCACCCAGTCGGCCAGGGAGGCAGTATTCGCCGCCATCACCGCGAAGGGCTTTTCCTCGCGCTGCTTGCGGCTGCGCAGGCGCGCCACGGCCTCCGCGTTGCGCGCATCGCAGACCAGATGGAAACCGCCGAGGCCCTTGATCGCGACGATCTCGCCGGCCGCGAGGCGCGCCAGGGTCTCGGCCAGCGGATCGCCGCCCAGCGCTTGGCCGGCCCAGTCGAGCAGCCGCAGTTGCGGGCCGCAGGCCGGGCAGCAGGTGGTCTCGGCATGGAAGCGGCGGTCGGCCGGATTGGCGTATTCCTGGCCGCACTCGGCGCACAGGGCGAAGCCGACCATGCTGGTGCGGGCCCGGTCGTAGGGCAGGCCGCGGCTCTGGGTGTAGCGCGGGCCGCAGTGGGTACAGGTGATGAAGGCATGGCGCCAGCGGCGGCCGGCGGGATCGAACAGCTCGGCCAGGCAATCGGCGCAGACACCGGTGTCGTGGCCGATGGCGGTGGCGGCGCTGCCGCCGCCGCTCTCGGCGATGACGAACTCGGCGCGGCCTTCCGGCTCGGCGGTCACCGCCTGCACCCGCTCCACCCGGGCCAGCGGCGGCGCATCGCTACGCAGGCGCAGCAGCAGGGATTGCAGCCGGGCGGCATCGCCCTCGACGGCGATCTCGACGCCGCGGGCGTCGTTGCGCACCCAGCCCTTCAGCTCCAGTTCCTGCGCCAGGCGCCAGACGAAGGGGCGGAAGCCCACCCCCTGGACCAGGCCGGTGACGCGGATGCGCTGGGCGGCGAGCATGGCGTTGGGCCGGGGCTTATCCCGCGGCCAGCCGGGCTTCCAGTTCGGCGACGCGACGCTGCAGCGCATCCACCGTGGACAGGCGCTGGGCCTGGGCGGCGGCGGCGCCCTCCTCCAACCAGGCCAGCCATTCGTCCATGCCCTCGCCACTGGTGGCCGAGGTGCGGATCACGGTCAGGCCCGGGTTCACCTGGCGGGCGAAGGCGATGGCCTTGTCCACGTCGAAACTCAGGTGGGGCAGCAGGTCGCATTTATTGAGCAGCATCAGCGAGGCGGCACGGAACATGTCCGGGTACTTGATCGGCTTGTCCTCGCCTTCGGTGACCGAGAGGATCGCCACTTTGTGGGCCTCGCCGAGATCGAAGGCGGCGGGACAGACCAAGTTGCCGACGTTCTCGATCATCAGCAGGGAATCCTCGGCCAGGGCCAGTTGCTCCATGGCATGGCCGACCATGTGGGCGTCCAGGTGGCAGCCCTTGCCGGTGTTGATCTGGATCGCCGGGGCGCCGGTGGCGCGGATGCGCTCGGCGTCCTGGCTAGTTTGCTGGTCGCCCTCGATCACCGCGACCTTCTGCCGCTGCCGCAGCAGTTCGATGGTCTTGCAGAGCAGCGTGGTCTTGCCGGAACCGGGGCTGGAGACCAGGTTCAGGGCGAAGATGCCGCGCGCGGCTAGGCTCTGGCGATTGCGCTCGGCGTAGGCATTGTTCTTCGCCAGGATGTCCTGCTCGATCTGCACCATGCGCTTCTGGCCCATGCCTGGGGCGTGGGAATGGGCCGGGGTGTAGGCGTGCTGGTGGCCGTGGTGATGGCCGTGGTCGTGTTCATGACCGTGCTCGTGATCGTGGCCGTGTTCATGGTCATGTTCATGGCCGTGGGCGTGACGAGTACCGTCGGCATGGACATGCTCGTGCTGATGCAATTCGCTGCCTTCGATCTTGACGTTGTCGGGGCCGCAGCCGCAGGTAACGCACATGATGTTCTCTCCTCGTTTTGGGGAGCCGAGCTCCCTACTCTACTTCCAGTTCCTTGACGCGCATCTCGCTGCCGCCGGTGACTTGCACCTGATGGCTGCCACAGAGGGGGCAGGCGCCGAGATGCTCGCTCATGGCCACGGTTTGACAGCACTTGAGGCACCAGCCTTCGCCGGGCTGATCGATGATTTCCAGCTTGGCGCCCTCGGCCAGCGAATCGCGGGTAACGGCGTCGAAGCAGAAGCGCAGGGCTTCCGGCTCCACCGAAGACAGTCGGCCGATCTCCAGCCAGACGCCGGTGACCCGGGTAAAACCATCGCGCCGAGCGGCATCCTCGATCAGTTGCAATACGCCTTCGGCCAGGGACATTTCATGCATGGTCTGAGTCTATTCCATTCAAGCGCCGCGACCGCCGAAGAGGAAGGCGCGGCGGCTCAACGGCGCCTGTTTGCCGGCCATCAGGGCCTGCTCGCGGACCTCGGCGGCCTGGGCCTCGACCTTGGCTTCCGCCACTTCGTCGCGGAACAATTCGTCCAGCACCAGCATCGCCGTTCCCACCGCGCCGCCCTGGTCCTCGAACTCGAAGGCCGGGGAGAACAACGAGCAGAACTGGTAGATGCCGCATTCCGGCTCGTCGCCGCCCATGAACTCGTAGGCGCCGGAGGGGAAGGCCCAGGTCTGGAACTCGTCCAGGCGCAGGCGGCGCATGGGCTCCTCGCCGCCGAGGGCCACCAGATTGATTGCCCACGGCGTTATGAGCACGCCGAGGCGCGCCTGGTTCCAGTCGCGGAAGCCCACCGCCTCCACCGTCAGCCCCGGATTGCACATCGGCAGGCCGGCCATGCGGGTTTCGGCGATGCGGCGGAAGGCCGCGACCAGGGCCAGTTCGGGGGCCATGTCAGGCATTCGGCAGCACCATGAACTTGTGCTTGGGCGCATCGCAATTCGGGCAGGTCCAGTTCGCCGGCAATGCGGCGAAGGGCGTGCCGGGCGGAATCTGGCAGACATCGTCGCCCTCCGCCGGGTCGTAGACGTGCCAGCAGATGCCGCATTCGAAGCTGGCCTCAACGCCGGGATTCTCGCCGGCGGCCTCGGTGCCGATGCGCTCGAAGCTGCTCATACCGCCTCCGCTGGGGCAATGGCCTTCATACGTCTTCCAGGGTGATGATCCATTCGCGCAGACGCTCGATGCTGTCCTCGTAGTCTTCCTTGGCCGCCAGGGCGACGTCGGGCACATCGCCGACTTCCAGGGTGTTGAGGATCAGCTGGTCCATGCTGTTGAAATACTGCACCCACCAGGTGTGGGGCAGCGCCGTGGCGGTGATGCGGCAGTTGCCGTAACCGCGGGAGAGGATGCTGACGTTGCCGCGGCCGAGGCAGTCGCCGATGTACTCCAGATCCTCGGCGGTCACCGGCAACAGGGTCAGGTTCACCACGTGGGCGGCCTTGCCCGGGCGGTAGCGGGCCGACTGGTCCTGCAACTCGTTCATCAACGCCGGGGCGTTCATCAGGTTGGCCGGCGGCGTCACCGCCACCGGCACCTGGCCGGCCTGGGCAGCCAGGGATTGGGTGACGATGCGCGGCATGGCGCCGGCCTCGATCTCGTCCATCACCAGGCTGCCGTCCTCGCGGCTGGCCTGGATGCGCCAGACCCCGGCGAAGGCGGATTCCTGAACACGGATCTGGCGGCCGCCGTCGATCAGCACGCTGACCTCGCCCTGCCCCAGCAGCTCGTTGATCTCGACCATGGTGTCCGGGTCTTCGCCGAGCAGGCTCATGTTCGGCGGCTGGCCGGCACCGAAGGGCGTCTCGTCCATCAGATCGGCCCAGCGGTTAAGGAAGCTGCGGGCCTTTTCCAGCGCCTCCGGCGTGGCCGGCTCGCGATGCAGGATGGGGCGACGGAACACCGGCATCTCGCCCGGGGTGGCGATGAAATTGACGATCTCGTCCTCATCCGGCTGGGAGCCGGGGCCGATCATGGGCACTACGGGAATCGGGAAGGGTTTCATGGGGGTTCCGATCAATGACAGGAGGAGGCGCCGCCAACGGTGGCGACGGGAATGCCGATGCCCGGGGCACGGGTCACCGGGCGGGCGAGCATGGCGGGAATGTCGCGGGCGAAGACGCTCCAGTCGCGCATGCCTTCGATCGTGCCGACGTAGCCGCCGTCGCGCATGAACAACAGGGCGGGCCAGATGCCGATGCTGAAGCGGCCGGCCAGGGCCTGGGCGTCCGCCGGCAGCAGCATGCCGATGCGCAGCGGGGCGCCGGCCATCGGCAGCAGGTCGGCGAGAAGGACAGCGACGTCCCAGGTTTCAGGCACGCGCTTGGGGTCTTCGGCGAAAAACACCATCGCGTCGCCACCGGCCTTGACGAATTCGTCGAAGGTTTCGGCGGTCAGCCGGGTCAGGCCGGCCTTGGCGACATGACGGTCATAGACGGCACTCAGCCGGTCCGCGTCGGGGGTGGTCGGGGCGTAGCTCATGTGCGTTCCTTTCTAAGGACTTCGGGGAGTTCGGGTTCGCGGTTGATCAGATCGGCGAAGGCCAGGTCGATCTGGCTGGCATCGCCGGCGAGGGCCGATTCGAGGGCGCCGAGGGCATCGGCGACCCGCTCGGCCTGCTCGGCGCTGACCAGTTCGCGGGCGGCGCCGAGGAAGGTCAGCAGCCACTGGCCGGGCCGGACGTCGCCCACCAGCAGGGTGTCGATGGGCTTTTCACTGCCGTCCCGGTCCAGGCACCAGGCGGTGCTGCCTTCCAGGCGCAGCACCTGCATCGGCGTTGCCATGCACATCACTCGGCCTCCAGGCGGGCTTGCAGGAAGCGGTCGTCGCCGACGCGGCAGGCCGCCTCGGCGGAGGGCCGGCCGGCCTCGTAGTCGGCCATATCGAGGGGCGCGGCATTCATCTCCAGCGGCTCGGCGCTGGTCCGCGGCTGGAGTTCGACGCCCCAGGCGCGCAGGCGCTCGGCGGCGATCTCGACAGACTCGGCGAGGCGCGCCTTGACCGCGGGGCGCAGGCTGCCGCCGTAATCCTCCAGTTCCACCGGCTGGACGCCGACCAGCAGCATCTCGGCCGGGCACTGGCCGGTGAAGGAGGCGGCGGAGATGACTTCCTGGAAACCGGTCTGGTGCAGGCTCATCTTCTTCACCCCCATGAAGCGCGGCACCTCGTCGTTCTCCACCAGGCGCAGGGTGCCCGGCTCAAGGCCGTAGTCGATGGCGTCGAAAACGATCAGGCGCTTGGCCTGCTGGACGTAGGGCAACAGGTAGAGGCCCTGGGTGCCACCGTCCATCACCAGCACTTCCGGCGGCAGTTCGTAGGCGGCGGCAAGGGCTTCGGCGCAACGGACGCCGAAGCCCTCGTCGGCCCACAGCAGGTTGCCGATGCCGAGGACCAGGATTTCGTGGTTCATTTCTTCCATGGCAGCTCCATGTAACGGTTGGTGTTACACCTTCAAAAGGCGTGCCACATCCCCCCGATTACAATTTCCTTTAAAGTTCAATCAGTTGAGAAAAGTCCTTAAGCCGCTTCTGGCCAAGGCCTCGGTCAGATCCGACCACTAAGTGGAAACTATCCTTCCACCACGCTTTTCAGCCGCAGGCTGCGCCAGGCCAGATAGGTCTCCCAGGCCTGCTGCAGGCCCAGCCAGAACTCGGGGCCGGTACCGAAATAGATGCCCAAGCGCATGGCGGTATCGGTGGTGATCGCCCGTCGCCCACGGACCAGTTCATTGACCCGCCGCCGGGAAATGCCCAAGGCGGAAGCCAGGCTGTCCTGGGAGATGCGCAGGGGCTTGAGAAACCGCGTGTCGAGAAAGTGCCCCGGATGCAGGGGCGCCCTTCTGCGCAAAAAAAGGCGCGGGACGTGATTCACGCCCGCGCCAATCGTCGTCGCATTACCCATCACAAGCACCAAGGGGATGGGGCACCCCTGGATTCAATCCTTGAACATCCGCCAGCCGGAGATCATCGTCGAGATCATGCTCTGACGGCTCATGATGTCCTCGCGGATCGCGGCATAGACGTGGATCATGACGAAGATCAGCGTCACCCACAGGCCCATGTGGTGCCAGGAGTGGACCAGTTGGCTGTTGCCGCCAACGAAGGTGATCACCCAGCCGAACATCTTGCCGGCCCAGCTCTCGGCGCCGAGGCCTTCGCCGTACAGCGCGAAGCCGGTGCAGATCATGTAGACCGCGCCCACCGTGAAGAACAGGAACATGGCGAGCTGGGCGAGCGGGTTGTGACCGACGTACTTCTTCGGCTCCTTGGTCAGGAACAGGTACCACTTCAGTTCATGGAACACCTCGCCCCACCAGTTCTTGTCGCTCACCGGCAGCAGGAAGATCTGCCGCGCATGGTGGTTGCCCACCGCGGCCCAGTAGATCCGCCCGAGGAAGCCCACGGTGAAAATGTAGGCCGATGAGAAGTGGATAAAACGGATGGTGCCGGTCACGTAGTACTGACTGGCGTCCCCCGGCATCGACGGCAGCGGGCTGCCGATCAGGTAGCCGGTGATCGCCAGCAGCGTGATGCACAAAGCGTTGATCCAGTGCCAGAGGCGCACCGGCGCCTCGTACACATAGATCGCCTTGACCAGCCGCGCTTCCCGTTCCGCTTCGAATGCGTCCTGTTGAGACAGCATTGCGTTCTCCTCAGTGGGTGGATTAACGGACTTTGACCGTGGCCATTTCCTGACCGTCGGGACTCATCACGTGAGTCGAGCAGGCCAGGCAGGGGTCGAAGCTGTGGATGGTGCGGAGGATTTCCAGGGGCTGATCGGCCTTGGCCACCGGGGTGTTCATCAGGCTGGCCTCGAAGGCACCGATCTGACCCTTGGGGTCGCGCGGGCTGCCGTTCCAGGTGGTCGGCACGACGCACTGGTAGTTGTCGATCTTGCCGTCCTTGATCTTGATCCAGTGGCCCAGGGCACCGCGCGGCGCTTCGGTGAAACCGACGCCCTTGGCTTCCTTCGGCCAGGTGGAAGGATCCCACTTGTCGATGTTGGCGGTGGTGGTGTCGCCGGCCTTGAGGTTGGACATCAGCTTGTTGAACTGGTCCACCTGCAGGTCGGCGCAATACATCGCCTCGATGCCGCGGGCAGCGGTGCGGCCCAGGGTCGAGAACAGCGCGGTGACCGGCACGTCGAGCTTCTTCAGGGCGCCGTCGATCAGCTCCTTGATCTGCGGATACTTCTTCGGTTGGGCGTAACCCAGCACCATCCGAGACAGGGGACCGACTTCCATGGCATGGCCGCGCCAGCGCGGCGACTTGATCCAGGAGTACTTGGCGCCTTCGTCGAGCTGCTCGATCTTGGTCCGGGTGCCCTTGAAGTTGGCGCCTTCCGGATGATAGTTGGCCTCGGTGACGCCATCCCAGGGGTGCAGGCCCTTGGTCTCGTCCGGGTACTTGTACCAGGAGTGGGTGACGAACTCCTGCACCTGCTCGGGATCGCGCACATCCACCGGCAGGATCTTGGAAAGATCGCCGCCGAGAATGACGCCGGCGGGCAGCAGGAAGTTGCCGGCGGTGTAGTCGTTGGCCTTATCGGGAATGTCGCCGTAGGACATGATCGCCTTGGACGACAGGCCGCCGCCGTACAGCCAATCCTTGTAGAAGGAGCCGATGGCGATCAGGTCGGGGATGTACACCTTTTCGACGAACTCGCGGGTCCGGTCGATGATGTCCTTGACCAGATTCAGGCGTTCCATGTTGATCGCGCCGACGGCACCGGTGCCGTCCATGTTGATGGCGCAGGGCATGCCGCCGACCAGCCAGTTCGGGTGCGGATTCTTGCCGCCGAAGATGGTGTGCACCTTGACGATTTCCTTCTGGAAATCCAGGGCTTCCAGGTCGTGGGCGACGGCCATCAGGTTGGCTTCGGGCG
>DATDMT010000161.1:0-16020 GCA_036518635.1 Rhodocyclaceae bacterium | reverse complement strand
GCGCCGTTCCTTTTCAATCTGCTCGAACAGTTGCAGGGCGCGGGCATGGTCGCGCGGGGTGGCGCTGGGCGCCGCCAGCAGCACCGCCTGGCGCAGGCGCGGCAGGTCTCCGTCGTCCTTGCCCGGGCGCGACTGCTCGTTCTCCTTGGCCCATTCGGCGGCGGAGAGGCTACGCACGTGGGCGTGGTAGGCCAGCAGGTTGGCGCTGTCGCCGGCGAGACGGCTGCCCAGCGTGCCGCAACCGGAGAGGCCGACGGCCAGCAGCAGGGGCAGCAGGCGCAGTGCGGCGCTCATACGTGGGCCTCCAGCGGCAGGCGCACCTGGAAGTGGGCGCCGGGTGTGGCGGGCAGCAGGGCGATGCGGCCGCCGTGGGACAGCACGTGCTCCTGGACGATGGAGAGCCCCAGGCCGGAGCCCTTCACCGCGCTGCCGGCGGCGATACGGCCCTGGTAGAAGGGGTCGAAGACCCGCTCCCTATCCTCGGCGGCGATGCCGGGGCCGGCGTCCTTCACTTCGATCACGGCTTCGTTTTCCTCTCGGTGGGCGGCGATCAGAATGATGCCCTGTCGCGGCGAGAACTTGATGGCGTTGGACAGCAGATTATCCAGCACGGTGCGAATCCGCTCCCGGTCGGCCTTCAGCACCAGGCTCTCGACCTGCTGCTGAATCTGCAGTTCCCGCGCCGACCAGGTCAGCCGGTGCTTGTCCACCACGGCGGCGACCAGCTCGTCGAGGCGGAAGGACTGCAGATGCAGGGAGGATTGCTCGAAATCGGCGGCGCTGTAGTCGAGCAGGTCTTCGATCAGGCGCCGCAGGTGCAGGCTGTTCTCGCTGAGGATGGTGACGATTTCCCGCTGGCGCGGCGTCAGCGGGCCGGCGACTTCCTCGGCGAGCAGGTCGGAGCCCTCGCGCAGGGCGGTCAGCGGAGTCTTCAGCTCATGGGAGATTTGCCGCAGGAAGCGGCTCTTCTGCTGTTCCAGATGCACCAGGCGCAGGCGCAGGCGATCCAGTTGCTCGCCGAGGGATTGCAGGTCGGAGGGGCCCTCGACCTGAATCTTGCGCTCGAAGCGGCCGCTCCACAGCTCGCGGATCGCCGCCTCCAATTCGGCCACCGGCCGGGTCAGCAGATGGCTGAAGCCCAGCACCAGGAAGGCCGCCACCGGCAGCACCGCCAGCAACTGGCCGACCATCATGCTCTCGGTATCGGCGGCGGTTTTTTGCAGGGCACGGATTTCCTGATCGATGGCTTCGTTGTTCTGCCGCAGCAGTTCCCGCGCCGAGTCGGAAAGGGCGGTGAAGCGCCGCGGCAGTTCGGCGGCGAGGCGCTTGGGGTCATGGCGGCGCTGCGTCAGCAGGCCGTTGATCTCGGCTTCGCTGGCGCTGATCTGTTGCAGCTCGCGGCGCTGGGCCTCGGTCAGCAGCAGGCCCTGCAGCTTGGCGGTGGTCTCGCTGAAATGGCTGTGCAGGCCCTGGTAGCGCTCCCACAGGGTGTTGTCCTGCAGCACCAGGTATTGCCGGGCGGCCCGCTCCAGGCCGCGCAGGGCCTCGATCATCGCCCGGCTGGCCTGGGTCGCCTCGGTGGCCTGCTGTACCGCCTGCTGGCTTTGCGCCGACAGTTGGCGGATCGCCACCGCATTGGCGATCAGGCCGAGGATCAGCGGTAGGGCGACCAGCGCAAAGCCGATCGACAGCAGGCGGGCGAAGGAGCGCGGATAGAGCCGCAGTTTCATGCCGCGGCGTGCAGGCGCACTGGAATCCGTCGCGAGCCGAAGGGCTGGCCGAATTTGCCGTAGCGCCCGGCGATGGCCTGACCGCATTGCCGGCAGTGGCCTGCCTCGTCGAGCCGGTAGGCGAGGATGTTGTACCAGTCGCGCTCGATCACCTTGGCGTCGCAGCCCGGGCAATGGGTGGCGTCGCCTTCCCGGTCATGTACGTTGCCGGTGTAGACGTAGCGCAGGCCAGCATCGAGGGCGATGCGCCGGGCCCGGACCAGGGTGGCCGGCGGTGTCGGCGGCAGGTCGTCGAGCTTGTAGTCGGGGTGGAAGGCGGAGAAGTGCAGCGGCACGTCGGGGCCGAGTTCCTTCATCACCCAGGCGGCGAGGGCCGTGACTTCCTCGGCGGAGTCGTTCTGGCCGGGGATCAGCAGGGTGGTGATTTCCAGCCAGCAGTCGGTCTCGTGGTGGATGTAGGCCAAGGTGTCCAGCACCGGCTGCAGGTGGGCGCCGCAGAGCTTGACGTAGAACTGGTCGGTGAAGGCCTTGAGGTCCACGTTGGCGGCATCCATCTTGGCGTAGAAGGCCTCGGCCGGCGCCCGGTGCATGTAGCCAGCGGTGACCGCCACCGCCTTGACGCCCAAGGCGTGGCAGGCGTCGGCGGTATCCATCGCGTATTCGGCGAAGATCACCGGGTCGTTGTAGGTGAAGGCGACGCTCTGCGCGCCGTAGTCCAGCGCCGCCTGGGCGATGGCTTCGGGGCTGGCCTCATCCATCAGTCGGTCCATGTCGCGGGACTTGGAAATGTCCCAGTTCTGGCAGAACTTGCAGGCCAGGTTGCAGCCGGCGGTGCCGAAGGAGAGCACGCTGCTGCCGGGGTAGAAATGGTTCAGCGGTTTTTTCTCGATCGGGTCGAGGCAGAAGCCGGAACTGCGGCCGTAGGTGGTGAGGATCATCTGCTCGCCCGCGCGGGCGCGGACGAAGCAGGCGCCGCGCTGGCCTTCGTGCAGCTTGCAGTCGCGCGGACAGGCGTCGCACTGGATGCGGCCGTCGTCGAGTTTGTGCCACCAGCGAGCCGGAAAGCCGCTCAGGTCTCGCTCCATTTTTGCACTCCATAACGTTGCAGCCGAATCTCCGGCGACCAGAAGTGGGCGGGCAAGCCGGCCTTCTGCTTGAGGTGGCTGATGAAGACCTCCGGCTCGGGCAATTGTTCCCATACCTGGGGCAGGAAGGTGGCGCGGTGGGCGCCGTATTCGAGGATCACGCCGTCGGTATAAGGCCGCAGGCGGGCCAGGGCGTCGGCCTCGTCGCCGAAGCTGAGCGGCTCGGGTGCGGTTAGCAGTGAGACTTCGATCTTTGTCCGCGGTAGCTCCATCAAGCCCAGCGGTGGAAAGCGCGGGTCTTCAAAAGCGGCGGCGACGGCGTTGGCGCGCACGTCGTCGATCAAGGGCCGGTGCGCCTCCAGGCTGCCGATGCAGCCGCGCAACTGGCCGTGCTGGGTCAGGGTGACGAAGCAGGCGCCGTGCTTGGAGATATCCGGGTGGGTTGTCGCCGGGGCGGTATTGGCGCCGAGTTCGGCGGCGATGGCATTGCGCGCCAGCACCAGCAGGGCCTTGCCCAGAGTGGCTTCAGACATGACGCGGCTCCTCTGACGGACAGAAGGCGAACGACGCATAACCAACGACGCGGCTGCGGTCGCCTGCGGTGTCGCCCGAGTTGCGCAAGTCCAGCAGGCTTGGCTGCAGGCCGTGGCGCTGGGCGGCCAGCAACATGCCGTTCACCGGCGTCGCGCCGCAAGCCTGTTCATGGCTGGTCAGCGGCGTCAGATGCAGGATGCTGTCGCTGGTGGCGCGGTCGATCAGTTGCGCCTGGGCGTAGGTGTGGAAGTGCGACAGATCGGAGCTGATGACGATCAGGGTTTCGTCGCCGCCCCAGAGCAGATCGATCACCGCCGCCACCTGTTCGCCGCTGGCGTTGCCGACGGCAAACGGCACCAGCGTGAAATCGTCGAGCACCGCCTGGAGGAAGGGAAGTTGCACCTCCAGCGAGTGTTCCAACTGGTGCGCTAGATCGTTCTCGGCGACGCCGGGCAGGCGGCAGGCGGCGGCAATGGCCGCGCGGTCGAGGGGCACGTCGCCCAGCGGCGTGCGGAAGGATTCGGCGCCGCTGGTGGCGAGGCCCTGCACCGGCACCCGATGCACCGGGCCGAGCAGCACCACGCGGCGAATCTCGCCGGCCCGTTCGGCCAGCAGGCGGTAGGCGCTGGCGGCGATGGCGCCGGAATAGATATGCCCGGCATGGGGCACGATCAGCGCCTTCGGTTTGCAGGCCAAGGCCGGCGCTTCGGTCAGATAGTCCACGACCTGTTGCGCCAACACGCTGGGATTGCCTTCGTAGAACATGCCGGCGACGGCCGGCGGGCGGATGCGTGTTGAGGTTTCCATGCTTGTCTCCCTCCCAATTCCCGCTGAGAAAGCCTTCCTCTTACTTCAAGACTAGCAGGGCAAGACTCAGTCCGACAGCGATCGCCGCCAGGCCCGGCAGGGCCAGCCGCGCCAGGTTGCGGCCGCCGATGGCGATCACCAGGCCGGACTTGAAGATCACGTTGGAGAACAGCGCCAGGCCGATGGCCACGGCGGCGACGGCACCGTCGAGTTGGCCGAGGTTGAACAGGCGCAGGCTGGACAGGGTGATCGCATCGACGTCGGTCAGGCCGGAGGCCAGGGCCACCAGATAGAGGCCCTTGCTGCCGGCCAAATCCTGCAGCCAGGCGGCCAGCAGCAGCACCAGGGCATACAGCGCGCCGAAGGAAAAGGCCGTGCGCAACTCCGTCGGATTGTGGATTTCCGGCACCAGGCTGTTCCCCGGCCCGCTGCCGCGGCGCCAGGTGACCGCCGCCACCAGGCCGCCGGCGGCGAGGGCGCCGCCCAGCGTCGGTAGCAGGAGGGGGGCGAGGGAGGGCGCCAGCACCATCGAGACGATGGCCAGGCGCACCGGCACCATCAGGTTGGCGAGCAGGATCACGGCGCTGGCGGCTCGCGCCACTTGTGCGTCGTCGCGGGCGTGGCGGGCGAACACCAGGGTCGTCGCGGTGCTCGACACCAGGCCGCCGAAGAAGCCGACCATGGCGATGCCGTGGGTGGCGCCGACCAGGCGCAGGGCGGTATAGCCGGCCAGGGAGACGCCCGAGATCAGCACTACCATCCACCACACCTGATGCGGATTCAGCGCGCCATAGGGGCCCATGTCCTGATTCGGCAGGATCGGCAGGACGACGAAGGACAGCACGGCGAACTGCAGGATGGAAATCAGGTCCTTGCGCGTGAGCTGGCTGCTGAAACCGTGCAGTTCGGTCTTGAAGTAGAGCAGGGCGGTGACGCCGATGGCGGCCATCACCGCCAGGCTGGCGTAGCCGTACCAGACCGCCGCGCCGAGGCCGTAGCAGACCATCAGCGCCACCACCGAGGTGGTGCCCGGGTCGCCGTCGTCGTGGGGGTCGCTGACGTTGGCCGCCACCATCATCGCGCCGACCACGGCCAAGCCGGCGGCCAGTACCCAGCCGCTGCCGGCGGCCTCGGCGATCAGGCCGGAGAGGGCGCCGAACAGGCCCACCAGGGCAAAGGTGCGCACACCGGCCTTGGGGTCGGTGCGGCGTTCCCGCTCCAGGCCGATCAGCAGGCCGATGGCGAGGCTGGTGGCGAAGGCTTGAAACTGTTCGAAATTGATGGCTTCCATTCCGACCCTTTGTCGTTCCCCGATTCCGCAGTTTAGTCCGCACAGTACAATCGCCGCATGGCCTACTACGCACTGATCCCCGCCGCTGGTGGCGGCTCCCGCATGGGCGCGCCGATGCCCAAACAATATCTGCCCCTGCTGGGACAAGTTTTGATCCATCACACGATTGCCGCACTCTGCGCCGTCGAGGAACTGAGTGCCGTATTCGTCGTGCTCTCGCCGGACGACGAGGAATGGGCCCGCCACGACTGGCAGGCCTTCGGCTCCCGCCTGGTGGTGTTGCGCTGTGGCGGCGCAACCCGCGCCGAGAGCGTGACCAACGGCCTGCGCGCCATTGCCGAGCGGGTGGAGGCGGAGGACTGGGTGCTGGTGCACGACGCCGCCCGCGCCTGCATCACGCCGGCCCTGGTGAAGAAGCTGATGGCCGAGGCCAGCCAGGGCATCGGTGGCATCCTGGCGATTCCGGTGGCGGACACCCTGAAGCGGGCGACGGCTGATGGCGACATCGAGGCCACGGTGCCCCGCGACCATCTCTGGCAGGCGCAGACGCCGCAGATGTTCCGCCACGGCCAGTTGCTGACCGCGCTGGAGTGGTGCCCCAGCGTCACCGACGAGGCCAGCGCCATCGAGTTCCTCGGCCTGCGCCCGCAACTGGTGACGGCCGACGCCACCAACCTGAAAATCACCTATCCGCTGGATCTGGAACTGGCCGGCTGGATTTTGCAAAACCGGAAGGCGGCAGCATGAGCTTTGATCTTCGCGTCGGCCAGGGCTTCGACGTACATGCCCTGGTGGAGGGCCGCCCCTGCATCATCGGTGGCGTCACCATTCCCCACCCGAAGGGTCTGCTCGGCCATTCCGATGCCGATGTGCTGCTGCATGCGATCACCGACGCGCTGCTCGGCGCGGCGGGCCTGGGCGACATCGGCCGCCACTTTCCAGATACCGATCCGCGCTGGAAAGGCGCCGACAGCCGGGTGCTGCTGCGCGGCGCGGTCGAGTTGCTGCAGGCCGCCGGCTGGCGAGTGGGCAACGTCGATTGCACGGTGATCTGCCAGGCGCCGAAAATCCTGCCCCACGCGCCGGCCATGGCGGCCAACATCGGCGCCGATCTGGGCATCGCCCCGGCCCTGGTGAACATCAAGGGCAAGACCACCGAGCAATTGGGTTTCACCGGCCGCGGTGAAGGCATCGCGGCGCAGGCGGTGGCGCTGCTGCTACGGGATGGAAAAAGCTAGGATTTTCTTCGCCCTCTGGCCGTCCGATGCGGCGGCCATGGACTTGCACCGAGTGGCCCGCGCCGCCCGGGCGGCCGGCGGCGGCCGGGCGATGCGGCGCGAAACCCTGCACCTGACTTTGGCCTTTCTCGGCGACGTGGCGCGGGAGCGCATCGCCGATCTGGCGGCCATCGCCGCCGCGGTGCACGCCGCGGCCTTTACCCTGCGTCTCGATCAGGTCGGCTATTGGCGCCACAACCACATCCTCTGGGCCGGCTGTGCCGCGCCGAATGCGGGCCTGCTGGCCCTGGCCGACGAGCTGCGCAGCGGCCTGCAGCAGGCGGGCTTTCTCCTGGCGCCGGCGGGCTTTACGCCCCACGTCACACTGGTGCGGAATGCCGCCGCACTGGTCGAACCGATGGCGCTGGAACCCATCGAGTGGCCGGTCAGGGAATTCCTGTTGATGGAATCCCATCCCTCTTCTGCCGGTGCCGACTACCGGCCGCTGGCGCGCTGGCCGCTACAATAGGCCACGGTCATCACCCCCAATCCCGCCATGCGCCTGTTTCCCCGCAAGTCCCTGCCCAAGCGGCTGTCGCGCCTGCAGGCGCTTTCCCTCTTCGCCACCCTGGATGCCCGCGAGCTGGGCATCGTCGAAGGCCTGCTGCACGAGCGCGAGTTTCTTGCCGGCGAGGTGATCTTCGATGCCGGCGAGGAAGGCCAGGCGATCTACATCGTCCAGGAAGGCCAGGTGCAGATCTGCCGCCCGGGCCAGGGCGAGAACGGCCTAGTGGCCGAACTTGGCCCCGGCCAGTTCTTCGGCGAGCTGGCCCTGCTCGACAACGCCTCGCGCGCCCTGCAGGCTCGCGCCGGCAGCGTCTGCAAGATGAGCGTGATGTTCCGCGCCGACCTGATGAACCTGCTGGAAGTGGACGCCAAGGTGTCCTCCAAAATTGCCCTGCAACTGGCCCGCCACCTGGGCCGCGTGGTACGCGCCGCCACTGCCGGCGCGGCCATGGAAGTGCGGCTGTGAGCTTGCGGCGGCGCGGCCCCGGGCCGGTGGTGTGGGCCGGCATCATCGCCGGCACCTGCCTGCTGCTGGTGCTGCTGCAGAAGGTGCTGTGGCTCACCGTGCCCTGCCTGTTCGCGCTGCTGCTCTACTACTTCCTGTTCTCACCGATGCAGTGGCTGATGTATCGCGGCCTGTCGCGCGAGCAGTCGGCGACTACGGTGATGGCCCTATGCCTGCTGGTGATGGGGGTTTTCTTCGGGCTGATGCTGCCCTGGGCGGCGGGGCATTTGCTCGACGGCCAGTCGATCGCCACGCGCTACGTGCAGGGCGGCATGGGCCTCCTGGAGCGCAGCCTGGTGGCCCTGGAAAAATCCTCCCATCTCTTTGCCAACGCCCATCTCGCCGAAAAGCTTGCGACGCGCCTGGATGTGCTGAGCGGCGGCATCGAGGCCTACATCGAGCCGGTGGTGACGGCGATCCTTGCCTGGGCGCCGACCCTGCTGCTGACGCCCTTCCTTGCCTACTTCTTCCTGCGCGACGGCGGGCGCTTCCAGCGCATGCTGGCCAGTGCGCTGCCCAACGCCTTTTTCGAGCGCGGCCTGTGTCTGCTGCATGAGGTGGATCGCACTACCCGCGCCTATTTCCAGGGCCTGCTGCGGCTCACCGTGCTGGATACGCTGACCCTGGCCGCCGGCCTGTGGTGGATCGGTTTCCCGGCGCCGGTCTGGCTCGGCCTGATCTGCGCGGTGCTGGCTTGGTTGCCCTTCATCGGCTCCTTGCTCGGCGGTCTGCTGGTGGTGCTGGTGGCGGCCACCGATTTTCCCGATGCGCCGGCGATGGCCTATGCCGCCATCGGCCTGTTCCTCGCCGCCCGCTTGCTCGACGATTTCGTCTATATGCCGGTGACCATCGGCCGCAGCCTGCATCTGCATCCGTTGGTGACGGTGCTGATGATCTTCGTCGGTGGCGCCGTCGCCGGCGTGCCGGGCCTGCTGCTGGTGCTGCCGCTGCTGGGGGTGGTGATGGTGGTGGGCGAGGCCCTCGGCACGCTGGCTACCGATTCACGCCTGCTGGCGCGCTATGCCCAATCCCGCCAGTTGCGCCGCGAGCAGGCGCAGGCCGGGCTGACTGGCTGAGTGAAGTCGCGTCAGCGACTCTCGAAGTTCCCCTCGCCCGCTTGCGGGAGAGGGGCTAGGGGTGAGGGTCAGGCGTTGTCGCCCTTGGGTTTGGCTTTGGCGCTGGTATCGAAGCCGATGCCATTGATCCACATCGCCAGGGCCGCATCCATGTTGCCGGCGTGGTTCTCGAACCAGGGCAGCAGCTCCTGCACCAGACGACGGCCGATGTCCATGTCACCGGTCCCTACTTTCGCCCGCACGTTACGCACCACTTCCAGCACCTCGTCGTGCTCGCCCTTGTGGCAGTTCACCGGCGGGAAGGCTGAGTCGCGCATCCAGCGGTTTTCCTGCTCGAAATGCTCGATGGTGTGGGCGATGAACTCGTCCAGGGCCGCGGCGAACCCTTCGTCCGGGGTGCTGTCCAGACGATTGAGCCAGTCGATGAACTCGCGATGGGTGTCGTCCATCGTGGCATGCTTGAGTTCGTATTCGGTTTTCCAGGGGGCGAAGGTCATGGGTAACATGGGTCGAAAAAATCGCTGCGGAGTTTAACAGTGTGCTGATCGACACCCATTGCCATCTCGATGCCGCCGAATTCGACCCGGACCGCTATGCGGTGCTGGATCGGGCGCGGGCCGGCGGCGTGGCGACCATCGTGATTCCGGCGGTGGAGCGGGCCAATTTCGCCGCCGTCGCCGACCTCTGCCGCCATGAGCCCGATTGCCGCGGTGCCTGGGGCATCCACCCGATGTTCGTCGAGCGGGCGGACGATGCCGATCTGGCCGCGTTGCGCCAGGTGCTGCAGAAGGAGCCGGCGCTGGCGGTGGGCGAAATCGGCCTCGACTACTATGTCGAGCCGCGCAACGAGGCCCGCCAGGAATTCTTTTTCGTCGAGCAGTTGCGCATCGCCCGCGATCTCGGCCTGCCGGTGCTGCTGCATGTGCGCCGTGCCGTCGATCCCATCCTCAAGCAGTTGCGCCGGGTGCAGGTGGTCGGCGGCATCGCCCATGCGTTCAATGGTAGCCGCCAGCAGGCGGAGGAATTCATCCGCCTCGGCTTCAAGCTCGGTTTCGGCGGCGCGATGACCCACGACAAGGCCCTGCGCATCCGCGAATTGGCGGCCACCCTGCCGCTGGAATCCATCGTGCTCGAAACCGATGCGCCGGATATTCCGCCGGCCTGGCTGCAGCGTGGGCGCAACGAACCGGGCGAATTGGCGGCCATCGCCCAGGTCTTGGCGGATTTACGCAATTTACCGGTGGCGGAGATTATTCGGGCCACTGGCGAGAATGCCCGCGAGGTATTGCCCGGCTTGCGGGCGTAATTAAGGCCAAACGAATTAAAAAAGCCGGAACGCCTTGGGTGTGTCCGGCTTTTTAGTATTTGCGCCCGCTTGGGGCGGCGCGGATTAAACCGCCAGCGCTTCCAGGGTCTTGCCGTTTTCCAGCCACTGGGCCACCCACAGGGGCTTGCGGCCACGGCCGGTCCAGGTCAGGCTGCTATCCGAGGGATGGCGGTATTTAACGGCAGCAGGCTTGCGGCTACCGGTTTTGGCGGACTTTTTCGCCATCAATTCATCCAGCGAAAAACCCTTGGCGGCGGCCAGGTCGGCCAGCTCCTTCAATACCTGCTGCTTTTCTTCGCTCTTGCGCTTCTGGATTTCCGCGGGAATGCGGGTTTGCAATTCCTTCAGTTCGGCAATGCTCAGCTTGGACAGATCCATAAATTAATCTCCATGAGGAATTGATCGGGCTTGTTTGACGCCGATTCTATATCGGCAGGATATTAATTTTGATTTACGCCGATCAATTTAAATGGCGTGCCGCGGAGAATCGAATTTTTAATCGGCGATGAGGCGGGAAGAGGGCGAACGGGGCGGGCTGCCGCCGCGCCTTGGCTATAATCCCGGCCTTGTCCTGAGTGGGGCGCGGCCCCTGAGAACCATGTGCGGAATCGTCGCAGCAGTTGCCAAGCGCAATATCGTCCCGGTACTGATCGAGGGCCTCAACAAGCTGGAATATCGGGGTTACGACTCCGCCGGGATCGCGGTGCTGAACCCGGGCCTAACCCGGGTCCGGGCGGTGGGCCGGGTGGCCGAACTGGCGTCCCAGGCCAAGGGCCTCACCGCGGAACAGGGCATCGCCCACACCCGCTGGGCGACCCACGGTGTGCCCTCCGAGCGCAACGCCCATCCGCACATTTCCGGTTCGCTGGCGGTGGTGCATAACGGCATCATCGAGAATTTCGCCGAGATCAAGGCCGAGCTGTCGGCCCGCGGCTACGCCTTCACTTCCGACACCGATACCGAGGCTATCGCCCACCTGGTCGAGGACCAGCTAAAGCACACCCCCGACCTGCTGGAGGCGGTGCGCCTGGCGACTAACCGGCTGGTTGGTGCCTATGCCATCGCCATCCTTCGGCAGGGCGAGCAGCGCATCGTCGTCGCCCGCCACGGTGCGCCGCTGCTGCTGGGCTTGGGCGAAGACGGTTGCTACGCCGCCTCCGACGCCTCGGCGCTGCTGCAGGTGACGCGCACCATGATCTACCTGGAAGAGGGCGATATCGCCGAGATCAGCCTGGCCGGGCCGCGCATCGTCCGCCCCGACGGCAGCCCGGTCACCCGCGCCAGCCACGAGAGCAGCCTCTCGGCCGATGCGGTGGAACTGGGCCAGTACCGCCACTACATGCAGAAGGAGATCTTCGAGCAGCCCCAGGCCCTGGCCAATACCCTGGAGATGATCGGCGGCGCCTGCCATCTCTCGCCCAACCTGTTCGGCGCCGCCGCGCCCGAGGTGCTGGCCGGCGTCAAGTCGGTGCTGGTGCTGGCCTGCGGTACCAGCTATCACGCTGGCCTGGTGGCCCGTTACTGGATCGAGGCCCTGGCCGGGCTGCCCTGCAGCGTCGAGATCGCCAGCGAATACCGCTACCGCGATTCGGTGCCGGACCCGGACACCCTGGTGGTCGCCATCTCCCAATCCGGCGAGACCGCCGACACCCTGGCCGCCGTGCGCCACGCCAAGGCTCAGGGGATGAACCGCACCCTGGCGATTTGCAACGTGCCGGAGTCGGCCCTGATCCGCGAGTCGGCGCTACGCTTCCTGACCCGCGCCGGCCCCGAGATCGGCGTCGCCTCGACCAAGGCCTTCACCACCCAGTTGGTGGTGCTCGCGCTGCTGGGGCTGACCCTGGCCAAGCAGCAGGGGCGGCTCGGCGAGGCGGAAGAGATGCGCCAGATCACCGGCCTGCGCCACCTGCCGGTGGCGGTGCAGAAGGTGCTGGCCCTGGAGCCGGCCATTGCCGCCTGGGCCCAGGGCTTCGCCGCCAAGCAACACGCCCTGTTCCTCGGCCGCGGCCACCACTACCCGATCGCCCTCGAAGGCGCGCTGAAGCTGAAGGAAATCTCCTACATCCACGCCGAGGCCTATCCCGCCGGCGAACTCAAGCACGGCCCGCTGGCCCTGGTGGACAAGGAAATGCCGGTGATCGCGGTGGCGCCCAACGACGCCCTGCTGGAAAAACTCAAATCCAACCTGCAGGAAGTGAAGGCCCGCGGCGGCGAGCTGTATGTCTTCGCCGATGCCGATTCGGCGGTCGAAGAAGGCCCCGGCCTGCACGTGCTGCGCCTGCCCGAGCACTACGGCCTGCTGTCGCCGGTGCTGCACGTAGTGCCGCTGCAACTGCTGGCCTACCACGCTGCTTTGGTGAAGGGCACCGACGTGGACAAGCCGCGCAATCTGGCGAAGTCGGTCACCACCGAGTAGCGCTCACTCCTTGCGGGGATTAGCCTCTTCGTTGGCTGGGGGCGGCTCGGCCGGTTTGTCCGTTTCGGCTTGTACCGCGGGGTCGGCGGTAGCGGGTGGCGGCTCCGCCGGGGCTTCCTCCGCAGGTGGTGGCGCCGCCTGCTTCTGTGCTGCCGACTTGATTACCGAGGCTTGCGGCGGCGCGTTGTTCATCTCGCTCATCATGAAGCCGACGATGCCCCAGGCGGCGGCGAGGGCGATCAACATGAAAATGAAGATGCCCATGGTGTCCGATTCCTAGGCTTTCAGTTGCTGGCGAATCGCCGCCAGGTAGGCATCGCTGTCCAGGGGCTTTTGGTCGCGCTGGGCGCGCCAGATGGTCTCCGCCAGGGCGTCGAGGATCGCGTGCAGGGCCGCGTGGCGCTCACCGAACTGGTGGCTGAGTTGCTCGGCGAGGTTGCGGATGCCCGGCGGCTGGTCGATCTGCAATTGCTCGGCGATGGCCAGATGCAGCGACAGATGGAGGAAGGGATTGGTCTCGCCGGCATCGGGCTGCCAATCCTTGTCCAGCACCTCTTCGCCGGATTCGAGCAGGACGTGGTATTCCGGATGCAGGCCGACGATGTCGGCGGCGATGGTCTCTAGGGGCGTCGCCGGCAGGTGCTCGCGGCGCTTGCGCCAGGCATCCACCAGGAAGCGCCGGGCCTGGTCGCGGCTAGGATTGAACATCGGCATTCACCAGGGCGATCACGGCGGAATAGCTGAGCAGGGCGTTGCCCGGCCCCAGCGGGGCGATCTCGCCGGCGCTGTAGGCGCCCAGCACCGGCACGTCGGGATGGTGCTCGCGCAGCAGGGTCAGGTCCCGGTCCTGGCCGCGGTAGAAGTAGGGGCCGCGGCCGATGCAGGAATACATCAGGGCGAAGTCCGGCGCCGGGGCGCGATGGCCGTTGATCCGCGTCAGCGCCTTGAGGCCGTCACTGACCGCGGCTTCCGGGTCGTTGCGGCACCAGACCAGGATCGCGTCGTCGGCCACCGCGGCGGCCAGAGTGACGGATTTCTCCCGGGGATTCACCGCCAGGATCGGCAGCAGGGTGTAGCAGCCTTCGCTGATCGCCTCGCTGACGCTCATGCTGGCATCCAGCACGGCGGCGAAGATGTGGTTCAGCGGCAGCTCTTCGGCTTCCGCCACGCCGGCCGCCAGCAGCAGGGCATCCAGGGCCGGCTGGTGCGACAGGTGGAAGATGTCGAAGGCGTCGCGGGTGCTGACCATCAGCGGCTCGCTGAGGAAGCGCAGGCCGCGGGAGACGGTGACGCGGGTGCGGGCCTGATGGAAGCTGCCTTCGAAGCGGCCGCTGGTGCTGATCCGGCCATGGCCCCAGACCTGGCCAGAGTCGCGGGCGTCGCCGCCGGTGACCAGGGCGCCGAAGCGCTCCGGCGCATGCACCAGCCAGTCGGGTTGCAGGGCCTGCGGCGTGACCAGGGTCATCACCGCGGCGTTGTCGCGCGGCGGGCCGAGGGTGATGTCGCCGCACAGCACCAGCGCCGCGGCGGCTGGTTGGTGCAACGCCCAGGAGTGTTCGGTGAATACCCCGGGCACGGTGCCGCCGGCGATCTGCAGGCAGCGCGCGGTCTGGCCGGCGGCGCGCACCGCGGCCTGGGCCTCGCGGTTGAAATGATTGCTGAGCAGCAGGATCACGCCGTGGGCGTAATCGCTGTCGGCTCGCTGCAGCGCATCGCGTACCGCGGCCACCGCCAGATCGGCATGGGCGCGGTTGCCGCTGGCAAAACCGGTGGCGGCACTCACGCCGGAGTTTTCTGTTTGTACTCGCACAGGTCTAGGATCGCACAGCGCGGGCATTCCGGGGTGCGCGCCTTGCAAACATAGCGCCCGTGCAGGATCAGCCAGTGGTGGGCGTGCAGCTTGTACTCCTCTGGCGTGACCTTCAGCAGCTTGTCCTCGACGGCGCGCACGTCCTTGCCCGGGGCCAGGCCGATGCGGTTGGCGATGCGGAAGATGTGGGTGTCCACGGCGATGGTCGGCTCGCCGAAGACGATGTTGAGCACCACGTTGGCGGTCTTGCGGCCGACGCCGGGCAGGGCCTCCAGGGCGTCGCGGTCATGGGGCACTTCACCGCCGTGGTCTGCGAGCAGGATTTTGCTCAGGGCGATGACGTTCTTCGCCTTGGTCTTGTAGAGGCCGATGGTCTGGATGTAATTGGCCAGCTTCTCCTCGCCCAGGGCGGCAATCGCCTGAGGCGTCGGATGCTCCTTGAACAGGGGGCCGGTGGCCCGGTTCACGCCCTTGTCGGTGGCCTGGGCGGAGAGCACCACGGCCACCAGCAACTGGTAGGGGGTGGCGTAGTGGAGTTCGGTGACCGGATGCGGGTCGGCGGCGGCGAGCCGCGCGAAAATCTGCGCGCGCTTCGCCGCGTTCATTGGGAACCCCTGACAGGGGGAACCGCGCGTGCGACTAAGGCATTTGGGATGCAGTGCAAGGCGCGGTGGCGCTGCTTGGGCGATCCCAAGCAAGCCGGCGCAACGCCGCAATGCGCCCAAACGCCGACGTCCCTTCGGGTTGCTGCCAGGGCGGGCGTCTGCGGCGTTGTCAGACTTGGCAATGGAACAACCATTGCCGGCACCCTCCGCCTTGCATCCATCCCGCCCTGGTAGCAACGCATCGCGTGGTTCCCCCTGTCAGGGGTTCCTAGGCCGTCGCAAGGCGCTGCTTCAGGGCCGCTGCGGCGCGGGCGTTGGCCCGGGCGTCGAGCCAGTTGCGGGCGGCGATCATCATGCCCAGCAGGATGAAGGCGCCCGGCGGCAGGATGCCGATCAGGAAGCCGTAGTCCTCGGGCAGGATCTGCAGGACGTGGGTGCCGGGGATGATCATTTCGATGCCGGAGAACAGCGTGCCCTGGCCGATGAATTCGCGGGCGGCGCCGAGTACGCCGAGCACCATGGTGAGGCCGAAGCCCGTGGCGAAGCCGTCCCAGGTGGATTGCAGCACCGGGTTCTTGGCGGCAAAGGCTTCGATCCGGGCCAGCACGATGCAGTTGGTGACGATCAGCGGAATGAAGATGCCGAGGATCAGGTACATGTCGTGCAGCCAGGCGTTGAAGGCCAGGTCCACGATGGTCACCAGGGCGGCGATCACCAGGATGAACACCGGGATGCGAATCTCGTAGGGAATGAAGGCCCGCAGCGCCGAGGACGTGCCGTTGGACAGGGCCATCACCAAGGCGGTGGCCAGGCCCAGGCTGAAGGCGTTGGTGAAGCTGGTGGTGACGGCCAGGGTCGGGCACATGCCCAGCACCTGGGCGAGGATGCTGTTCTGCTTCCAAAAGCCGTTGTAGGTTATCTCGCGGAAGCTGCTCATGGCGCCTGCTCCTTGAAAGTGCCGTGGGCCGGCGCGGCGAACAGGGCTTCGCGGTGGGCGAGCACCCATTCCATGGCGCGGCGGGTGGCGTTGGTCACGGCGCGGGGGGAGAT
>DATDMT010000160.1:0-11661 GCA_036518635.1 Rhodocyclaceae bacterium | reverse complement strand
TACCGCGGGTTAAGATCGCGACCATGGAAGACGAAGACTACGAGTGCCTCGGCATCTGCCAGGCCGATCCCGGCAGCGGCCTCTGCATCGGCTGCGGCCGTCCCCTGCAGGAGCCCCTTGTGCCCCAGGCCGGGTCGGCTGCACCGCCTCCGGAAACTGAACCGTCATGCGCCTGATCCTGATCAGCGGTCTCTCCGGCTCGGGCAAGAGCGTTGCCCTCCATGTGCTGGAGGACGCCGGCTACTACTGCGTGGACAACCTGCCGGCGACCCTGCTGCCGCAACTGGCCGAACAACTCGGCGCCGACGGCTACCAGCATGTGGCGGTGGCCATCGACATGCGCGGCGGCTCCAGCATCGCCGCCCTGCCCCAGCAGTTGCGGGCCCTGGCCGACGACGGCCGGGTCGATCCCCACTTCATTTTCATCGACGCCCGGGACGACGTGCTGATCCAGCGTTTTTCCGAGACCCGCCGCCGTCACCCCCTGGCCGATGCCGACACCACCCTGGCCGAGGCCATCGCCCGGGAGCGGGAGGCCCTGGAGACCCTCGCCACCCTCGGCCACCGGATCGACACCAGCGAATTGCGGCCCAATGCCCTGCGTCAGTTCATCAAGGATTTCGCCGCGGTGGACGAGGCCGATGGCCTGACCCTGCTGTTCGAATCCTTCGGCTTCAAGCATGGCCTGCCCCTGGACGCCGACCTGGTCTTCGACGTGCGCTGCCTGCCCAATCCCTACTACGACCCGCTGCTGCGACCTCTCACCGGCCGCGACCAGCCGGTGGTGGATTTTCTCGAAGCCCAGCCGGAAGTGTTGAAGATGGCCGAGGACATCCGCCGCTTCGTCGCCGACTGGCTGCCCGCCTATGTCCGCGACAACCGCTCCTACCTGACTGTGGCCGTGGGTTGCACCGGTGGCCAGCACCGCTCGGTGTATTTCGCCGAATGGCTGGCCGGCCACTTCCGCGACGCCGCGCGGGTGCTGGTGCGCCACCGCGCCCTCGGGCAGTGAAGCGCGCCCGGGACTGGCTGCATCTGCTGCTGCCCGGCGACTGGGCGGTGATGCTGCTCGGCGCGGCCCTGGTGGCCACTTCCTTCGCCCTGCTGTGGCGCGGCGGCAGCGCCGACCGGGCGGTGGTCCGCCGCGACGGCCAGGTAGTGGCCGAACTGCCGCTCTCGGCGCCGAAGAAGGTCACCATTCCCGGCGCCATCGGCGACACCATTGTTGAAATTCAACCGGGCCGCGCCCGCGTGCTGTCCGATCCGGGCCTGCACCAGTATTGCGTCAAGCAGGGCTGGCTGAGCCAGGCCGGGGCCATCGCCATCTGTGCGCCGAACCACGTCAGCCTGGCCCTCAAGGGCAGCGCCTCCAGCCATGACAGCCTCGCCTACTGAAGTCCGTCTCGTCGTCACGGAGCGCGATCATCGCATCGCCCGCTACGCCGCCGCGGCCATCGCGCTGACCGTGGCCGAAGCCGCCTTCCCCTCGCCGCTGCCTGGGGTCAAGCCCGGCCTGGCGAACATCGTCGTGCTGCTGGTGCTGTTGCGCCATGGCTGGGTCGATGCGGCCTGGGTGTCGCTGCTGCGGGTGGTGGCCAGCAGCCTGCTGCTCGGCCAGTTCCTTGCGCCCGGTTTCTTTCTTGCCTTCTCGGGGGCGGTGCTGAGCCTCGCCGTGCTGGCCCTGGCGACGCATCTGCCGCGGCGCTGGTTCGGCGCTGTGAGCCTGTCGGTGATCGCCGCCTTCGCCCACATCGCCGGCCAGCTGATCCTCGCCCGGCTCTGGCTGGTGCCGCACGATGGCGTGTTCTATCTGGTGCCGGTGTTCGCGACGACAGCGCTGATCTTCGGTATCGTGAACGGACTGGTCACTGCGCGGCTCGCTTCTACGCCCACGTCTTCCGCACCATGAAAACCGTCGCCCTAGCCTTCACCGGCGCCTCCGGCATGCCCTACGGCCTGCGCCTGCTCGAATGCCTGCTCGCCGCCGATGTGCGGGTCTGGCTGGTGTATTCCCAGGCGGCACAGATCGTTGCCAAGCAGGAATGCGATTTGGTGCTGCCGGCACAGCCGCGCGAATGCCAGCGTGTGCTGGCCGAGCGCTATGGCGCCAAGGAGGGCCAGCTCAGCGTCTACGGCCGTGACGACTGGAACGCGCCTCTGGCCTCCGGTTCCAATCCGCCCGATGCCTATGTGATCTGCCCCTGCACCATGGGCACCCTGGCCAAGGTGGCGGCAGGCATGGCCGACGATCTGTTGAGCCGCGCCGCCGATGTGGTGCTGAAGGAAGGCCGCAAGTTGATCCTGGTGCCGCGAGAGACGCCGCTGTCGGCTATCCAGTTGGAGAACATGCTGCGCCTGAGTCGCGCCGGTGCCGTGATCCTGCCGCCGAACCCGGGCTTCTATCATCGGCCGGACGACGTGCAGGGCTTGGTGGACTTCGTCGTTGCGCGCATCCTCGATCAACTCGGCGTGCCCCATCAGTTGATCAAACCCTGGGGCGAGCCGGAGTAATTCGCGGCATGAGCCAGATCATCGAAATCCCCCTGTTCCCGCTGCACACCGTGCTGTTTCCGGAAGGCGCGCTGCCGTTGCGGATCTTCGAGCCGCGCTACATGGACATGGCCAAGGTCTGCCTGCGCGACGGCAGCGCCTTCGGCATCTGTCTGATCGCTGAGGGCAAGGAAGTGGGCCAGCCAGCCAAGCCGCACCCGGTGGGCACCGTGGCGCGCATCGCTGAGTGGGACATGCCGCAGTTGGGCCTGCTGGAAGTGCTGGTGCGTGGCGAGCAACGCTTTCGCGTGATCGAGCGCTGGGTCGAGAATTCCGGCCTGCTGCGGGCTCGCGTCGAGCTCTGGCCGAACGAGCCGCGCCGGCCGGTGGCCGACGAATACTCGCGCCTGGTGGCGGTGTTGCGCCGGGCGATGGCCATGGCCGGCGAAGAGCCGCCGCCCGCGGACCGGCTGGATGACGCCGCCTGGCTCAGCTACCGTTTCTGCGAACTGCTCGACTTGGCCCCGGCGTTGTGCCAGGAGTTGCTGGAAACCGAGGAATGTTCCGAACGCCTGGCGGAAATCTTCCGCATCTGCGCCGGCAAGGGCTTGCTGGAAACCTGAGGGTTCTTTGTAGGAGGGCCGCCTCGGCCCGACAGCAGCGCTTGCATATTTTCCCCGCCCGGTCGGGCCGAGGCGGCCCTCCTACACGCTTACTTGCTGCCGTGGCAGAAGCAGCCGAGCAAGTGGTCATCGGTCATGCCGATGGCCTGCATGTAGGCGTAGACGATCGTCGAGCCGACGAACTTGAAGCCGCGCTTGGCCAGGTCCTTCGACAGCGCATCCGATAGCGGCGTCTTCGCCGGTACCTCGCTCATGGAATGGAAGCGGTTGCGGATCGGCGTGCCGTCCACGAAGCGCCACAGGTAGGCATCCAGCCCGCCGAATTCCTCGCGCAGGTCGAGATAAGCCTGGGCGTTGCGGATGAAGGCGGCGACCTTCAAGCGGTTGCGCACGATGCCGGCATCGGCCAGCAGCCGCGTCGTCTCCGCCGCGCCGTAGCGGGCCATGCGTTCGGCGTCGAAGTTGTCGAAGGCCTGGCGGTAGGTCTCGCGCTTACGCAGCACGGTGATCCACGCCAGGCCGGCCTGGGCGCCTTCCAGCAGCAGGTGCTCGAACAGCTTGTGTTCGTCGTGACAGGGGCGACCCCACTCCTCGTCGTGATAGGCGACGTAGAGCGGGTCGCTGCCGCACCAGGGACAGCGCTCAGGTGCGGCTGCCATGCTCAGTCGCAGTCCTTGTACTTGCCGTAGGCGTGGCCGCGGCCCGGATGGGGTTCGTCGCAGCGGCTATGCTTGCCGTGCTTGTTCTTCTTGTGCTTGCCCTTGTGGCGGCCATCGCGGTCGCCCTCTTCGTGCCCGACCACCGCTACCGCCTTGGGCTTGGCCTTGCCATCCTCACCGACGTTCTTGCCGACCGTGGCGCCCGCCGCGCCGCCGACACCGGCACCGACCACGGCGCCGGTCTTGCCGCCGACCGACTGGCCGACGGCGGCACCCGCTGCGCCACCCACGGCGCCACCGATCACCGCGCCGTCCTTGCCGGAACCCTTGGTGGTCACCGCCGCGCCGGTGGCACCGCCGACCGCGCCACCGACCACGGCGCCGGTCTTGCCCCCTACCGATTGGCCGATGGCAGCGCCCGCGGCAGCGCCCAGGCCGCCGCCGACGGCAGTCTTGGCGTCATCCGCCAGGGCTGGCGCAGCGGCAAAAATGCTGAGGGAAAGCAGGGCGCCGATGAGGGCCTTGTTGTCGATGGAATACATGGTCAACCTCTCTGAAAAATTCGATGTCGTCGCGCTGCACTGCTTGGCGAGCGCGTGGCCCGCAGCGTAACCGATCTCGCCTGCTAACTACTGTGAACTGTGTGGTGTTGCCGGCTCATCGCCCAGCGCCTGGGCCAGGATGGCGCGGATCGGCGTCGGCAGCGGTGCCTCGTCGATGCGGGCCTTGGGCCAGTGGCGCAAGCCGTCTTCCATGGCCCTGGGCAGGGGCGTTGCCAGCGCCCGCAGCGGCCGCAGGGTGAGGCGGAAATGGGTGAAGGTATGGCGCAGGGCGGGGAGTTCCTCGAAGGCGACAGTCTTCACCCCCAGGGTGTCGCGGCACCACTGCTGCGGCTCGGCGCCCGGCGGTAGTTCCGGCAGCGACAGCAGGCCGCCCCAGATGCCGCTCGGCGGCCGCTGTTGCAGTAGCACGCCGGCATCGTCGAGCAGCACCAGGTAGATGCTCTCCCTCTCCGGCAGGGCCTTTTTCGGCCGTGCCGTCGGTAGCTCGGCCTGGCGCCCGTCGCGCTGGGCGATGCAGATTTCCGCCAACGGGCAGCGCTCGCAGAGCGGCTTGCCGCGGCTGCAGACGGTGGCGCCGAGGTCCATCTGCGCCTGGGTGTAGGCCGCGGCATCCTGGGTCGGCATCAACTCCTCGGCGAGAGCCCACATCTGGCGTTCGACGGAGAGGGTGCCGGGGAAGCCCTCGATGCCGAAACAGCGGGCGAAGACCCGCTTGACGTTGCCGTCGAGGATGGGGGTGGCGCTGCCGTAGCAAAACGCGGCGATGGCATTGGCGGTGGAGCGGCCGATGCCCGGCAGCTCGGCTATGCTTGCGGCATCCCGCGGAAAGGCGCCGCCGTGTTGCGCCACCACCGCCTTGGCGCAGGCGTGCAGGTTGCGCGCGCGGGCGTAGTAGCCGAGGCCGCTCCACAGGGCCATGATGTCCTCCGCGGGCGCCGCCGCCAGATCGGCGAGGGTCGGGAAGCGTTCGAGGAAGCGCCGGTAATAGGGCATCACCGTCGCCACCTGGGTTTGCTGCAGCATGATTTCCGACAGCCAGACCCGGTAGGGATCGGTGGTGTTCTGCCAGGGCAGATCGTGGCGGCCGTGACGGCGCTGCCAAGCGATTAACAACTGCGAAAAATCCTTACCGCAGAGGCGCAGAGGCGCGGAGAAAATGCTGCTGGTTTCCAGCCCCTTGGTTTTCTCTGCGCCTCTGCGCCTCTGCGGTGAGGTCTTCAAGCTTTCACCGGCTTCACCCGGCCGGCCGCCAGCTTGGCGCGGCGGCGGGCTTCGTCGGTGTCGTCGGCGCAGGCGACGGCGACGCCCATGCGGCGCTTGGTGAAACTCTCCGGCTTGCCGAACAGGCGCAGGTCCGACTCAGGTACCTGCAGCGCCTCGCGCACGCCTTCATAGGCGATGCCCTTTTCCTCCAGGCCGCCGTAGATCACCGCCGAGGCGCCGGGGCGGCGCAGGCTGGTATCCACCGGCAGGCCGAGGATGGCCTTGGCATGCAGTTCGAATTCGGAAAAGCGCTGGGTCGCCAGGGTCACCAGGCCGGTGTCGTGGGGCCGCGGGCTGACTTCGGAGAACCACACCTGGTCGCCCTTGATGAACAGCTCGACGCCGAAGATGCCGCGGCCGCCGAGATTGGCGGTGACGGCGTGGGCGATCTCGCGGCTGCGCTGCAGGGCCTGGTCGGTCATTGCCATCGGCTGCCAGGATTCGACATAGTCGCCGGCCCCCGGCAGGTGGCCGATGGGCTCGCAATAGAAGGTTTCCACCGCGCCGGAATCGCCCACGGCGCGCACAGTGAGCTGGGTGATTTCGTAGTCGAAATCGATGAAGCCCTCGACGATCACCCGCCCTGCGCCAACCCGGCCGCCGGATTGGGCGTAGTCCCAGGCCTTGGCGACATCGGCCGGGCCCTTCAGCAACGACTGGCCCTTGCCGGAGGAGGACATCACCGGCTTGACCACGCAGGGGTAGCCAATGCCACTGTCAATCGCCGTCTGCAGTTCGGCCAGGGAATCGGCGAAGCGGTAGGGCGAGGTCGGCAGCTTGAGTTCCTCGGCGGCCAGGCGGCGGATGCCTTCCCGGTTCATGGTCAGCTGCGCGGCGCGGGCGGTGGGAATGAATTCGGCCAGGCCCTCGGCCTCCATCTGCACCAACGCTTCGGTGGCGATGGCCTCGATCTCCGGCACCACCAGATGCGGCCGCTCCAGTTCCACCACGCGGCGCAGGGCGGCGCCGTCGGTCATGGCGATGACGTGGCTGCGGTGGGCCAGTTGCATCGCCGGGGCGTCTGCGTAGCGATCCACCGCGATCACCTCGCAGCCGAGACGCTGCAGGGCGATCACCACCTCCTTGCCGAGTTCGCCGCTGCCCAGCAGCATGACGCGGATCGCGGAAGGGGAGAGGGGCGTGCCGAGGCGCATGGTGGCTCCAGGTGGGGAAGGGGAAGGCGCGATTCTAGCGCGCCACCGGGGCCCGCTTTGGCCCCCTCCGCTTGCGTACGGCGATCTCGCGCCGACCCCTGTGTGACTAAGGTTACAGACGCTACGCGGCCCTTCGCCGATATTGGCGCCGTCGTCTGCTGCATTCCCTTGTCCGCCATGCCACTAGGAGTTGCCATGCCAAGCATCACCCGCCGTTCCTTTTTCAAAAGCGCCGCTGCCGGTGCCGCCGTGCTGGCCGTGGGCGCTACGCTGAATCGCTCCGCTCTGGCAGCCGATGACGCCAAGGAGGTGAAGTTCGCCAAGGATCCGAAGAACCTGCAAGCGGGCCTGGAAACCGCCCACACCCCGGCGCTGATTCTGGAGAAGGTCGACAGCAAGGGCGTCGCCTACGGCAAGACGCCCGCCGGTGAGTTCTATCGCGTCACCGTCCAAGCCAAACATGAGGCCACCAAGGACCACCATATCGACGGCATCGCGCTGTTCATCAACGGCCAACTGGTGGCCGAGCACAGCATGAATCCGGCCCAGGCCGAAGCTTCGCTGCCCACCATCGGCTTCACCCAGCGTCTCAAGGCCGGCGACGAACTGCTCGCCGTTTCTAGCTGCAACATCCACGGCAAGTGGGGCAACCGGACCACGGTCTGATGCCCTTGCCGCCCATCGCAAAACATACCGAAGGAATATTCGTCATGAACCTGATTACCCGTCTGCTGCTCTCCGGCCTCTGCGCTGCCACCCTCTCCTGCGGCGCCCTGGCTGCCGACAAGAATCTTTACGAGCGCCTCGGCGGCAAGCCGGCGCTGACCGCCGTGGTCGGCGAACTGTGGGCACAGGTCGCCGCTGATGCCCGCATCAACGGCCGTTTTGCCAAGACCAAGCCGGAAATCTTCGGCAGCCAACTGGTGGACTTCCTCTGCCAGGCCAGCGGTGGCCCCTGCAAGTACCAAGGCCATGACATGAAGGCGGCCCACATCGGGATGAAGCTGAGCGAGGCCGAGTTCACCGCCCTCGCCGAAGACACGGTCAAGGCCCTCGACAAGTTCAAGGTGCCCGCCGCCGAGAAGGGCGAAGTGATGGGCCTGCTCGGCAGCCTCAAGGGCGACGTCATCAATCGTTAAGTCGTTCGCCTGGCGGCCCGACATGGGCCGCCGTGGTGGACGGCAGAAGGAGATTGGAATGGTTAAGCGCGTTGTAGCCTCGGTTCGGGCCCGCCTGATGATTGACCGGCTGCGCGAACAGCACGGCGATCTGGTGCTGCAGCTAGCCGGCGGATGGGGTGAGCCGAACACGGTGATCTGCACCCTCGACGGTGAATTGCCGTTGGACCCTGCGCTGGTGTGGATCGGAGAAATCGCCGGCTGCCCCTTCTATATCGACGGCGGGCAGCGAAGATATTGGCAGCATGTCCAACTGATCCTCGACGTGGCTGAGCCCGCCCAAGGTGGTGAGCAGTCCCTGGCGCCGGAATACGGCCCCGGCTTCATCGCCCGCTCGCGCCGCTTCTCCACCGAGGAATGGACCATCCTCTCAACCCAGGCATGCCCTCCCGGCCTGGCCACGGAAGCCATGGCCCTGGCTGCCTGACCGACTTTCATCTGGAGGGGGAGGCCCCCGGTACCGCACAAAGCGGACCGGGGGCATTTTTCGCGTTCGGCGCCGTGCCAGGGGCAAGCCGCGCTACGGTAAAATCCCGGCCCGACAATCTTTTCTCAAGTGAATTCGCATGGCCTCCACTCCCAATCGCAGCCGGATCAAATTCAGCGATGTCGCCCTCGGCCAGCGTTTCTTCGATCCGATCAGCGCCGAATACTTCGTCAAGGAAAGCGACACCCTGGCGGCCATGGTCACCGGCATCGGCGACGGCTCGATTCCCGACGAGTTTGAAGCGGACGACGTCGTCGGTATCGATCAGTAGGGAATAAAGGACCTGGCCGCTGCCAAATCCTTACGGGTGCTGGGATTGGGTGCTCAGCAGAACGCCAGCGCCAGCATGGCCGGATCGTCCAGCAGATACAGCGTCGCGTAGTGGCCGATCTGGCAGGCCAGCGGCCAGCAGTATTTGATCAGCCGGCCCATCACCGCTTTACGCCTTCTTGACGAATTCCGACTTCAGGCCCATCTGGCCGATGCCGTCGATCTTGCAGTCGATGTCGTGATCGCCATCCACCAGGCGGATGTTCTTGACCTTGGTGCCGACCTTGACCACGGACGACGAGCCCTTGACCTTCAGGTCCTTGATCACGGTCACCGTGTCGCCGTCCTGCAGCACGTTGCCGACTGCATCGCGCACTTCCTTGGCCTGTTCCGTCTGCTCGGCGGCGGCGTCCTTGGACCACTCGTGGGCGCACTCCGGGCAGATGTACAGATTGCCGTCTTCATAGGTGAATTCGGAACTGCATTGCGGGCATTTCGGCAGAGCGCTCATGGTGGTTTCCTTGGGTTGGCAGTCCCCTGCCTGAGTTGAGCCGAGTCGATTCGAAACCGGGGCGGTCAAGGAGGCTCGGCTGGCCGAAATATCGGCCGGGGCGCGGATTCTACAACGCCAAGGGCGGCCCGCTTGCGCTGCGTCGTGCGCCTCGGTGTGCCTGCGTGGGGCGGCTATTTCGCCAGGCCGGCCAGGCGTGCGCGTAAGTCTTCCGGGGCGAAAAAGACGTAGGCATTGCCCTGCTTGTCCATCTCCAGTAGTTTCAGCGTGTGTAGATCGAGCAGGTCGGTGCGGGCCGTTTGATATGAAACGCCGTGGGATCGCTGATGGGCGTCGACTCTGTATCCCTCGCCCGCGCCTTTGAGTGCGTGCGTGAGCAGCGCAATCTGCCGATGATTGAAGCGCGTCCTCAGCTTGGGCGATGCAGACAACAGCCGCTCCGTTTCTTGCTGCTCCTTCACCTTGCGAGCCAGGTACTCATGCAGGGAAGCGATGGCGTTCCGAAGGGTCGTTAGTTGGTGCAGCAGGAAATAGGTTGTGTCGTTGTTGTCTGTCTCGGTGTACAGATAGGCTCTCACATACTGGGAGGGCGCCTTTCTCAGGATGTGGCTGATCGAGGTGTATTCCATCAGCCAGTAGCCGCTGCGGGCCATGGACCAATAGAACAGCGCCCGTGCAGTGCGGCCGTTTCCGTCTTCAAAGGGATGGTCGTAGCCGATCATGAAATGCAGCAGGATTGCCCGCAGCACCGGATGCACAAAGGGCATGCTGGTTTCGTCGGCATTGGCAAAAGCGCAGAGCCGCTCCAGCCTTTCCGGCAATTCCGTGTGGGCGGGGGGCTCGTGCAGGATCGTGTTGTCCCGGTTGTCCACCACACGAACCTCATCGGAGGTACGCAGGCGGCCGCAATCCGCCGGGTTCTCCAGCGTGTTCTCCGTCAAGGTCCGGTGAAGCTCAAGAATCAGCGCCGGCGTGATCGGCACATCCTTGAGGGTCCGCAGGTGCTCCATGGCCCGGTAGTTGTTGAAGATCATGGTTTCGCTGTGATCTCGCGGCTCCCGGCCGGCGCGTAGCATCGCCGCGGCCACTCGCCGCGTGGTGGATGCGCCCTCCAACTGGCTGGAAGTGATCGCCTCTTCGATCAGGGAGTTCAGCAGGTAGCGCTGCGGGTCGGCCTGGATAGGGCCGTCCGTCGGGGTGCGAATCTGGCCGGCGGCGTCCCGGTCAATGTGGTGAAGATCGATGAGTATCGGGGCCGGTGTGGCGAAGCGAAAGGGCTGGCCGCGCTTGTCCAGCAGCGGCAGGTTTTGCAATATCGCGCTGCGTCCCACCTGGACACCGGCCCACCAGGCCTCGTGAGAAAGCCCTTCGGGCGGAGTGCGATGCCGTAGCTGATCCCAATGGAGATACTTTCCCTCCGGTAGCGGGGTGGTCGCTTTGAAGACGAGGGATAACTCCTCGGGATTCAATTTTCCGAGGGACAGGCTGATATCGCTGGGCGCAAGGGGGATTTTCATTTTTCTACTAATTTGTAATTGAATTAGTAGAAATCAGTATAGAAACCTAATTGCCAGCAGTCTACTAATTTGCAACTAAATTAGTAGTAATTTGCTAGGCCATAGCCAAATCGGGGGCGGGATTTGAACCCGCGTTGGGGGCGGTAATTGTAGAAACTGGGCCCGATTTGTAGAAAAGCGGGTTCCAGCAAAATCGCTGAAACCCGCTTGATTACTGGTGGGCCCCCCGAGAGTCGAACTCGGCACCAACGGATTATGAGTCCGCTGCTCTAACCAGGCATGAGCTAGAGGCCCGCACCCGCCCTGCCGAGGCAGGGCAGCGGTGAAGGGTCAGGTTTCGGAGTCGAGGAAGCTGCGCAGCTTCTCGGAACGGCTCGGGTGACGCAGCTTGCGCAGGGCCTTGGCTTCGATCTGGCGGATGCGCTCGCGGGTGACGTCGAACTGCTTGCCGACTTCTTCCAGCGTGTGGTCCGTGTTCATTTCGATGCCGAAGCGCATGCGCAGTACCTTGGCTTCCCGCGGCGTCAGGCTGTCGAGGATTTCCTTGGTGACTTCACGCAGGCTGGCGAACAGGGCGGCGTCGGCCGGGGCCAGGGTGGACTGGTCCTCGATGAAGTCGCCTAGGTGGGAATCGTCGTCGTCGCCGATCGGGGTTTCCATGGAGATGGGCTCCTTGGAAATCTTCAGGATCTTGCGAATCTTGTCCTCGGGCATTTCCATCTTGATCGCCAGGGTCGCCGGATCGGGCTCGGCACCGGTCTCCTGCAGGATCTGGCGGCTGATGCGGTTGAGCTTGTTGATCGTTTCGATCATGTGCACCGGGATGCGGATGGTGCGCGCCTGGTCGGCAATGGAGCGGGTGATGGCCTGGCGAATCCACCAGGTGGCGTAGGTGGAGAACTTGTAGCCGCGGCGGTATTCGAACTTGTCCACCGCCTTCATCAGG